>NZ_JBKJWH010000160.1:0-34742 GCF_046716805.1 Mycetocola sp. | reverse complement strand
CACGTACATCCCCGACGAATAGAACTTCACCTGGGAGTCGATGAAGTCGCCGATCCCGGAGAACTCCACGATGTCATCGAAGACAGCGTCAGTCTCGCCGCTCGACATCCCGAGGATTGCCGCGTTGAGGTAGACATTGTCACGGCCGGACAGGTCCGGATGGAAACCGGCACCCAGCTCCAGAAGAGCAGCAACGCGACCGCGGCGATACACTGCCCCACTGGTTGGGTCAATGATCCCGCCTATGATCTTGAGCAACGTGCTCTTGCCCGACCCGTTGTGCCCGATCAGTCCGACGGTTTCACCCAGTTGGATGTCCAGTGACACTCCGCCGAGCGCCCAGAAGTCCTCACGGGACTGCTCGCGTTTGGTGAAGTAGAGGACACGGTCCTTGATCGACTTGTCTTTGTGGAGCACAAATCTCTTCGAGATGTCCTCGAGGCGGACGATCGGTTCATGAACGAGAGTCACGGTCAGAGCTCCTGGGCAAAGTTGCTCTGCAGGCGAGAGAAGACGCGCTGTGCGATCCAGAGCAGGAACACGCTCACGACAAGCGCAATGAGTAGACGGATTTCGAGGTGGGCCGGCCAGTACTGGGACGGATCGCTCGTGCCTGCCACCCACATTGCTTTTTGCATTCCGAGGATGGCTAGCGTGACGGGGTTCGCCAGATAAAGCTCCTCGAGCCATGAGCCCTGCAGCGACTTGTGGACGAACGAGATGGAATAAACGATCGGTGACGCCCAGAAGAAGATGAGCAGCATCACTTCCACGAGGTGTTGCACGTCGCGGAGATAGACGTTGACCGCGGACAGCACGAGCGAGATCGCGGTACCGAGCACGACGACGAGGATGATCACGAGGGGTAAGTAGAGAAGCTCCCAGTGAAGCGGTGGTTTGAGGGCGACGAATGTGGCGACGATCAGGATGCCGAACTGCACCGCGAAGTTGAAGAGAGCCCCACCGACGGCCGCGAGGGGAAAAATCTCGCGGGGCAGATAGACCTTCTTGACCAGGCCACCGTTGCTGACGATTGAAGTTGTGCCGACGCTGATGATTTCCGAGTACAGCCCCCAAATGGTGAGGCCGGTGAAGATGAAGATGGCGAAATCGGGGGTGTTGCCGGCCGCGCCCAGGAACTGTCCGATAGCCACGTAGTAGATCAGCAGCTGGGCCAGCGGACGCACCAGAGACCAGACGATTCCCAGGCTGCTGTTCTTGTACTTGGCGCGAATCTCCCGGCTGACGAGACGCCAGAGCAATTCGCGATAGGCGAAGATTTCCTTGACCGATTCAACGGTCCCTCTGCCCTTGTGGTCAGGGCGCCCGATCCGCCGCAGCGGCTCCTTAACGACCCGCGTAGGTGCAGGGTCATTCACGGGCTGGTCCATAGGGCAGGGTCTCTTTCGATCGGGTACAACTTCAGAATCCTACAGAGTTCACCCGGGGGATGCTGGGAGGAGGAGCCACGCTCGCTTGGGGGAGGGCCCCCGAGGGTGCTTGATAGACTCCGATGGCTCTGTTCTATAAATACGATTTTGAGGTGTCTTGTGAGAAAACTCCGGCCTGGTCTGGTTTCCGTGGTGCTGGTGAATTTTCGAGGTGCCGAAGATACCATCGAAGCAGTCAAGGGGTTGCAAGGCCTGAACTGGCCTAGTGAAGACCTGGAAATCCTCGTTGTCGAGAACGGGTCCGGCGACGACAGCCTGGCCAAGCTTCGTGAGCATGCTCATGGCGCGACAATCATCGAATCCAAGGAAAACCTCGGCTTCACAGGCGGGTGTAACCTCGGGGTTTCCCACTCGAGCGGCGAATTCATCGCCTTCTTGAACAACGATGCCAAGCCGGACGTCGACTGGATCTCAGCGGCTATGGCGACCTTTGCGACTGGAACCGACATCGGTGCTGTAGCGAGCAAAGTCTTGGATTGGGAGGGCGACAGGGTCGATTACGTCGACGGCTCCATCACCTGGTACGGCATGGGCTACAAGCCGCATGCCGGAGAGAAAGATCGCGGTTCCTGGGACGAGGAGAAGGACGTCCTGTTCGGGACCGGGGCTGCGATGTTCATCCGCGCTCGAGTCTTTGAGCAGCTCGGCGGGTTCGATGACAACTACTTCATGTTCTATGACGACGTGGACCTGGGGTGGCGGCTCAACCTCCTCGGGTACCGATTCCGGTTCCAGCCGAAGTCGCTTGCTTTTCACAAGCATCATGCGTCGATGGACAAGTTTGGAAACTTCCGAGAGACCTATCTCTTGGAACGCAACGCGTTGTACACGCTGTACAAGAACCTCGACGATGAGTCCCTCGCCCAGGTCTTCCCGGGCGCTTTGCTGCTCGCGACCCGACGTGCGATCAGCCGCGGCAAGATCGACTCCGCTCAACTTGATCTTCGCGTGCCCGGGAACGATAGCGAATCACACGTTTCGATCTCCAAGCAGACCGCTGCCGGCATTTTTGCGATTGATCAGTTCGTGGAAAACCTTCCAGCTGCAACGGCAGAACGAAGGAAGGTACAGGAGTCACGCGTCAAGTCAGACCGCGAACTGAAGCGGCTGTTCGGGAAAACCGATGAGCCTGCGTACCCTATTGAGAGTTACCTCGCTGGCTACGAAAAGATCGTCGGAACGCTGGGTCAACTCACGGAGCCTGTTCGTCGTCGAATTCTGGTGGTTACCGGCGATCCAATCGGAGCCAAGATGGCAGGCCCTGCCATCCGCGCATGGCACATCGCCAAGACATTGTCCAGCGAGCATGACGTCCGGCTCCTCAGCATTGCCAGCGCCGTCTCGCTCGACAAAGACTTCGAAGTCGGCGTCATCTCTCGTCACCGGCCGTCGTCGGCTGAGCCCCATGAAGAGTGGGCAGACGTCATCATCGTGCAGGGGCACGCACTCGCCATGTTCCCGGCATTCGGGAAGTCGAACAAAATCCTCGTCGTCGACGTGTACGACCCGATGCACCTTGAACAGCTCGAACAGGGCCGAGGTAAAACCCTCACCCTGTGGAACGATCAAGTCAACGGCGCGACGAACGCGCTGAACCACCAGCTGGAGATCGGCGACTTCTTCCTGTGCGCAAGTGAGCGGCAGAGACACTTCTGGTTGGGCCAGCTTGCGGCTCTCGGCCGCATCAACGCTTACACATACTCCAGGGACTCCGAGCTCGACTCCCTCATAGCGGTGGCTCCATTCGGTATTTCGAGCACCGATCCGGTGCAAACCAAACACGCGATTCGCGGGGTCGTCCCTGGGATTGGCCCCGACGATAAGGTCGTCATTTGGGGCGGTGGAATCTACAACTGGTTCGACCCGGACACGCTGATCCGCGCGGTCGGCAAGGTTGCTGAACGACACCCGGACATCCGCCTCTTCTTCATGGGCGTCAAGCACCCGAACCCGGACGTTCCGGAGATGGAAGCGGTTGTAGCAGCTCGCCGCGTCTCCGAAGAACTCGGGCTGACCGGTAAGAACGTCTTCTTCAACGAATCTTGGGTGGTCTTTGACGAACGTCAGAACTATTTGCTGGATGCGGACCTCGGCGTGTCGACCCATTTCCAGCATGTTGAAACAACGTTCTCCTTCCGCACGCGAATTCTCGACTACCTCTGGGCGGGGCTGCCCATTGTCACTACCGAAGGGGACTCGTTCGGCGACCTGGTCGCTTCCGCATCCCTCGGAGCTTCGGTTCCCGAACGCGACGAGGAAGCGATCGTTGAGGCACTTGAGAAGTTCCTCTATGACGAGGTTGCGATTGCCGAGGCCCGGGCGAACGTCGCCAGAGTGCGGCAGGAATTCGTTTGGGAGCGCGCACTAGCCCCTCTCGTCGAGTTCTGTCGAAACCCCGTCGTAGCGGCAGACACCAAAGTACTCGCGAAGAATTCGCGACTCGGAGCGAAGCCAAAACGGGTGGGGGCCAATCAAATCCAGGAGAGAAAGACCGGCCTGAGCCGCGACATCGAGCGAGCGGTTTACTACCTCAGGGAAGGTGGCCCGGCGGCTGTCTACGAGCAGTTTGTCGAACGCCGGAAGCGTCGTCGTGACCTCACGAGTTGAATTGCTGTCCAGCATTCGGGGGCAATCCGGTGAACTGCGGCGCGTCGGATGGGCCGATTTCGGCGGCAGATCCCGCAAGTCAATACGATTAGCCTCATGAGGGAATTCACGGACGTTTCTTGGTGCCGAAAAACCACGGGGGTAGTCGCCGCGGTGTTGTTCGCGCTTCTGGCCACGATCGGGGCGGTGGTCGTGCCAACGACTGCGGCAAGCGCTGCTGACCTGTCGCAGTTCAAACCGGGCAACATCATCAGTGACGCGGTCTTCCATGACACCAGCACGATGTCCCAGGCACAGATCCAGAGCTTCCTCAACGGCAAGGTCTCCACGTGTGCTGCTGGTAAGACCTGCCTCAAGGATTTCTCGCAATCGACGTACGACCGCGCAGCGGATGCAATGTGCGACGGGTACCGCGGCGCAGCGAACGAGTCTGCGGCGTCCATCATCTTCAAGGTGGCGCAGTCCTGCGGCGTGAACCCGCAGGTCATTCTGGTGATGCTCCAGAAGGAGCAAGGCCTCGTGCAAAGCAGCGCACCCTCCGCTTGGGCGTGGCAGGCATCAATGGGTTATGCGTGCCCCGACACTGCTGCATGCGATACCAAGTATTTCGGCTTCTACAACCAGGTCTACATGGGTATCTGGCAGCTCAAGCGCTACGGTAACCCACCAGGAACAAGCAATTACTTCACGTGGTTTCCTGTCGGCAAGCCAGCCCAGGTCCGCTACAGTCCCAACGCCTCGTGTGGATCCTCAGCGGTCACCATGGAGAACAAGGCCACCGCGGCGCTGTACTACTACACGCCGTACCAGCCGAACGACGCTGCCCTGGCTGCTGGATATGGTGCATCCAACGACCCCACCTGCTCCGCTTACGGGAACCGCAACTTCTACAATTACTTCACCGACTGGTTCGGCTCGACGAAAGCGCCGGCCCCAACCGATCCGTTCGGAAACGTCGAAGTGGTGCAGGGCGGCGTTGGAGCGATCCGGGTCGCGGGATGGGCCATCGATCCGAATGTCTCGAGCCCGATCGACGTTCACGTGTACGTAGACGGCGTCGGCAAGGCGTATACGGCGTCGGCCCCGCGGGCGGACGTGGGCGGCGCCCATCCGGCCAGCGGACCCAATCACGGGTTCGATGTTCAATTCCCGATCCCTGCTGGTGGTTCGCACTCTGTTTGTGTCTACGGGATCAACTCCGGCCCCGGTGCGAATACGCTCTTCGGTTGCTGGGACACGACCACACCGGGTGGCGACCCGCTTGGTCACCTGGATCCAATCCAGACCGACGCAACGGGTATCCGGCTCTCCGGATGGGCGATCGACCCGGACATCGCCGGCCCGATTTCCGTCCATGTTTACGTTGGCGCCGCAGGAAAGGCCCTGACCGCCAACAAGACGCGGGGGGACATCCCGGCGAAGTACGCGGCCTACGGGACCAACCACGGCATCTCTGAGACGATTCCGGCGGCAGCTGGCCCACACACGGTCTGCGCCTACGGCATAAACGTCGGCACCGGCGCCAACTCCGTCCTCGGATGTCAAACAGTGACCGTGCCGAACGCGTCCTCGGGCATCGTCGAGAAGGGCAGGGCTCCGGTGGGGGCCCTCAGCTCGGTCACAGCGGACGCCTCTGGAATCTCGGTCTCCGGATGGGCGATCGACCCGGACACCGCTTCGGCGATCCCGGTGCATGTCTACGTCGACTCCGTCGGGAAAGCAATCATGGCTGACGGCAACCGTTCCGATCTCCCTGCCGAGTATGCAGCGTATGGGCCGAATCACGGGTACTCCCTGAAGGCACAGGCGGACCCGGGTAGTCGGACGGTGTGCGCATACGCTATCAACAACGGTGCGGGAGGAAACGTCGCCCTGGGTTGTAAAACCGTCGTCGTGCCCACTGCTTCTTCGGGTCTCAGCGAGCAAGGGCGGGTGCCGATCGGCAACTTCGAGACCATCTCCGCCGTCGCCGGCAAAATAACGGTTTCAGGGTGGGCAATCGACCCGGACACTGCTGATTCGATTCCGGTTCATGTCTACGTCGGTTCCACCGGGGTGGCGATGCTCGCCGACAAGAGCAGGCCGGACGTCGCCCTGCACTACCCCGCGTACGGTGACAAACACGGCTACTCGGCAACGCTCAGCGCGGCTCCTGGCGTCCGGACGGTGTGCGTCTACTCCATCAACTCGGGCCCTGGCGGAAATGTGCTGCAGCGCTGCGAGAACGTCACTGTTCCGGCACCTCCCAGCACGATCTCTGATCAAGGACGAGCCCCGTTCGGGAACCTGGAGGCTGTCGTTCCGACGGCCACGGGGTTCCAGATCTCCGGTTGGGCGATCGACCCCGACACGACCGCGCCGATAGCTGTGCATCTCTATGTCGGCTCAATCGGGACCGCTGTGGCAGCTGAGGGTTCACGAGAAGATGTCGCGGCTTCGTACCCGACGTACGGGCCACACCATGGATTCTCTGCCAGTGTCGCAGCGCCCTCGGGCACGTCGACGGTCTGCGCATACGGAATCAACAACGGCGCCGGTGGCCACACCCTCATCGGCTGCCAGACGGTCACGCGATAGTTCGTCGCGAGTCGAACACCCACGTTCGTTAGTTGAGAGCGAAAGTAAGGACACTATTGGGCGGATGGTGCGCCGAGAGCAGGACAGGAAATCGATGAAAAACGTGTGGCGTAAGACCGCCGAGCGCCCACTCTGGACGTTTGTGGCATCCTGGCTCGGAATTTTCATCCTCTCGGGGAGCTGGGCTGTGGCAACACCGATGGGCGGCAGCCCTGACGAGCCCGCACACATCATCAAGGCTGCCGCGGTCGCCCACGGGCAGCTCCTGGGCGAACCGACAAGCAAACCGGCCGAACTGCGGGTGACGGTGCCGACTGACGTCGCAACAGCCGCGACCTGGCCGTGCTACGCCTTCGATCCAACCAGAACGGCCGCCTGTGTCGTGGACGCGGTCACCGACGCAAGCGGACTGTCGAAGGCCACGACGTCGGCCGGGCTCTACAATCCGGTGTACTACGCGCTCGTCGGGTGGCCGTCGCTGCTGGCCGAGAGTCCCAAAGTGGCAGTGCTCGGAATGCGTTTGGTCAGCGCGCTGATCTCATCGTTCTTCCTCGCTGTGGCTCTAACCGTCCTTCTCCAGTTTCGGCGGCCGTTCATGGCATCCGCGACCTTTGTGGCCGCCGCAACGCCGATGGTTTTCTTTCTGAACAGCGCTGTCAATCCGAACTCGCTCGAGATCACTGCTGGGGCCGCTCTGCTCACCTTGCTCCTCTGGGTCACGATCGGTCCCCGTCCCGACGAGCACCTCCGGATGGCGCTTGTGCTGATCGGCGTCAGCGGTGCGCTGCTCTTCAACGCGCGCGGAATCTCTCCGGTCTGGGTGGCGCTCATCGCCGCCGCAGTATTGATCGCCACTCCTGGTGCGCGTTTAGCGGCCTTGTTCAGGAGATGGGAAATCTGGGCGTGCCTGGCTGTGCTCCTCGCCGGTGTGGGGTTCGCTTTGGCGTGGGTCCTGAGTAGCGGAACGCTCAACAATATGGGCAACTTCCCGGGGGCGGGCGCAACCACTCCCACCCAGGCATTCATCCTCATGCTGTTGGACAGGTCTTTCGATCCGGGCTTGATCGGCGTATTCGGGTGGCTGGACACCTGGAGTCCCGCATTCACCTATGTGTTGTGGTCGGCGCTCGGAGCCGGGGTCGGCATTGTCGCACTTACCATGATCCGTGGCCGCCTTCTTGTCGCCTACATCGTTATGGCTCTCGGCCTGTTCATCGGCCCGCCCCTGATTCAGGCTCTCAGCGTAGAGAACTCCGGCTACATCTGGCAGGGACGCTATACCCTCGTCGCGTACGTGTGCTTCATCCTGCTCAGCGGAGTCGGGATGATGCTTGCGCCGCGAAGCCACGCCATTACGGCAACCCGGCCGGTAGCCGTGACCTTGTTCTGGGCCTTTGGAGCGCTTGTCGCCATCGGTCAGGTGTGGGCGCTTGCCGTAACGATCAAGCGCTACGCGGTCGGAGTGAACGGCACCTGGACGTCCCTGTTGCTGAACCCGCAGTGGCATCCTCCTGTCGGTGTTCTTCCCTGGCTGGCGCTTGCGCTCCTGGGGCAGGGATTGATCCTTGCCGTGCTGTACGCGGCGCTGAACACCGGCGCGCATCGCGAGACCGAGAGCGTCGAACTCGCGTCAGCTGTCAGGAGTTAGCGAACGATTCGTGGGGCGAATCACCGGGCGATGTGCCCGGGCCCGGATCCCCTGCGGTGAGGCGGCCCTCCGGCCCTATGTGCGGGAGTCGCTGAAACGGCGAAAGCTGGGCGTGGACGGACTGGCCTGGATATCAAGTTGCAATGCGCTGATCAGCATCTGTGTGCCGATCATCAACGGCAGAGCGGCAAGCATCACCGTCGCCGCGGTGGCGACCACGGAACTGAGGACCTGGAAGCAAACCCAGATGGCTACACCGATGCCGAAGATGAACAGCAACAGGCCCATGAACAGCAGCAGGGCGATCGGCGAGAAAGACCACAGGACGTAGCGGTACCAGATGCGCCGCCAGAAGCCCTTCAGCAACATGTTCATCAACTCCGGGATGACGGTACGGAGCTTGATGCTGGACACCTCGTCGCCATACACGGCAGGAACGGGAACGTCGACGGCCGGAACCTGCAGGATATTCAAGTGAATGAGCAGGTCATTCTCGAAGCTGTACCGGCGAGCCACATGATCGAGTGGCACCCGCTCGAGCACCTCGGTCCGGACGGCGGTGTACCCGTTCTGGGGGTCGAACAGGTGCCAGTAACCTGAAGCAAGCTTCGTCATGAATGACAGCACGATATTGCCGAACACCCGGTATCTGGGCATGCCTTCGAAAGATTCGGGCGCGAAGAACCGGTTGGCCTTCGCGAAGCCGTAGCCTTCATCCGTCACCTTGTCGAGCAGCGCCGGCAAGTATGCGGGATCCATCTGGGCGTCGCCGGCCATGATGACGTTGACCTCGGACCCAAGCTCCATCGCGGTCCTGTGGCCGGTGATGATGGCCCCACCGACGCCCTGGTTGACCTCGTGACGGATCAAGTGGACCCTGGGGTCGGTGCTTGCCTTCACCACCTCGCTGGTGGCGTCAGGGCTGCAGTCGTCCACGATCACGATGTGGTCCACGAATGACGGCATCGTGTCGATCACCGTTGCGATCATGAGTTCTTCCTTGTAGGCAGGAACAACTGCAGAGATGGTGGCACCCTTGTACAAATTTAGTCCTTATCGTGATTTTCGATGGGCGCCGGAGCGCCATCCGGAACGGAATCCGGGTTGAAGCGCGGGGCCGCGAAAACCCAGTAGCGATACGCGAAGTAGTTCCAGATTGTGCTGAACACGGTAGAGAGCACTTTGCCGCCGGCCCAGCCAAGCGGAGTTGCGCTGAGCAGTGTGACGATGCCCATGGTGGCGACTGTGTTGAACGCCACCAAGGTCGAGTAACGCACCAGCGCCGGTCCATGCGGAGAGTTTCCACCGAACGAGAACGCTCGCTGCATCGTGAAAGTGTAGACGAAACTCAGTATGAAGGCTAACCCGGTGGCCAGCCACACCGGGAGGCTCAGTACTTCATGGAAAAGTGCGAGCAGCCCCATGTCGAGAGCGAAAGCCGATCCTCCGACGAGGAGGTAGCGCACCGCGCTGTGGCCGAAGAACGCGGCGAGAAACGACGGCCCTTTCGCCGGCTCTGGGGACTCCGGGAGAAACCCCGTCGTCATGTTCGTAATGCCGTGCGCTCTGCCACTACCTTGTCGATGACCTCGTGGGGCGGCAGGATTGTCGCACGCTCCGTCGCCGCATCGTACGTCCCGTCGATCACCGCGAGGAACCGCTCGAATTGAGCAGTCAGCGGCTCCTGGGAGGTTACGAGTTCAGGGATCTCGATGACGGTCTGCTGTCGGTAACCGCGTCCTTCGCCATCGACCGAGTTTTCGGAGACGTGGTGGTACACGGTGACGTCGCGGCGGAGAAGGTCAACCTCGATGAGGCGATCGATCTCGTAGATTGAGAGGGTCCGGATCTTCCTCTGCCCGATCCGGCTCGCCGAGACCTGCGCGATGGTGCCGCCCGGGAAGTTCAGGGTTGTCTCCGCGACGTCTTCGGCGTTGTGTTCTGATTCGGGGTGGAAGAACCCGAGGCGCGCTTCGACCCCGCTCGGCTCGGCGCCGGCCAGGTTGATCGCGAGGTCGACGTCGTGCACGAGAAGATCCCACGCGACTCCGGTCTTGATCCGGGGCGCATAGGGGGAGTGGCGAACGCCGGTGATGTGGAGCGGTTCCTGCATGAATGACCGCGCTGTCAGAACCGCGGGGTTGTACCGTTCGAGCAACCCGCACATCAGCGGAAGGTCCTTGTGGGCCGCGAGGTCGATGATCTCACGCGTCCTCAACAGGCTGTCAGCGACGGGCTTCTCGATGAGCAGTGGGGTGTCCTGGTTCAGGACCTGCATCGCAAGAGGGTAGTGCGCCTCGGTGGCTGCTGCAACGACGACCCCGTCGATCCCAGCCAGATCAGGCAACTCCGGTGCCCAGACGGCGCCGAACTTCTCAGCGACCGCGCGTCCGACTGATTCGCGCGGGTCCACCAGAAACTTGAGGTTTGCCCCTGTCGACTGCGAGATCACTCGCGCGTGGTGGCTGCCCATGTTCCCGGCTCCAACAAGAATCAGATTTTTCGGCTCTGTCACGCCTACGCTCCCAGCACGTTGTTGATTGTGTCGACGATCGTGGCGATGTCGTCATCAGTCAGTGCAGTGTGCACGGGAATGGACGCGACCTGACGAACCACCTCACTGGCGACGGGGACATCGGATCGGAGTACGCGAGGGTCGTTCCGGTACGCGTCGTAGTCTTGAATGAGTTTCGGATAGTACACGCCGCACCCGATACCCGCCTCTCCGAGTCTCGCTACGAACTCGTCGCGACTGATACGAGCATCGTCCGTGATTCGAACCGTGTACTGGTGCCAGACGTGCTTACGGCCTTCCAACTGAACCGGCGTGACGAGTCCGCGCACGCCTGCAAGCCCTGCACTGAGCTTCGCGGCGTTTTCCTGTCGTCGAGAAACCGTCTCGGAATACCGGGAAAGTTGTGGGAGAGCGAGCACCGCCTGCAGATCAGTCAACCGGTAGTTGTTCCCAGCCATTTCGTAGACGTATCGCGCCTTCATGCCCTGATTGCGGAGAGTGCGGAGCTTGTCGGCCAGCTCGTCGCTGTCCGTCGTGATCATGCCCCCTTCTCCTGTTGTGATGTTCTTCGTTGCGTAGAAAGAGAAGGTGCCGATGCCGAAAGTGCCCGCAAACTTCCCCTTGTAGCTGGCCCCGTGGGACTGCGCGCTGTCCTCGAGGACCAGGAGGTCGTTCGCCTGCGCGAGAGCCATGATGGGATCCATGTCGGCCATCTGACCGTACAAGTGGACAGGGGCGATCACTCGGGTGCGGTCGGTGATCTGCGCGGCGACCGAGGAGGGGTCGATGTTGAAATCGTCGTAACCGATGTCCGCGAAGCGAACCATTGCGCCGGCCTGGAGGATGGCATTGATGGTCGCAACGAACGTGAAGGGGGTCGTAATGACCTCGTCGCCTGGCTGCAGATCGAGAACCTCGAGGGAGGCGATCAGAGCTGTGGTCCCGTTGTTGACTGCGACAGCGTGTTTCGCGCCGAACATCTCGGCAAAGCGGTCTTCGAACTCCTTGACCTTCGGTCCCTGGGCCACGGCCCCGGATCGGAGGACGTCGAGTACAAGCTGTTCCTCTTCGGGTCCAAAAGCAACGGTGGTAATAGGTATCATTAGGCCTCGTCAGTTCGGCTACGCTGTATGGGCATTCCGAATGCCCCTTCAATAACCTACTCTGTGTGCGCGGTCGATGCTGGCAGCACGGCCCGCCACCGGTCCACCGGAGTCGCTGTGAACACCATCCACCCCACCGCCGTGATCTCCGACAGTGTCTCGCTGGGGAAGGGAAACACGATCGGGCCGTTCGTCGTCATCGACGGACCGGTGACGATTGGCAGCGGCAACTGGATTGGAGCGGGTGCGATCATCGGCGCTCCGCCTGAGGTCAGGTCATTTTCGCATCCGCGGACGCCAGGCGACGGCGTTGGCGGCGGCGTGATCATCGGGGACGATAACGTCATCCGTGAGCACGCGCAAATCCACCAGGGGTGGAAGGCGACCACTCGGGTGGGAGACCGGGCGTTCGTCATGAACCAGGTCTATGTCGCTCACGATTGCCAGATCGGCGACGACGTGACCCTCGCTTCAAGTGTCCTCCTTGCCGGGCATGTCCACCTGGGCGATCGGGTCAACCTCGGGCTCGGAACCAGCGTGCACCAATTTCGTTACATCGGCACCGGGTCGATGGTCGGCATGGGATCCGTGGTCACGACGAGCATCCCGCCGTACGCGAAGGCCTACGGTAACCCGGCACGCCTCCGCGGCGTGAACACCGTCGGCATGGAACGCAGTGGGATCCCCGCCGACGCCGTCGCGGCCGTGGTTGAGAGGTACGGGGACGGTCGGATGGAGCTCACCGTTGATGGCCTCCAGGACTTCGAGGCGCTGGCTGGCGCATACAGCGAATGGCATTCGCAAACAGCGAGCTGACAAGACGTAAGCCCTCCCCTCCCGCGCTCGTGGACAAAGGCGGCTCCGGTGCTCGCCGATACACTGGACGAGTGTCTTTGCCTTCCTCCGAATCTTCTCGGCCGTCCCCCGAAGACTCGGCGGGGCGGACCTTCGCCGTCATCGTGGCTTACGAACCGGATCTGGAGCTACTCGGTTCCGCCGTCGACGCGGTGCAGGCGCAGGTCGACCGCCTCCTCATCTTTGACAACGCGTCGGCGTCGCCTGCGCTGCACCGGTACTACGACTCGCTCGTTGAGGGGGTCGACATCCAACGCTCGGCGGAGAACGTCGGAATCGCCGCTGCCATCAACGTTGCCATCACGAAGGCGCGGGCAGCAGGGTTCGACCAGCTCCTCATCCTCGACCAGGACAGTGTGATCGGTGAGGGCCTCGTCACCATCCTCACGCACGCCCTTCGGGAGCACGCGGGCGGAACCCGTGTCGCGGCGGTCGGGCCGCAGTTCTACGATGTCAGAACCGGACACGTGGCGCCGTTCATCACCGTGGGTTTCCCGATGAGCCGAAAGCTGTTCGGCGGACCGGGACAGGTCGTGGAATGTGACTTCCTGATCAGCTCCGGCTCGCTCCTCTCGCTTGACGCTGTCGCATCCGTCGGCGGAATGGACGAGTCCCTCTTCATCGACAACGTCGACCTCGAATGGAGTTTCCGCGCACGGCACCGGGGCTACAAGCTCTTCGGAGTGTGTGACGCACGGATGGCGCACCAGATCGGCGAGCACGTCGACATCCCGGTTCTCGGCAAGCAGACGGTGCACAGCACCACCCGGTTGTACTACATCATGCGCAACCGGGTCCTTCTCTACCGCCGGCGGGAAACACCGCGAGTCTGGATCGCACAGGATGTTCCTCGCGTCCTCCTCAAGTTCCTCAAGATGAGCCTGTTCGTCAGCCCAAGGGGCGCGTACACCAAGGCCATGCTGGGCGGTTTGCGCGACGGCATCCGCGGTCGCGCTGGGCGAATCGGCGGCTGACCGCTCACTCCACGGGCACAGGTGGCTTCGGACCGCTCCGCAGCCGCGTCCGCCAGCTCATGTTCTGCGATGCCTTGACCGCACAGACGACGAGAAGGAGCCAACCGCCCTCGATGAGGATGAAGCTCTCCGCAGCGCTCGTTGCTATCAGCGCGACGAGCACGAGGGCAGGCCAGGTGTACGTGACCGTTCGGCGGTTCGAGGCGAGCAGCCACGAGCGCACGAACGCCAGTACGAGCAAGGCTATGAAGGCGACGAGACCGACGAGACCGATCTGAAGATAGACGTCCACGAACGCGTTCAGGGCTGATTCGTGAGCGCGCACCAGAACGTTGTTGATATAGGTGTACGGCGGGACGTCCTGCCACAATCCCGACCATCCCCACCCTTCCAGGCCGCGGATCGGGGCGAGGGTCCAGGCCTGGAACCAGAGCAGATAGCGGTACTCGAATTCGCTCCCTGCGTTGAGCAGGGAAAGCACGCGCATCCTGGCCAGATAGGTGGACAGCAGGGCAATGGCCGTAAGGGCAGCGAGCCCCCACTGCAGTGCCCTCCGCAGGTCTGCCGGCGCCTGACGCAGGCCGTACAGCGCCAGCCCAGCCAACCCGAGGGCAATGGCCACGAGGAGGGTGACCGGGGACTGGCTGAGCCCGAGGGATGCGGCGCCGATCGCGAGCGAGAACGCCATGACGCCGCGGGTCGTTGAGCGAGTTCTCCACTCGATGATGAACGTGAGGAGTCCGATGAGCGCCATGAAGCCCAGAGTGTTGCGGGAGCCGAAGATTCCCTGGATCGGCCCGCCGAGCGCAATGTTGCCGTCGACGCCCATGAAACCGAACGGCACATCGAGAATCAGCCCCGACAGCACTTCAACGACGAGCGACAGCGAAAGGAAAGCCCGGAGCACCGTTCCCACCGAGCGCACGATCTGGATCATGTCTCTGGTGAGAGCGACGGCGAGCCCGAGGAAGGCGAACGCGATCTGGTAGAGCGAACTGGACAGCGTGATCCACTGGTGATCCGTCCAGAACGTCGAAAGCAGGCACCATCCGACGAACACGAGAATCGAAACCGGCAGGAGTCCGTGCCATTCGATCGTGTCCCAGCGGGCGATGACCACGAGTGCTGCCAGCGGGACGAGAGCGGCGACCACTCCGATGAGTCCACTCCAGCCGAGGATCGAACGGATCAGCGGCGTCGCGAATGCGACTCCGAAGATGGTGAGGCTGAGCGCCGCTGCAGCGTGCGGGCTGCCGAGTGCGCGGAACAGCGCGACCAGCGCAGGATGGTTCGGAGCAGGGCGCGGAGCCGTCATCGGCCCGCTTCAGCTAAGCGAGTGGACGCATCTGGTGCGCCTGCATCGATCGTCGGATGCTGTTTCGTCTTGAGGCACAGAAGGACGAGCAGGACCCAGCCGGACTCGATGAGGATTCGGCTCTCAGCGAGGGACTGCACGAGGAGTACCACCAGGAGAAGAACCGGAAGCACGGACAGCACGGAGTGCTGGCGGTCGTCTCGGAGGTCGAACCGCGGCCGGTCGACCGCCGCGAACCAGCTGCGCCACAGCGTGGAAAGGATCACCGCCGTGAACAGCACGACGCCGACCACGCCGAGTTGCAACCAGACGTCGAGCCAGGCGTTGTGAGCGTGCAGCTGGAGCACGCCGCGGCGGACGACAAGATCCTCGAAAGGCTCGACCCAGGGGACCCAGGGGCTGGAATAACCCCAGCCGAACCACGGGCGCTGGCTTGCCGTCTCGACCACCGTTTGCCAGATGTCGAGGCGACCGGTGAGGTCGTCGCTCTTCCCGAGCAGGGCCAGCAGTTGCTGGTTGAGGAGCGAAACGGCTGCCACCCCAGCGATGAACAGAGCGAGACCACCCAGGTACACCGGAGTCCGGCGGGCCGGGGTGGGGGCGTTTCGCACGAGCAGCGCGCCCGCGAGCACCACTGCGACGATCGCCGCAGCGATGATCATCGTGCTGGAGCGGGTCAGGAGGAACTCAGCCGCTGCAACCGCCAGCCAGGCGATGGCTGAGGCGCGTCGCACGGTCCCCGCCGCCCATTGCACAGCGAACACGAGAATCCCGAAAAGGGCGATGATGCCCAGCAGGTTGGAGTTGCCGAGGATGCCCTGGATCTTCCCTCCCTCGAAGAGAAGGTTTCGGGACCAGTATGCGAGCAGGGGAGGTTCGCCGTCCCCGAAATCGACCCAGAACGGCAGGACCCTGTCGCGCACGACCACGGACACCCACAGCTCGAACAGTATCGACAGAGCGAGCACCCATTTGATCGCGTTGGCGAACACCCGGACGACCTGGGCCCAGTCGAAGCAGAGGGCGAGGAAGACCCCCGCGATGGTGCACAGGAGCATCCCGGCGAGTGTGAACAAGCTGGCGCCCGGGTACGCCGACCAGGCCACGGAGAGCGTGGCGAAGGCCATGAACGCGAGGAGTGCCTTCGGCGTGCGCCGGCGGTTGTACACCGGACGAAGCACCACCAGCAGGATCACGCACGCCACACCCGTGAGAATGCTCACCGTCACGAAACCCCACAGGCCGAGGAGGTGCCGGATACCGTCGCCGGCGAGTGCGATGAACAGTGCGAGAGTGGCGACGCCTGACGCCCACAGCCTCGGCGTCGAAAGCGCTTCAGGGGGCGCGACGGTCGGCGAGGTCATGAAGTCAGGCTATCGCGCGATCACACCGAGCGCTCGATCGGGGATGACCGGTGGTGGCTGGTATCAGCCGTCGCACTCCCGGCAACTTTGGCCATCGCCGTGCTATTCCACGCTGCAGCCGAAAAACCAGTGCACGTGCCGGCGCGGCGGGTGGGAGACCGCGCTCGATCGCAGCCCGATCGATCTCCCGTGCCCAAGTCCGTGTGACGGCAGTGTCGGAGTATCGCTTCGCCGTGCGGATGGCGTTTCTCCTCAGAGCGGCCACGCGGTCCGCCGGGAGGCTGAGCAGGTGTTCGATGGCCGCTGTCAGCGCGGGGACGTCCCCGGCAGGCACGAGAAATCCGTTGTGTCCTGAGCGGATGATGTCGGCCGGTCCGTAGAGGATGTCGTACGCGATCGGGATGCATCCGTTCGCCATCGCCTCGACGAGGACAAGCGGAAGGCCCTCGCTCCGGGAGGTGAGGAGGAGGAACGAGGCGCCGGCGAGTTCCCGGCTGGCGACTGCCGTGTAACCGTGGAGGGTGACCCGCGCCTGAGTGCCTGCGGCCTTCGCTACAGCGCGTTCCACTTTCGGGCGGTTCGGCCCTTCCCCGAAGACATCGAGGCGGGTCGGTTGCCGGACAGCCGCCACCGCCCGAACCGCGTGCTCGACACGCTTCCTCGAGTCGAGCGACGCCAGGACGACACCCCGGGAGGGATCCCTGATCCGCGCCAGCGCAGCGCGCGCGGCGGAGGACACCTCGCGCGAATTCGGAATCACAGCCAGGGGAGCTTTCGCACCGAGGATCAGCCGGGCATCGGCGCGCTGGCGCTCGGTGAGGAACACGACGCGGTCGAAACCCTCAGGTGAGCGGAAGACGTCGGCCCGGGAGGCGCGAACCTGGAGGGGGTCGGACGCGCTCTGGCGATGGGAAGCATGTACGACATGGAAGGTGAGGAGTCCTCGCCGGTGGTAGCCGCTGAGAAACCTGGCGCTGGTCTTGCTGTCGACGATGAGGGTTGTCGGCCGGCCGTCTCTCAGCTGATCGAGCCACCACCGGTAGAGCGATCGACCGCTTGTCCAGCGGCGGGACGGTGTTCCCCGCGCGTCGCACCAGACGACGACGCGCCCGCTCGTCCTCCCGTGCTCGTGGATGTCACGGCGATCGGACACGGCAAGTGTTCCGTCGGAACGGTAATGGTCCACCTGGAGCGGGGTGTTCCCGTCGTCGGCGTGGCGGATACGCATCAGCTCCCGGCCGTCCCGTCGCACCGAGGTGTATCCCGGGTTTTCCGCCAGCGGCGTGAACGTCGCTCTACCGGCCACATGCGCCTCATCGGGGTCCTCCGGCGGCGCCGTCTCCCGGAGCCAGTCCCAGATGTTCGACAGCGTCATCGGGTTTGTGAGCTCCCCGGATGCGCGCAGCCGCTGCTCGAGGGCCGGATAGTCGGGCCGCAGGTCGAAGGTGACGACGTCGACCGGAACACCACCCAGCCGGACGAACGCACGAGACCGGTGCAGGAGGGCTGCCGTCATCCCGCCGAACCGATCATCGATTCCCCAGGTGACCGCGAGGTGGCATCCGCGTCGCAGACGCACGTGCGGCATGATCGTCCTCCGGTCAGCGTGAACCCGGCCAGGGCCGGCCGGGCACCCTGACAATTTTCCCACCTCCGGCAACGGCGTGCGACCGACTTGCTGATCGCGTGCCGGGGGTGTACTCGCGGAGGTTCCCCCTTAGACGAACGCCGCTTTGCCGGTGATCGCCCGCCCGACGATCAGTGAGTTCATCTCCCTGGTGCCCTCGTAGGAGTACAGCGCCTCGGCGTCGGCGAAGAAGCGCGCTGCTTCGTAGTCGAGGACGATGCCGTTGCCGCCCATCGATTCGCGTGCCCACGCCACCGTCTCCCGCATCCGTGACGTGCAGAACCCTTTGGCCAGCGCGGAGTGCTCGTCACGCTGGGTGCCCTCGTCGTGCATCTGGGAGACCCGCACACACAGCGCCATCGACGCTGTGATGTTGCCGAGGCATCTCGCGAGCAGATCCTGCACGAGCTGATGTTCGGCGATCTTGCGACCGAACTGCTCTCGCTCCTTCGCGTAGGCCACCGCCGCCTCGTAGGCCCCGACCGCGACACCGACGCTCGACCAGGCCACAGCGGCCCGGGTCGACCGCAGCACCTTCGCTGTGTCGCGGAACGAGTGGGCGTTCGCCAGCCGCATGCTCTCCGGAACGACGACATCGTCGAGGACGATGTCGGCGTTCTGAACGGGACGCAGGGCGATTTTCCGTTCGATTTTCGTCGCGGTGTACCCGGGGTTGGACGTCTCGACAAGGAATCCCTTGACCGCATCGTCCGCGGTGTCCTTCGCCCAGACGATGGTGATGTCGCTGAACGTGGCGTTGCCGATCCAGCGCTTCGAACCGTTGAGCACCCAGGAATCGCCGTCCCTGGTCGCCGACGTGCGGAGACCCCTGGCGCTGTCGCTGCCCGAAAGCGGTTCCGTCAGGCCGAAGGCGCCAAGAACCTCCCCTGACGCCATTCTCGGCAGCCACTCGTCGCGCTGCTCCTGTGAGCCACACACGCTGATCGAGCCCATGGCGAGGCCTTCCTGCACACCGACGAAGGTTGCCATCGACGCGTCGACCCGCGCCATCTCCATCGACACCAGCCCCCGGAACACTGCAGAGTTCTGGAACGGACGCGTCTCGGCGAATGGAAAACGAGCGACATCCGTCTCGAGGAAAGAACCGATGAGTTCGTGCGGGAATTCGGCGCGCTCCCAGTAGTCGTTGATGACGGGGCGGACCGTGCCCTCCATGTAGTCGCGGACGCGCATCAGCGCTTCCTGCTCCTGATCGGTGAGCAGCGTCTCGAATCCGTAGAAATCGCTGGCGAGGGGTTCGAACGGCATGCCTGGCTCCATTGCATCGGGAACAGCGTAAAGAATCTTCTCGCAGCCTAGGTAACGGCGGCGGTGCCCGACAACACGGTTGGCTGAACGGACAACGGCAGATCGGAGCCGCCTCACGGCTCTTGTAGGGTGGCGATAATCCCGCACGCCCCCGGCATCCCGTTAGGACGAGCCTGTGTTTGTTCCCATCAGCAACACCCCCCGCAACTACGCCTGGGGCTCAACCACCGACATCGCCGCCGTGCTCGGCGTTGCACCGTCCGGATCTCCTGAGGCGGAACTGTGGCTCGGCGCCCACCCGGGCTCGCCCGCCCGCATCCTCAACCCTGATGCCGTTGGCGGGTTCGGAACCCTCGCCGACTGGGTCGCTCGAGACCCGGCATCTGCGGGGCTTTCCGAGCCCAGGCTCCCGTTCCTGCTGAAGTTGCTCGCCGCGGATTCCCCGCTGTCGCTGCAGGCGCATCCGTCGCCCGAGCAGGCTGCGGAAGGATTCGCCCGCGAGAACGCCGCCGGCGTGCCTCTGAACGCACCCACCCGCAACTACAAGGACGCGTTCCACAAACCGGAACTGATCTTCGCCCTGAGCGACCGGTTCGAGGCGCTCTGCGGTTTCCGGCCGGTCGCGGATGCCCGTGCAGACGTCGACGTCCTGATCGCGGTGCCCGGGTTGTCAGCGGAGGCCCGAACCGCGCTGCGTTCCTTCCGCTCCTCGCTCGACGGCGAGGACTCCGAGGTGCTCCGCCGGGTCGTCGGCTCCCTCCTCACCGAGGACGTCTCCGTTCTCGTTCAGGCGGTGACGGATGCCGCTGCCGGCGCCGCTGCGACTCCCGCCGTCGATACCGTGCGGCTGCTGGCCGAACATCATCCCGGCGACCCGGGCATCGTCGTGTCGCTTCTCGTCCACCGCGTCACACTCCAGCGGGGTGAGGTGCTCTACCTGCCCGCAGGCAACATCCACGCCTACCTTCGCGGATTCGGCGTCGAGTTGATGGCCGCGAGCGACAACGTTCTCCGCGGCGGGCTCACTCCCAAGCACATCGACGTGGCTGAGCTGCTGAGCGTCCTCAACTTCACGCCGGTGCCGGTGCCGTACCTTGCCGCGGAACGGCCGGCGGACGGGGTCGAGCTGTATCGCCCAGACGTGCCCGACTTCGAGCTCGTCCATGTCGCGGCGACCCGGGGAATGTCGTCGACGATCGATCTGCCCGGGGCAGCCATCGCGATCGCAACGGCGGGCGCCGTGACTCTCGCCGGGGCATCCGGCCGGAGCGATCTCGGCCAGGGCGACGCTGTCTACATCACCGCGGACGAAGGCGCCCTGACCGTCCAGGGGGCGGGCGAGCTGTTCGTTGCGACCACCAGGCTGTAACGGCGTCTCAGCCGGCAGCCATCGCCGCCTCGCCGGTGCAGCTGAACGTGCGGCGGTAGGCGTGAGGGGTGGTGTGCAGCACTTTCAGGAAGTGGTGGCGCATCACCGCCGATGACCCGAAGCCGGACTCCGCCGCGATCTGCTCCAGCCCGACATCGGTCCGCTCGAGCAGTTGCTGGGCCCGGATCAGGCGCTGCCGGTTCAGCCACGCCGCCGGAGTTGCGCCCATCTCAGCGCGGAACCGGCGCGCGAAGGTCCGCTCGGACATGAGAGCTCTGGCTGCGAGCGCGTCGACGGGCAGGTCCTCGGCAAGGTGTGCGAGCATCCACTCGGTGACCCCGGCGAACGAATCGCTCTGCCGCTCGGGGATCGGCGCCTGGATGTACTGCGCCTGCCCGCCGTCCCGCTGCGGAGGCACGACCATGCGCCTCGCGATCACGTTCGCGGCGGCCGCACCGAGTTCCGTCCGAACGAGGTGCAGGCACGCGTCGATGCCCGCCGCGGTTCCGGCTCCGGTGATGACCCGGCGGTCCTCGATGAAGAGCACATCGGGGTCGACCTCCGTGGCCGGGTAATTGCGAGTGAGCCGGTCGGTGTACATCCAGTGCGTCGTACTGCGCCTGCCATCGAGGATCCCCGCCTCGGCGAGGGCGAAGGCGCCGGTGCACACGCTGAGGATCCATGCGCCCCGGGCTTCCGCATCCCGGAGCAGGGTGAGGATGCGCGGGTCGAGAGCGCCGAAGGAGAAGGCGGGAACGGCGATGAGGTCGGCATCGCGGGCCTCATCGAGCCCCTCGTCGATGAGGATGTCGAAGCCGAGCTTGGTGCGGATCGGCCCTGGTTCCGCCGCCACGATGTGGAAGTCGAAGACCGGACCGCCCGAGTCGGAGCGGTCGATGCCGAACACTTCGCAGAGCACCCCGAATTCGAATGGCGCCATCTCGGGCAGGGCCAGCACCGCGATCTTCTTCAACATGTCGGACGCCTCCAGCTTTGGCAGAAAAGTATCGAGCAGTGGCAAGTCTGCCACTGTTGGCAGCATCTCGCAATGCATAGATTTACTGCCATGATGATTTTGCTGATCCTGCTTCTGGCCGCGGTCGTCTTCGCCACGATCGCCACCGTCGTCGAACTCCGCCGCGACGGATTCCGCCGGCTCCCCGAGCGACGCTTCGGCCCTGCCGGAACCGACAGCGCCGACGCTTTCGGCCGATCCCTGACGGTGGGCATGCGCTGACGCCCCGGCGGCTTTTCCCCGTGCCCTAGTCTCGATATCGGGCGGCCGATCGCCGCCCGATATCGAGGAGGCAACATGACCTGGTTGGTCACCGGAGGCGCCGGCTACATCGGTGCGCATGTCGTTCGCGCGTTCGTCGAACAGGGCATCGACGTCGTCGTTCTGGACGACCTGTCGAGCGGGCATGCCGGCTTCGTTCCCGACGGCGTCCCGTTCGTGCGGGGGAGCATCCTCGACCGGGAGCTCGTGCGGGCAACCCTCCGCCACCACGCGGTGACCGGCGTGGTGCACGTCGCGGGCTTCAAGTACGCGGGAGTTTCAGTCGAGCGGCCGCTCCACACCTACGCGCAGAACGTCACGGGAACCCTGGTTCTGCTCGAAGCGATGGCCGAGCTGGAGATCACCCGGATGGTGTTCTCGTCGAGCGCGGCGGTGTACGGAACGCCGGATACCGCTCTGGTGACCGAGGCGACGGCGAAGAACCCTCAGTCTCCGTATGGCGAATCGAAGCTCATCGGCGAGTGGCTCCTCCATGACCAGGAGGTCGCCGCCGGCCTTCGCCACACCTCGCTTCGGTACTTCAACGTTGTCGGCTCGGGGTACCCGGACGTGTACGACACCAGCCCGCACAACCTCTTCCCGCTGGTCTTCGACGCGCTTCTCGCCGGCCGCACCCCGCGCATCAACGGGGACGACTACCAGACACCAGACGGCACATGCGTGCGGGACTACATCCACGTCGCCGATCTTGCGCTCTCCCATGTTGCAGCAGCCCGGCGGCTCGACGCGGGGGGCGACATCGAGCCCGTCTACAACCTCGGCTCCGGGAACGGCGTTTCGGTGGGGGAGATCATGGGCGCTGTCCGCGACGTGACCGGGATCGACTTCACCCCCGACATCACCGCGCGCCGCCCGGGCGACCCCGCTCGCATCGTCGCGTCAGGCGACCTGGCCGCGCGGGACCTGGACTGGCGGATGCGACACACCCTGCTCGAGATGGTCGACAGCGCGTGGCGGGCGCGCGCGAACGCGCAGGCGTAGGCAAAGTCACCCACTCCGGACGAAAACATCCGGTGTGCCGGATGCTCTCGTCCGGAACAGGTGTTCCCGCCGGCGCCGTCTCGGAGATTCACAGCTTCGGCGACACGCCCGTAAACACGCGGTAAACCCTCTATTGGGGGTTGAGGCTTTACTATCTGCGACTTGACGAAACCAAACTACACCGGTGTAATTATCACTAGCGCCGCGTGGCGCACGGGAAACAAGTGGGGAGAGAGATATGTCACCTGAATATCGCTCTGGTGTTCCCGAAGACTGGTTCATCGATCCGGTTCAGCTGGGCGTACCCGGTGTTCGCAAGGCTGTCGACGACGACAACCCGCTCGCCTGGCAGTCTGATTCGCTGTGTGCGCAGACCGATCCGGAGGCTTTCTTCCCCGAGAAGGGCGGCTCGACTCGAGACGCGAAGCGCATTTGCACCAGCTGCGAAGTCCGTACGCAGTGCCTGGAATACGCCCTCGAAAACGACGAGCGTTTCGGCATCTGGGGTGGCCTGTCCGAGCGGGAACGCCGCAAGCTGAAGAAACGCGCCGTTTAACCTCCTCTGCTGACGCGGCAGCGGCCGACGCGATATCGTGCCACGCCGAGCCAGTCGACGGCGGTGAGCCGCGCCCGACATAGTCTTGACGCGATGTCTCCCCGAGTTACCGCAATCCTTGTCGTGCATGACGGCTCCGGCCCCGCCGGTCTTCAGGGCACCCTCGACGCTCTCGCGGCACAGTCCCGCCAGCCCGACGTCGTCATTGCGGTCGCCTGCGACACTCCTGCCGCCACGACGATCGCGCTCGAACAGGCGAACATCGACCGCATCGTGACGTCGGGGGAACGGCTCCACTTCGGTCAGGCGCTCGCCGCGGGAATCCGGGTCATCGAACAGCCCGCCGGTCCCGACGAATTTCTCTGGCTGCTGGCGCAGGACACCGCACCCGAGCCCGATGCGCTGCAGCGGCTGCTCGGAGCGCTCGAGGTCGCACCATCCGTCGCCATCGCCGGTCCGAAGCTCAAGGACGCCGCGGACGGCTCAACCATCCTGTCGCTCGGGGAGTCCGTGACCCCGTTCGGTGCCACGGTGTTCCTCGTCGAGAACGAACTGGACCAGGGCCAGCATGACTCGGTCAGCGACGTCCTCGGTGTCGCGCCGGCCGGGATGCTCGTTCGCCACACCGTCTGGGAGCAGCTCGACGGCTTCGACCCGGCCTTCGGGGCTGCCGACGACGCCCTCGATTTCTGCACCAGGGCGAGGCTCGCCGGCCATCGGGTCACTGTTGTGCCGTCCGCAACGGTGCTCACCCACAGTTCAGGCATCGCCGGGCCCAGCCGCTCCAATCGGCCGGCGGCGAAGCGCAAGCGGGCACGGCAGGCCCGCGGTGCCCAGCTGTATCGCCGTCTCGTCTACGCCCCCGCCGCAGTCGTGTGGCTGCACTGGCTTACCCTCGTTCCGCTCGGAATCCTGCGCGGAATCCGGCGGATCGTCGGCAAACAGCCCGGGCTCGTCGGCTCCGAGATCGCCGCAGCCTTCCGGGTGGCGTTCAGCCCCGTTCGCATCACGCGGGCGAGGAAGAATCTGCAGCGGTCGAAAGAGGTCGGCTGGTCGTCGCTCTCAGCGCTTCGGATTCCGGTCGCTGAAGTGCGCAGGCGTCGACGGCTTCGTCGGGAGGCCGGGGTCGTCGTGTACACGGTTGAACGCAGTGATCTACGGTTCTTCACCGGCGGAGGCGCATGGCTCGTTCTCGCATCCGCCCTCGCCAGTACCGCCCTCTTCTTCGGTCTTCTCACGGCATCCGCCGTTGAGGGAGGCAATCTGCTGCCCCTCTCCGCTTCGGTCGGCGACCTGTGGCAGCACATCGGATACGGCTGGCGGCGAATCGGACTGGGCTTCCCCGGTGCCGCTGACCCGTTCTCCGCCGTACTCGCTCTGCTCGGCACGCTCACCTTCTGGAACCCGTCATACGCGCTCGTGCTCGTGACCCTGCTGGCTCTGCCGCTCGCAACTCTCGGCGGCTGGATGGCAGCCACCCGCCTCACCGAGCGCAGCGGTTACCGGCTGGGTGCCGCTGTCCTCTGGACCGTCGCCCCCACCTTCCTGTCCGCCCTCGTTTTGGGGAACCTGTCGGGAATCCTGATCCACCTTCTGCTGCCGTGGCTGTTCTACACCGGCTGCGCCGCGGCCCGCTCGTGGGGTTCAGCCGCGGTGGCATCGATGATCCTCGCGGCGACCCTCGCGACAGCGCCGTCGCTCACGCCGGCGCTCCTGATTCTCTGGCTCGTCGCCCTGACACTGTCCGGCCGCCATCTGGCCCGCGTGTTCTGGGTCATCGTCCCGAGCGCCGCCCTCTTCGCTCCGCTCCTCTGGCAACAGGGCTTCGTCGGACAGAACTGGCTCCGGCTCCTCGCAGACCCCGGCGTGCCAGTGCCAACACCGTCGCCGACCGGGTGGGAACTCGTCCAGGGGCTGCCGGCCGGCAACCCGGCCTGGGATGCGATGACGGTTGCCCTCGGGCTGTCCGGCATCCCGGCTCACCTCCTCGTCCCCGTGCTTCTCGCGCCGCTTGCCGTCATGGCGCTGCTCGCCCTGTTCCTGCCTGGCAGTGGACGAGCGGCCGTGCTGCTTGTGACGGCGCTCGTTGGCCTCGCGACCGCCGCCGGAGCGTCGCACCTGTTCCTCACCGTGACCGGCTCCGCATCCGTGTCGATCTGGCCGGGGTCCGGGCTGAGCCTGTATTGGCTCGGCCTCGTGGGTGCGGCCGTCGTCGGCTTCGACAGTCTCCGCCGCGCGGCCGCGATCCCCGCCCTTGTCATCGGGATCCTCGCCCTCATCGTGGCCGTCCCGATGGCGGCGGGCCTGGCCACGGGCAGCGGACAGATCACCGCCAGCAACGGGCGGACACTCCCGGCGTACGTCGCCGCGGCGGCATCCACGAACCCGTCCCTCCGAACGCTGATCCTCACCCCGCAGCCGGACGGCGGAATCTCCGCACGCGTCGTCAACGGGGTCGGTGACACCCTCGACAACCAGTCCACTCTGATTACGACGAACACCACGCTCACCGAGAACGACAAGAAGGTGGCGACCCTCGCCGGCAACCTCGTCTCACAGGGAGGCCTCGACCCGAGCGCGATGCTGACTGAATTCGGCGTGCAGTTCGTCCTGCTCGACTCACCGTCCTCGAGAATCGGCGAGGATGCGACGTCCCCCGACCAGGAAATGGCCAATCGGGCGGCGGCATCCCTCAACGCCAACGCCGCATTCGCGCACGTCGGTCCCACCGACCGCGGAACGCTGTGGCGCTTCGAAGGCGCGACCGCGCCGCCGGCGGACGCCGGCGATCACGTACCGGTCGCCTCGACGCTCGTCCTCGTAGGTCTAGCCCTCATCTTCGGGTTCGCGCTGCTTCTGGCGACCCCGACGGCGACGTCGCGGCGTGCCGCTGAGGGGCGCCCCCGAACCATCGGCCGGCGTGCAGCGGAACCGGCGCCGCGGTTGACCCGCGCCGAGAGGGCGGAGCGGAATGCCGCCGCCGACGCCGAAAAAGCGGTCGAACTGGAACTCGCATCAAAGTCGGACGACATCGAGGAACGTGAAGCTCATGCCGCTTCCGAAGCGGACGGCACCGGAACATCACCGGTCGAGCCGAACCCCGACGGGAAACAGGCGGACGCCTTCGCCGTCAGTTCCACCGCCGACAGTCAGGACAATCATGGCCGATAAGCGCCGCATCGCCGCGACGAGCGGCCGGGTCCTCACCGGCGTTCTCGGCGCAGCCGTCTTTCTCGGTGTGGTGATAGCCGTCGGTCAGGTTCAACTGCCGGTCGTGGCCGTCGACGCCCCGAAAACCACAGTGACTCCCACCGCATCGGACCAGTTCCGGCTGTGCCCCGGCCCGTTGCTGCGCCAGGGCGGCGACGCCTCCACCGGAAGCTTCGCCCAGCCGGCGATGAGCTTCGCCGCCAGTTCAGCACCTGAGCAAAGCGCGCTCCTGGCACCGGACAACGTGCTCGGCGACCGGTTCGGCGCGCCCACCGTGCTCAGCGTCACCGGCGGCGAAGGGGACGAACGCCCGCAGATCGGCGCAGCGCAGTCCCAGGCGGCCGACCTCGACGACCTCACCGGCTTCGCAGCCACGGCGTGCGGCGAAGTCAGCGCCGACAGCTGGCTCGTTGGTGGCTCCACCGACGTCGGCCGGACGACGATGCTCTCGCTCAGCAACCCGAACCGCGCGGATGCCGTCGTCGACCTCTCCTTCTTCGGTGAGACCGGCGCAATCGAAGCGCCCGGTGCGCAGGGCATCATCGTCCCCGCCGGTGAAAACCGGGTCCTCTCCGTCGCGAGCTTCGCCCCTGGCGTCCGCACACCGGTGATTCGCGTCCAGTCGAGCGGCGGCCAGGTCGTCGCCGCGCTGCAGCACAGCGTCACCAGGGGCATCACCCCTGGAGGAATCGAATTGTCGCTGCCGACGGCGGCCCCATCGCTGAACCAGGTGATCCCCGGCGTCGTCCTCACCGACTCCGCCCCCGTCCCGGACGGTGAAATCTACGACGACAGCATCGGGGCGCTTCGCCTCTTCGTACCGGGAACCGAACCCGCCCAGGTCGAGATCAGCTTCCTGAGCGAACAAGGCGCAGAGGCGCCCGCGTCGCTGAACTACTCCATTCAGGGTGGCGTCGTCCAGGAGGTCACCCTCAACGAACTGCCCGCTGGGAGTTACTCCGTCTCCATCTCGTCAGACAAGCCACTCGTCGCGTCGGCCCGCACGACCGCCGTCGCAGGCGAATCCAGCGACTTCGCCTGGTTCGGCGCATCCGCGGCCCTCGAGGATGACATCCAACTCGCCGTAGCGCCGGGGGAGGGCGCGACGCTGCACCTGTCCAACCCGACCAGCGCGAACCTCGACGTCGTCCTGACCGACGGCGGAGGCACCGCGACGCAGGTGGCCGTCCCGGCAGGGACGGCAGTCCAAACCACGGTTCGTGCCGGAATGGCGTACAGCGTCAGCGGGGTGGGCGGCGCCTACGCACAGGTGAGCTTCACCTCCGCCGCAGGATTCTCGGCGTACGCGATCCAGCCGACGAACCCGCTGGCAACCCCGGTCATCGTCTATCCACGGTGACGAAAGGTGTGACATCCGCTGAGGAAGCGGATTCGACGAATCAGAAGTGGAAGCGGTCTGGCCCGAGGTCCCAGGGGTCCTTGCCGATGAGTTCGGCGGTTGCCCGGAAGACGCAGCTTTCGATCATCATCCGCTGGTGCAGCTCGTCGTCCCGGTGCAGTTTGCTCATCCGCTGAATGGGGAGCCGGTACAGCACGATGCGGCGTTCGGAGGCACTCGTCCACCATCGCGGCACTGTGCCGTCCGGAAGGATACCGAGCGGCATCGCGCCGACCTCGTACCGCACGTTCGCGAGGTCGTCCGGCCAGGCGCTGCGCAGGAAGTCGGCTGCCGCCGCGACGGTCATGTCGAAGGTGTCGATCCGGTTCTTCAGTGGGTCGAGGTGCGGACCGGTCGCTGCGCTCCGTTCCGAACGGCCATGCCGGTCGTGCCGGACCGCTCGCCGGGCGAAGGTCGTGCTCCGGGTGGTGCGTCTGGCCATGACGCCATTCTATTCACCGCCGGCGTCGGCGAGGTGCCGGGAGAAAAGACCCCCGGCTTGTATGGTGTTGAGAATGTTTGACAGGCCCTGTTCGAAAGTCGGATGCTCCCGCGACGCGGTCTCGACGCTCACCTACGACTACGCCGACTCGATGGCCGTGCTCGGTCCGCTTTCGCTGTCCCGCGAACCGCACACCTATGACCTGTGCGCGATCCACGCCGAGCGGATGAGCGCACCGCTGGGCTGGCAGGTCATCCGTCACCAGCTCCTCCGCGACGTCGGGCACACGGCCGAGACGGTCTGAGGTCTTGACCCACGGCACAGACGCCCGTGGGTCTGCGAGAATGGGGCCATGACGCTTACTCCCTCTGCAGCATCCGCCACCTCACTTCCGTTCCAGGTCCGCGACCTTTCGCTTGCCGAAGCGGGTCGCCACCAGATCCGGCTGGCCGAGAACGAGATGCCCGGCCTGATGGCTCTGCGCAAGGAATTCGGCGAGTCGAAGCCGCTCGCGGGCGCCCGGATCGCCGGGTCTTTGCACATGACGGTGCAAACCGCCGTGCTGATCGAAACCCTCGTCGCCCTCGGCGCGCAGGTCCGCTGGGCCAGTTGCAACATCTTCTCCACCCAGGACGAGGCCGCTGCCGCGATCGCCGTCGGCCCGACCGGAACCGTCGATTCCCCCGCCGGAGTGCCGGTGTTCGCGTGGAAGGGTGAGACCCTCGAAGAGTACTGGGCATGCGCCGAGCAGATCTTCGACTGGACGGCCGAAGCTGGCGCAGCCGGTGCCGACTGGTCGGGCCCGAACATGATCCTCGACGACGGTGGAGACGCCACCCTGCTCGTTCACAACGGCCGGAAGTATGAGCTTGCCGGTGCGGTGCCGGAGACCACGGCTGCCGACAGCACCGAGGGCCGGGTCGTCCTGGACCTGCTCCGCCGCTCGCTCGCAGCGTCGCCCGACCGTTGGACCCGGATCGGCGCCGACCTCCTCGGCGTCACCGAGGAGACGACGACCGGCGTCCACCGCCTGTACGAACTCTTCCGCAACGGTGAGCTCCTGTTCCCGGCCATCAACGTGAACGACTCGGTCACGAAGAGCAAGTTCGACAACAAGTACGGCATCCGGCACTCCCTGCCGGACGGCCTCAACCGTGCCACCGACGTGCTCATCGGTGGCAAGGTCGTTTTCGTCGTCGGCTACGGCGACGTCGGTAAAGGCGCCGCCGAAGCCCTTCGCGGCCAGGGCGCTCGCGTCATCGTCTCCGAAGTCGACCCGATCTGCGCGCTTCAGGCCGCGATGGACGGTTACCAGGTCGCCCGCATCGAGAGCGTTCTGGAGCAGGTCGACATCTTCGTCACCGGCACAGGCAACCTCAACGTCATCACCACCGAACACATGCTTCGGATGAAGCACCAGGCCATCGTTGCGAACGTCGGTCACTTCGATAACGAGGTCGACATGGCGGGGCTCGAAGCCCTCGAGGGTGCCGAACGGGTCGAGATCAAGCCGCAGGTGCACGAGTGGCGACTGCCCACCGGACGGTCGATCCTCGTTCTCAGCGAAGGACGACTGATGAACCTCGGAAATGCCACCGGGCATCCGTCGTTCGTCATGAGCAACTCGTTCACCAATCAGGTCCTCGCGCAGATCGAGCTTTTCGCGCACCGGGAAAACTACCCGGTCGGCGTCTATGTGCTTCCGAAGCATCTCGACGAGAAGGTGGCGCGACTGCACCTCGATGCCCTGGGTGTCGAGCTGACGACGCTGTCGGAGGAGCAGGCCGCGTACATCGGCGTCTCGGTCGACGGGCCGTACAAGGTCGACCACTACCGTTACTGAGGTCTCGGTCGCTGCTCGACGGCGTCGCTCGGCCTTCGGCCCCTTCGGCGCCGTTTTCGCGCCTGTGCGGTGGTTCGTCCGGCGCGGATGTCGGGTTAAGGCGGCGTATGTCGACACGTGCGACGGATGAACGCGGCGGGTGATCGGCGTCGGTGGTTCGTCCGGCGCAGATGTCGGGTTTCGACGGCGTTGGTCGACGTTTGCGACGGATGAAGCGGGGTGGGATGCGGCGCGGTTGGCTCAGCGGTCAGGGAAACCGTGCGGCCGGCCGGTGAGCACCGGTTGCACGCGGGCGAGCCGTTCACGCTCGAGCAGGTGGGCGGCATACTCCCGATCGCGTCGCGCGGCGGCCACCGCGTAGAGGAACGTCTCCGGGTCGACGCGCGGCACCGGCGACACCCACGCGGATGCCTCGGCAGCGAGGTCCTGCGCAAGTCGCGCCCGCGTCGCCGGCGTCAGCTTGGGCGCCTGCTTGAGGAACTGTGCGATCCGCCGAGACAGGCGGTCAGGCATCCGTGCGACGTCTGCCAGTTCGGCCCATGAGGCGAGGGCCGGTGGCATCCCGAACACCGGTTCGGTGACCCGCGGAACCCGTTCCTGCTGCGCATACGTTCCGGCCAGGAGATCGCCGAGTCGTTTGGAGCGTGTCGACAGGAGTCCAGTGAGCGCAGCGACACCTCCGAGCGTCATGTAGATCTCGAGGAAGCCGGTGAGGGCGCGAATGAAGGCGTGGCGGAAGCCGGCTGCCCCGCCGTCATCCCGGACGATCCGCGCGCCGACCGCGAGTTTGCCGAGGGACCGGCCGGAGCTCAGCGTCTCGACGGGGGTCGGCACGACCACACAACAGAACACGACGATGGAGGTCGAGAGCGCTGCGATGGCGGACCGGTCGATCAGCCCCTGACCGGCCAGCACGAAGAGCAGCCAGAACAGCAGCCCGGCGAGCACGACGGTGACGACGAAGTCGAGGATCGCGCCAGCCGCCCGGAGGACGAAGCTCGTCGACTGGACGTCGAGGGCGACCGCCTCCCCGGTGAGGAGCTCCGAGGAGTCCGGCATGTTCGAGAGTGTGCCGACGGGCTCTGCCATGAATAGTATCTAAGCAGATGGATCTTGATGCTTACAGCGCCGCCCACCGGGAAGAGTGGGCACGCCTCGACGCGCTCGCGTCGAAGCGCTCATTGTCGGGCGTCGAAGCCGACGAATTGATCGACCGATATCAGGCTGGGGCAACCCAGCTGTCGGCGATCAAGACGACCGCCGGGTCGACGGTGCACGGTGACCGGCTGAGCGTCAGCCTGTCGAAAGCGCGGCTGCGATTCACCGCTGCAGGGTCGAACGTGCTCAGTCAGCTGCCGCGGTTCTTCGTTCTGCAATTGCCCGCAGCGCTCTACCGGTTGCGCTGGCTCACCCTCGCCGTCGCCCTCAGCACCGTTCTCGTCGCCGGCCTGTGGGCGGCATGGGTCCTCGGCGACCCGCAGGTCCTCGCCAACCTCGGCAGCAAGGCTGAACTGCAGAAGCTCGCGGAAGAAGACTTCGCCGACTACTACTCAGAGAACCCCGCTGCCTCCTTCGCCGGGCAGGTCTGGACGAACAACGCCTGGATCGCCGCCCAGTGCATCGCGTTCGGCGTGACGGGCGTCTGGGTGCCGTTCGTCGTGCTGCAGAACGCGCAGAACCTGGGCATCACCGCCGCCGTGCTGTTCAGCTTCGGCCACGGCGACACCTTCTTCCTCTACATCGCCCCACACGGGATGCTCGAACTCACCGCGATCTTCGTCGCAGCGGCCGGAGGGCTGCGGATCTTCTGGGCCTGGGTGGCCCCGGGCAACCGCACGAGGGGGCAGGCGCTCGCCGAAGACGCCCGTGCGCTGTTCACCGTGGCGATCGGCCTCGTTCTTGTTCTCCTCGTGGCCGGGATCCTGGAAGGCTTCGTGACCCCCCAGCCGTGGCCGTGGCCGGTGAAGATCGGACTCGGTGCGGCAGCCCTCGCAGCGTTCCTGTTCTACATGCTCGTGGTTGGCCGCCGCGCGTACCGTGCGGGGGAGACCGGCGACCTCACCGCCTTCGAGGCGGGGGCCCGGCGCATCTACGCGGGCTGACGTCGCCTCAGTTTTGAATGATTCAAAATAAGCCCTAGGCTGGCGATATGACAGCGACCCGGACCGGCACAGAGCGCGAGCTTCTGCGCTCGGCGGGGCTTCGTGCAACGGAGCAGCGCATCGAGGTGCTGCGTGCCCTCGAGCGGAATCCGCACGCCGATGCGCACGGCATCTTCGATGCCGTGCATCCCCAGCTCCCCGACACGTCGCTGCAGGCCATCTACGGGGTGCTCGGCGCGCTGACGGATGCCGGTCTCGCACGTCGTATCGAACCGGCCGGTTCCCCGGCGAGGTACGAACTGCGGGTCGGCGACAACCACCACCACATCGTCTGCTCGCGCTGCGGCGCGATCGGCGATGTGGACTGCGCCGTCGGTTCCGCTCCGTGTCTGACGCCAGCCGAAACATCCGGATTCACCCTCACCACGGCCGAAGTGACCTACTGGGGCCTGTGCCCCGACTGCGCGACAGCGCCCCTCGACTGACGCCGACGTCTTCCGCGCCCGGCTGCCTGTGCAGCCAGGCGCTGCCCCACCATGCCCGACAAGCACCACAAGGAGACCCATGTCCGATACCACGTACACCACCACAGACACCGGCACCCCGATCGCCGCCGACTCTCAGTCGCTCACCGTCGGAGCAGACGGTGCGATCCCGCTGATCGACAGCTATCTGACCGAGAAGCTCGCGAACTTCAACCGCGAGCGTGTGCCGGAGCGGGTGGTCCACGCCAAGGGTGGCGGGGCGTTCGGAACGTTCGAGACCACGGAGGACGTGTCGCGGTTCACCCGCGCCGCGCTGTTCCAGCGGGGCGCCACCACCGAGATGCTTGCCCGGTTCTCCACTGTCGCCGGTGAGCAGGGTTCCCCGGACACCTGGCGTGACCCGCGCGGTTTCGCGCTCAAGTTCTACACCTCAGAGGGCAACTACGACCTCGTCGGCAACAACACCCCGGTCTTCTTCATCCGTGACGGCATCAAGTTCCCCGACTTCATCCACTCGCAGAAGCGCCTCCCGGGCTCGAACCTGCGCAACAACGACATGCAGTGGGATTTCTGGAGCCAGTCTCCCGAGAGCGCGCACCAGGTCACCTGGCTCATGGGTGACCGCGGGCTTCCCGCTTCCTGGCGCAAGATGGACGGTTTCGGTTCGCACACCTACCAGTGGATCAACGCAGAGGGTGAGCGGTTCTGGGTGAAGTACCACTTCAAGACCAATCAGGGCATCGAGGTGCTGAGCGCTGACCAGGCGACGGAGATCGCCGGCCAGGACGCCGACTTCCACCAGCACGACCTCTACACGAACATCGCCGAAGGTAACTTCCCGAGCTGGACGCTGTCCGTTCAGGTCATGCCGTACGAAGACGCGAAGACCTACCGGTTCAACCCGTTCGACGTCACCAAGGTCTGGCCGCACGCCGACTACCCGCTGATCAAGGTCGGCACCATGACGCTCAACCGGAACGCCGAGAACCACTTCGCCCAGATCGAGCAGGCCACCTTCTCGCCGGCGAACTTCGTCCCCGGGATCGCGGCAAGCCCCGACCGGATGCTGCAGGCCCGCATCTTCTCGTACGCGGACGCCCAGCGTTACCGCGTCGGTGTGAACCACTCGCAGCTCCCGGTGAACGCGGCGAAGACGCAGGTTCACAGCTACTCGAAGGACGGCGCAGCGCGGATCGACTTCCCGCCGGCGAACCGCCCCGTGTACGCCCCGAACTCGTTCGGCGGCCCGCACGCCGACCCGGTTCGCGCGGCTGAGTCGGCCGGCTGGCAGAACGACGGTGAGCTCCTGCACACCTCCGCGACGCTGCACCCCGAGGACGACGACTTCGGTCAGGCCGGAACCCTCTACCGCGACGTGATGGACGACGCCGCCAAGGCCAGACTGCTTGCCCAGATCACCGGGCACGTCGGCGCCGTGGTGAACGACGAGATCCGGGCACGGGCGATCGCGTACTGGTCGAACGTCGACATCGAGCTCGGCGCCAAGCTCGGCGCGGCACTCGCTGTGACGGCTCGCGTCTAGCCTCTCCGCAGCATCCGGGCCCGGCTCCTGCACTTCGGTGTGGGGTCGGGCCTTTCGCGTGCCACGGATTCACTCACTCCGGACCGGAACACCCCTTGGGTTCAGGGGGTCGTTGCAACACCTGATTATTAGAGGTGTTCGCAATGGTTGGTGTTCCTGGTTTTCCCCGTGAGGTTCGTCGTCGGTTTTGGGAGGAGTTACGGGCTGGTG
>NZ_JBKJWH010000159.1:0-5615 GCF_046716805.1 Mycetocola sp. | reverse complement strand
AATACACACTCTCCTGGAAGCGCTTGAAATATGTCGCCGTCGTGGGCTGCGGTTACGGTTGCTGGTCGTCGGCCCCTTCGAGAGCGACGAGGTCGTTGCCCAGATTAAAAGGTCATCGATAGAGACGCACCTTGTCGGAGCAGTTCAGGACACGCGGCCCTACCTTCAAGTTATGGACATTCACTGCTTACCCACGCAGCGGGAAGGCTTCCCCAATGTCGTTCTTGAGGCAGCCGCGATGGGGCTTGCCACCATAGCCTCGGACGCTACGGGATCTGTCGACGCAGTAGTCGACGGCGAGACAGGCTTGGTGTTTCGTAACAAGGACCCGAATGGGTTAGCTGCGGCACTCACTGTACTAGCCCCGAAGCCTGCGCTCCGCCGTCAGTTGGGTGATCAAGCGCGCTCCTTCGTGAGTGCGAATTTCGCGCGAGAAAGCATCTGGAGGCTGCAGGAACAGAACATGGATCGCCACGTATCCTCACCTGACCAGAAGCTGCGATGAGCCTCCATCCGACTCCTTTCGTGGGGTCCTTACCCCCGGGGGAGAATGCGCGGCCGCGGTCGAGGTGTATGAATCGCGTAGAGAATGGCTGCCTCCGGGACTTATTCTTCGTCCGTCCCGGTGGTCTTTGATCCGCAGTTTCGTTCGCTAGAAGCTTCTTGTGCCGGGTATGCACCCCACCAGGGCAATTCCCATGATCACCGCACAGGGCGGGATTTCTGCAGATGGCGGAAATTCTGCAGATAGAGGTCGCGGCGGTCCTCAAGGGATGCCGCACCTAGAAGAACAAAGTGGATACGGCGCGCGCGCTGAAGATAAGAAGTACCACAGCAATCGGGATTGTGAAAAGGCCCAGTCCAACAGTCGAGAACTGGACCGTCCAGCCAGGCGGACACGGCCGCTGCAAGAAGTCGAATCTACTGTTGTTCTCGATACATATCTCGCTGTGGGCCGCGAAATAGTGAGCCGATTGTGCCCGAAGCGGCGGAGGGCGGCGGCAACTCGCTTCCCGCACAAACCCGTCCAGCGAAGCGGACGCAGCGTTCGCTCCCAGAACGAGAAGGGTAATGCGAGCGGTCAACCTCCCCCTCACGATAACGAGCGGAGCGCGCAAAGACCGTCCAAGCCGATCCGCGCGAAATGGGGCCGGGATGAATTCTCAGTCCGGGGAGAGCGCTATTTTCTTATCGTTCGACATTTCGAGCTGTGTCCCATGCCGTCTCGGAGCTTCGTGGCTACCTACTAGTTCCGAAGGCCAACGTCAGGGCCGCGCACGCCCGAGCCAGCAGCCCAAGCAGAATGCAGACTAAGGCTCCCGAGACCCCCATCGTAGGGATAATTGCTGCTGTCGCAGCTAAACAGGTTACGGTCGCTACCAGATTCGAAACCATCGATTCCCGATATAGGTTCTTTATCGGTAACACGATGAGGGAGGCATAGACGAACGGCAGACACAGGCTACCTGCTGCTACGAGCGCGATTTCCACCGGGGTTGGGGCAAATGCATCACCGAATAGTGCCGGAAAAAGTAGCAGGCCGACCGCGATGCTCGCCGCAGAAACCGCGACAGCCCACTTCTGCCAGCTAAGCGCAACGCCCAGAGTGCTGCGCAGCGAAAGGCCGGCCCTATCGAATATCTGCTTCCCCCGGACTAGCCACGCCTGCGACAGGGAGTTGATGACCAGTTCAACAGCGAGCTGCAGGTAGAGAAGTGTTGCCAGTTGAGCAACCGCGGACTGGCCCCAGTAGTGCGTAAGAGCGTACTGCGGGATTCCTACCATAAGCGGGATCAATGCGGCCGAAAAGCCTGTGGGTACTCCCGCTCGGGCTATCACCCGAACAGCGCGGATTGTCGTCGACAGCGAGCCCTGCACCTCGTCCGCTGGTGCGACCCGGCGAAGTACTGGTCTCATGGCAACCCAGTAGACGGCGAACGTAGTCAAGAAAGTCGCTGCAGCGACTGCGAGAAGCGTCGAGTTGAGGTCGTCCGAGAGGAAGCTCGCAGAAACGGCGGCGAAAATCGTGGCCACGCTCGTCGCACCGGTTAGGAACACCGTGCGTCGTTCGCGAGATAGCGACTGTAGCACTCCGATGTTCAGTTCTGTGAAGGAGTCGGCGCATTTGAGCAGCGAGATGAGCAGTAGCGTCACCGCGAACGACGCACCGAAGAACGATCCGATGCCAAGAACAAGTATCAACCCTGCGGTCAAGGAGAGTAAACGAGTAGCCGAATAATAGCGCAAGGCCTGTGGTTGGGCGAGCGTCAGAAGAACCGTTCGCATCCCAAGCCCGGCGAAGACGAATACTGGGGCGGTTATCGCTAGTGCGAGTGCGTACTGTCCCGCACTGTTGCTCCCGAGAGTTACAGCGATGATGCTGAACAGACCGAATTGCCCGACATATCGCGATAAATTAGACAACAACAGCCACCGTGCGGGACTGGTCAAGTTCTGCTCCCCTATGCGATCGCGCCCGTATGCTTCGAACCTCCAGCGTCGCTGGACTTTAAGCCCTAATGACCGTTCGCGCGTCGCCTGAGCCCGGGTCCAATTGATACTACTGGCGCACGGACCCATCAGTAGAATCGCCCGCGAACGCAAAAGGATTGGACCACCTGGCCACCCCGCGCTGACCGAGAGAGCGATCTCCGTCAGCGATACTGGTGAAGCTAATCCTCGCTCCTATCGGGTCCGCGCGCGAATAGAAGCGACCGCTGTTCGTGAGGACGCTTCGCGTTAGCAGCGGACCCGAGCTTTCGGATACGGAGGGGAGCGCCTCCTGGGCCGAGCGCCGCAGTCGCATCCGGCGACTCGAGATTCCCCGTTAGATCCGAATATCTCCTGTCCCGCATTGTCGTCGTTTTGATAATTCCAAAGGGCGGGTCCGACGGAGTTGGACGCCCACTGTGGTTGTTCGGCCGCTTGCGATGGTGAACGACCTTCAGTGAGAACCGCCGTAGTGTGGATGTTTATGAGATGAGGGGAATCTGTGACGGGAAGAAGTAAACGGCGTGCGTACGTTGTCGGTTTCTATGGCGTTGCTAATTTTGGTGACGACCTCTTTTGTGACGTGGTCGAGTCCCACGCTGCGTTGATGTTTCCCGGTTACGACGTACGAATCGTAGGGAGAGTCACCCAACCGCGGACCGCTTTGAAGCGAGCCTTTCGAAGGATATTCGCTTCTCCACATTCCGCCGGCAGCGCTATCAGACTCCTGACTGGTTTGTGGGTCGTCGCACGCGGTGACCTAATCATTTTGGGTGGAGGATCCGTCCTTTCTGAACTTCGGGGAGTCAGGTATGTCCAGTGGAAACTATCGCGAATCCTGCGAACCCGGTTCCGAGCCGTGGGCGTATCGTTAGGACCATTCGCCGATATGAAGCGGCGCGGTGCCGTGGCGACGTTCGCCCAGGGGCTGGACAAACTGATCGTTCGAGATTCGCGATCGCTGGACGTTGGCCATTCGCTGGGCTTGGACCACTCCCTAACTTTGGGTGGCGACCTCGCGGCTCTCTACGCTCCACCGACCACAGAGCTTCCCGGCGTTCGGCACGGCCACATCGGGCTTTCCCTTTGTAGTATTAGCGGTGCGGAGTCTAACGACCCCGATTTGATCACCCGCTCCTTGGCCGATGCGATTTTGCAGATGCCTGAAAGCGAGCGAATGACGGTCGTCGTGCTTTCATTGAATAACCACAAGATCCATGGAGATGACGAAGTTTCGGAGAACGCAGTACGACATCTCCGAGAACGCGGGATCGAAGTCAAGTACTCGCGATACATCGATGTTGGAGTGGAAGGAGTCTGGAACGAAATCGCCTCGCTCCAAGCGGTGGTCGCTGTTCGCCTGCACGCTGCAATCTGCGCGTATCTCGCTGGAGTACCATTTGCGCTTGTGGAGTATCACTCGAAATGCACAGACTTCTGTAACGACATAGGCCAACACGATTCCATGCGGATTCCAGCTTCAGCCGACCGTTCCACACTCTCGACAGCCGTATCTGCGCTGCTGAAAGTCCCTTGCTCCCCAGCCGTGTCCCCCGATGCATACTCGGCGCGCGCTGTAGCCACATACCTGAGCTACGGGGTTAGTGTCGGTTCAACATTGAGCGACCAGAAAGTGATGGCGTATCAGTGAGGGCGGCTCCAGTTACAGTCGTCATTCCGTGCTATATCAGCGCCTCGACACTGCGGCGCGCAGTGGAATCCGTGTATCGTCAATCCTTGGTTCCCAACCAAGTTGTCGTTGTAGATGACGGTAGCGATGACCCTGCCACGGCGCGTTGTATAAGGGATCTTCAGCGGGATTATGGGGAGCGCGGTCTGTTGGTCCTGGCTTTCTCGAGTAATCGTGGTCCTTCAGCCGCACGGAATGCGGGGTGGAACCTCGCGTCTCAAGATTTCGTCGCGTTCCTCGATGCGGACGACGAGTGGCACGATCGGAAGATTGAGCTCCAGCTTCAGGTGATGGAACATGAGAGCCGTCCGGCTTTATCGGGCCACGCGGTGAACGTGGGATGGTCACAGTTATCCACGCCCGCGCGACTCTGTGAACAGCACGTGAGTGCCGTCAGCACGCCCCAATTGCTTCGGCGCAATTGGTTCGCTACCTCTTCCGTAATGGTCCGCCGGTCGGTTCCCGCGCGCTTCAACGAGCAGCGCCGGCTGGCGGAGGATTATGAAGTATGGTTGAAGATTGCTCTTAGTGGTGAGGACTGCAGATTCATCCACGTGCCGCTCACGACCTACTATAAGTCCCTCTTCGGTGAAGGTGGACTCAGCAAACAGCTCGTCAAAATGGAGGCGGCACAGGTGGCCGTTTACCGAGATCTTAAGTCCGAAGGTCGGATAGCGACGAAGTCCTACTTCTTTTTGAGAGTGTGGTCGCTGATCCGGTTCACGCGTCGCATGACAATCGTCGGGATGCGCACGGTTTCAAAGGCCTTGCGTTGAGATGAAGCAGCCTAGCGTCTCCTTGCGGAGGTGCGCAGCGGCGTGGCTGGCTTCGTCTCACTGCAGGATGCCGCCATTCCAGCAGAGTGGTGAGCCGACCCAGCACACAGCAAACGCGGGGCTCCTTTTATGAACAACTTAGGGTCATTGCTATTCTAAGACTTCTCCTTGGTGTCGTCGATCTATTTTTTGTCTGCTTTGATGTGACAGTGACGTTCCCCTTCGAGTTCAAAGAGCCGCCGCCGCGCAAGAAGTACGGTGTTCGCAACTTCGTCATCTTCATCAGCGCGCTTCTCGTTGTCGCAATCGCAGTTGTCGGCGTCTACTTGGTAAATCTGTCAAGCACCTTCGACAGCGCAAGGAAGATTGAGGTCGCAGAAGTGTTTCCCGAGGAGACGGCGCGGCCTGCCGTCGCCGTAAACGCCTCGCAGAACATCCTGCTGCTGGGATCTGACACGCGGGGCGATGTCTCGGGGGACATCAATGACGTCAAAGGCTCTCGTTCCGACAGCATGATGGTCGTTCACATTTCGGCCAATCGCGACAGCGTGCACATCATGTCGATTATGCGTGACAGCTGGGTCGACATCCCCGGCTACGGCAAAGCGAAGATGAACGCCGCCCTCGCCTACGGAGGAGTGCCGCTCGCTGTGCAGACC
>NZ_JBKJWH010000158.1:0-26246 GCF_046716805.1 Mycetocola sp. | reverse complement strand
AGCCTCGATCGCTACTGGCAGAAGCATCCCGAACGATTCAGACGCCGTCCGGTCGCACCCGCATTGCCCCAATCCACTGGAATCAATACCCACCTGTTGTCTCAGACAGGTTGACAACTACCGAGTTGCACCCGCGCTGAGCCACAACACCCGCGCCGCACAGCCGCATGCTGCCGGGGAGCTCAACCCACCCGGCTGAGGAACACCAGGACCCGTTCCAGCAGAAGAGTCGTGGCTTGTTCGTCATACGCCGACAGGCTGTTGTCGGTGAACAGGTGCTGATCTCCCGGGTAGAGGAACAACTCGGCGTCGTCCGCCTCATCGACGAGCACCCTGGCCTCGTCGATGTCGCCCGACTCGACGAACTCCGGGTCGGCGTCCATGGCATGAATCTGCACCGGCACACCGCGTGGCCACGAATCGCCGAACTCGGTGACAGGGAGGCAGGCGTGGAAGAGGAGAGCCCCTCGGGCTCCCTTCTGCGTCTGCGCCAGCAGCTGCGCCGGCATGGCACCGAGCGAGAACCCTCCGTAGACCACCTCGCTCGGCAACTCGTCGGCTGCCGCCCGACCGGACTCGAGGACCGTGTCGAAGCCGAGCGATCGCGCATGGTCGATGCCGGCGTCGAGATCGTCGAACGTGCGTCCGTCATACAGGTCAGGAAGGTGCACCCGATGCCCCGCGTTGCGGAGGGCGTCGGCGAAGTCCCTCACCCCCGGGGTCAGGCCCTGTGCATGATGGAACAGCACAATCTCAGTCATCGTCGTCTCCCGGGTACAGCCGCAGCGAGCATCTCAACGATTATCGTCCGAGAAGCGCGGCACCGGATAGGGGTGTATCACAGCGGGAGCTACGACCTCCCGCCGGACGGGGCGTTCAGCGCTTCGCTAGGCTCGATCGCATGACTACTCCGTTACTCGTCAGCGTGCCAGGCAAGACACTCCGTGAGGCGATCGGCGACATCGACGGCGTCGAGTTCGTGCAGTGGGACCTGTCAGGACCGCCGCCGGTTTCGACGCTCGACATCGTGATCCAGCCATACATGGGCGCCACGAAGAAGCTCGGCGCTCTCGCCGGAGTCACAACCCGGCTCGTGCAGAGCCAGTCGATCGGCTACGACGGCGTCGACGAGATACTGCCTCCTGGAAACGTGTTCGCCAATGCGGCCACGGTTCACGAGACGTCGACCGCCGAACTGACGCTCGCGCTGATCCTGGCTGCGCAGCGCGGCATCCCCGACTTCGTCCGTGCCGCCGGCGACGGGCGCTGGGCTCCCGCCCGCTACGCCAGCCTGGCGGACCGGACCGTTCTTCTGCTCGGCTACGGCGGCGTCGGCAAGGCGATCGAGGAACGGCTCCTGCCCTTCGAGGTGAACATCGTTCGCGTCGCCACCACGGCCCGGACGGACGAGCGGGGTCCCATTCACGGGATCGACGAACTGCCAGTGCTGCTGCATGAGGCCGACATCGTCGTCGTCGGCGTTCCGCTCACCGACAGCACGACGGGCCTCGTCGACGACGTCTTCCTCGCGAACATGCGGGACGGCGCACTCCTCGTCAACATCGCGCGCGGCCCGGTGGCCGACACCGCGGCGATCCTCCATTCCGCCCAGTCCGGGCGACTGCGGTTCGCGCTTGACGTGACCGATCCCGAACCACTGCCGGAGGGGCATCCGCTCTTCGCTCTTCCCAACGTCCTGATCAGCCCGCACGTCGGTGGCGCCACCACCGCCATGATGCCGAGGATGGCCCGGCTTGCCCGCGAGCAGATCGAACGGATGCTTCGCGGAGACGGACCCGTCAACGTGGTTCTGCGCACGTAGACGGCTGCCTGGTGGCCGTCAACGGCGGAATCGACGACGCAGCCGCCCGGGCAGGGCACCGATTCCCCACAGGGTGACCCGCACCATCGCCTCGAGCACGATGCCGCCGGTCATCTTCGACTCGCCGAATCGACGTTCGACAAAGGTGATCGGCACTTCGACGATTGTGAGCCCGGCACGCGCGGCGTGGAACAGCAGGTCGACCTGGAATCCGTAACCCTGGCTGTGCACGTCTTCCAGGCGGATGCTTGCCAGCGCGTGGGCGGTCAGCACCCGGTACCCGCCGGTCACGTCGCGCTGCGACAAGCCGAGGGCCACCCGCGAGTAGGCACTGCCGCCTCGCGACAGCAGTTCGCGGTATGCGGGCCAGTTCTGAACACCCCCGCCGGCAACCCAGCGCGACCCGAGCACCACGTCTGCGCCGGCGTCCGCAGCAGCGAGCAGGGCAGGCAGCTGTTCCGGCTGATGCGAACCGTCCGCGTCCATTTCGACGAGGCGGGCATAACCACGCTCGAGGCCCCAGCGGAACGCCTCCCCGTACGCGCTGCCCAGCCCGGTCTTGCCTGCACGGTGCAACACGAAGACCTGGGGGTCGGATGCCGCGAGTCCGTCAGCGATGCGCCCGGTGCCGTCCGGAGAGTTGTCGTCGACCACCAGCACGTCGACATCGGGCGTTGCGGCACGCACCCGCGACACGATGGCGGCGACGTTGTCGCGTTCGTTGTAGGTCGGGATGATGACGAGCGTTCCGGCCACGGCACCCTTCCTTTGCGCGGCGCCGCACCTCGCCCCACCGGCACGCGCCGCGGCCGGGCGTTTCGAAATCCCAGACTAGCGAACGCCGTTCATCACCCGGAGCACGGGGCGATGAGCGCGACGCCCAGCAGCATGATGAAGATCGGGGTGATTGACTGCACCCACGACACCGGTATGACCCAGCCGGTGACCATCCGACCGCCCGGGACTACACGCCCCGCAGGTCCCGCAGCACCGCGCCGAACTGGTCGATCATCCAGTCGAGGTCGGCTTCGTCGATGACGATCGGCGGGGCGAAGCGGATGGTCGAGCCGTGGGTGTCCTTTGCGAGAACCCCCCGTTCCATCAGCCGTTCGCAGACCTCCCGGCCGGTGGCCAGAGCAGGGTCGATGTCGACCCCGGCCCAGAGGCCGGCACCGTGCACGTCGAGAACGCCGTGCCCGACGAAGGCGCCGAGCTTCTCGTGCAGTCGCGCACCGAGGACTCGCGCGCGTTTCTGGTATTCGCCGCTGGCCAGCATCCGCACGACGGCGTGGCCGACAGCGGATGCCAGCGGGTTGCCGCCGAAAGTGGATCCGTGCTGGCCGGGCTGGAGCACTCCGAGAATGTCGTCGTTGCCGACGACCGCGGAGACCGGCACGATGCCGCCGCCGAGGGCTTTGCCCAGCAGGTAGAGGTCGGGCACGACACCGACGAGGTCACAGGCGAATGTCGTGCCGGTGCGGCCGAGGCCGGACTGGATCTCATCGGCGATGAACAGCACGTTCTGCTCAGTGCACAGTGCACGAACGGCGGGCAGGTACCCGGCCGGCGGCACGCGGACGCCCGATTCACCCTGGATCGGTTCGACCAGGACAGCGACGGTGTTCTCATCGATGGCGGCGGCGAGGGCGTCGGTGTTCCCGTAGGGCACCGTCCGGAAGCCGGGGGTGTACGGTCCGAAGTCCGCGCGAGCGTCGTCGTCATCGGAGAAGCTGATGATCGTGGTGGTGCGGCCGTGGAAGTTGCCTTCCATGACGATGATGTTGGCCTGGTCCCGGGCAACGCCCTTGACCCGGTAGCCCCACGCGCGAGCGACTTTGATGGCCGACTCGACCGCTTCGGCGCCTGTGTTCATCGGCAGCACCATGTTCTTGCCGCACAGTTCGGCGAGCGCCTGCGCAAACGGACCCAGCTGGTCGTTGTGGAACGCCCGGCTGGTCAGGGTGACCCGGCCCAGCTGCGCCCGTGCAGCGTCGAGAAGCACGGGATTGGAATGACCGAAGTTCACTGCTGAGTATGCCGCCAGGCAGTCCAGGTAGCGCCTGCCGGTCACGTCGGTGACCCAGGCGCCCTCAGCGGATGCGACGACGATCGGAAGCGGATGGTAGTTGTGGGCGACCACCGCTTCCTCGGCGGCAATGGCCTCTTCAGCCGCCTCCGGGACCCTGACGGTGTCCACGCCGATGTTGTCCGAAATGCCGACGGCGGCGACGTCGGAAGGTCCGGGTGTGGTCGGGCCTCTATGGGCGGGACCTTCCGGCGTCGTCGCCGTCCCCGCCGAACCGCTCGCCGTCCCCGCGAGGCCCGTCTCCCGCGTAAAACTCATCGTCGGAGCTCCAGCGTGCAGCATTTCACTCCGCCGCCGCCGAGCAGCAGCTCGGAGAGATCCACTCCGATGGGATTGTATCCACGTTCGCGCAGCTGCCGTTCGAATCCGGTGGCCCGAGTGGCAATCACCACGTTGTAGCCGTCCGAGATCGAGTTGAGGCCGAGAATCGAGGCGTCCTCTTCGCTGACGATGATGGCATCCGGGTAGCGGTCCTGAAGGATCGCCAGTGATTTCGCGTCGAATGCCGACGGCAGGTAGGCGATGTTCGCGTTCTCGTCACCGGTCAGCGGGTCAAGCACGGCGACGGCGGTGTCGAGGTGGTAAAAGCTCGGGTTGACGAGGCTGAGGGTGACGACCTCGCGGCCGAACAGGGCGGCGACCTCGGTGTGGCTGCGGGATTCGCTGCGGAAGCCGGTACCGGCGAGGATCGTGTTGCCGACGAGAAGGAAATCACCTTCACCCTCGTTGATGTTTGCTGGGACCCGCACGTCGAATCCGCGCTCACGGAACCAGTCCATGTACGCGGGACCCTCGGCCTGGCGTTCCGGGTAGGTGAAGCTCGCACCGTAGGCGATGTTGTCGATGACGAACCCGCCGTTGGCCGAGTAGACCATGTCGGGTAGCCCCGCGATCGGTTCGACGAGTTCCACGGTGTGGCCGAGGTCGAGATAGGTGTCGTACAGCGTCTGCCACTGGGCGAGCGCGCGTGCCGTGTCGGTGGGCTTTGTCGGCTCCATCCACGGGTTGATCTTGTACGAGACGGTGAAGTACTCGGGTCGGCACATCAAGTAGGTGCGGGGGCTCGGCGTCCTGGTGGCCGAAGCCAGCTGCGCCGCGATGTCGGTGTTTGTCATGCACGTCTCCATGTGAAGGGAAGCGGCGGACACTGTCCTCGAGTCCCTGCCGCAATCCGATCACGGGGGCACGCCGTGCTCCCAGTCTGGCACGCAGCCCACCGAACACGTCTGCCGTCTGGCGCAGAAATCGTGCGTTGAACCCGAGCCAAACGCAACGAAAACGCATAGACTGCGGTCATGGACAATCTTGACCGCGGGATCATCGACCTTCTGCGTCAGAACGCGCGAGCGGGCTACGGCGACATCGGGCAAGAGATCGGACTGAGCGCTTCGGCCATCAAGCGACGCGTCGACCGCCTGGTTGCTGACGGCGTCATCCGCGGCTTCACCATCAAGGTCGACCCAGCCGTCGACGGCCTGCACACGGAGGCGTACGTCGAACTGTTCTGCCGCGGAACGGTCGCCCCCGATGAGCTGCTGAAAATCTTGTCGGCGGTGCCCGAGGTTGTCGACGCCGGAACAGTCACCGGTGGCGCCGACGCCATCGTGCACATGCGGTCCCGGGACATCCCGAGTCTCGAGGCTGCACTCGAGAGGGTTCGGAACGCCCCGAATGTCGACCACACCCGGAGCGCCATCGTGCTCTCCCGCCTCATCCACCGCACGGCGGACTGAAACAGCGGGCACAACAAAGCCACGCCCCCGAAACCGTGAGGTTTCGAAGGCGTGGCTTCGTTGTTCAGTATGTCCGGGGCTTTCCCGAGCTCGTTGGTTAGAGGCGCTTCTTGCCCGAGAGAGACCGAAGCAAGAAGAGGATGACCGCGAGAACCAGCAGCACGACTCCGACCCACAAGAGGAACTGGAGAGACTGCACGAACCCACCGGTAACCAGAAGGATGACTGCAATGACTGCGATGACGATCAGGAGTGTGTTATTCATATCTGGACGCTATCAGCAGCGGACTTTGAGCCCATTCAAAGCTGGGGGGCCTTGCGGTGGGCGCTCGGCGACTGCTATATGGCGCGATCGGATGCTCGCTCAGGGCACCAGATGCTGAGTTATCCGGCCGCGTTCATCCACGAATTCGACGTCGGCCAGGGCTCCGTTCACGAGCGGAATCTGGAGCGGCTGGTGCCCGGGGTCGAAGTCGATGAGAACCGGCAATCCCAGGTCTCCCAGGGCGCGTTGGACCGCGCCGGCCTGCGTCAGCTCAGGCGCATCCGGGGCGTCGGTCCGGCCGATGAGTATGCCTGTTGCGGCATCGAACCAACCGGCCAGACGGAGCGAACGTTGTCAACGCATCCGGCGACACCGGTCATTCCTTCAGGAACGCGAGCAGCGCCTCGTTGACCTCATCCGCGTGGGTCCACAGCAGACCGTGCGGCGCGCCCTCGATTTCGACGTAGTCGGCGTTCGGGAGGAGTTTCGAGAGCGGACGCGCGGTAGAGTCGATCGGCAGGATCCGGTCGGCGGTGCCGTGCAGAATGAGCGCCGGAACGTCGATTTTCGGGATGTCACCACGGAAGTCGGTCAGCCAGGTCGGCACGACCGCGGCTGCCGCGAACCACGACGCCGATGTTGCGACGTTCCAGCTGCCGCGCACGGCGGCAGCGCTCATGCGCGAATCCAGGTTTTCGTCGAGGTTGTAGAAGTTCGAAAAGAACTCGTCGAACCACGCGAACCGGTCCGCGACCGCGTTCGCGGAGATCTCGTCGAACACCGCCTGCGGAACGCCGTCCGGGTTGTCGTCTGACTGCAGCAGGCACGGTCCAAGCGATGCGAGAAAGGCGGCCTTCGCCACACGCCGTGAACCGTAGGTGCCCAGATACCGGGCGACTTCGCCGCTGCCCATGGAGAAGCCGACGAGAACGGCGTCACGCAGGTCGAGTGTTTCGAACAGGGCGTTGAGGTCGGATGCGAACGTGTCGGAGTCGTATCCGGTGGTTGGCCTGCCCGACCGGCCGAAGCCCCGGCCGTCGTAGGTGATCACGCGGAAGCCGGCATCCAGAAGTGCCCTGGACTGCTTTTCCCAGGAGTTGCCGTCGAGTGGGTACCCGTGGATGAGCACGACGGGCTGTCCTGAACCGTGGTCCTCGTAGTAAAGATCGATGCTGGTCGAGTTTTCCTGGCCAACCGGGATGAACGTCATGGGTGTTTCCTTCTGTCTCTGAGCAGCGGAGGTGTTCGGTCGCGAGGCGAATGGGAATCGTCGAGCCCGATCCAACCATGGTTGTGCTTCCACGGCCAGTGGCGACTGTGCTCATCGATTTTCGCGAAGCCATGGCCGCGCCGGGCCGGAGCGGGTAGAACTGTGTCATGACGATCTCAGCCCTCGTGCTCGGCCCGTTGATGCGGTACGTGGATGCGACCTCGGCGAGTATCTGGGTGGAGACACGGGATGCTGCCCTGGTCTCGGTCCGGGCCGGCGGCAGACGCTGGGGCGCGCGGACCTTCACCGTGCACGGCCACCACTACGCCCTGGTGGAGGTGGACGGACTGGAACCGGGAACGGTGACGTCCTACGAACTGGATGTCAACGGAACACGGGTGTGGCCCGATCCCGCGTCCGCGTTCCCGCCGTCGAGGATCGCGACGCTGGATCCTGGCAAGCCGCTGCGGTTGGCCTTTGGCTCCTGCCGCACCAGCGTCCCGCACGATGAAGCCGGCAACCGGAGTCACGGCGTCGACTCGCTCCGCGCCTATGCCCTAGCGATGGCCTCCGGCGGCGACCTGCAGTGGCCGGATCTGGTGGCCTTCCTCGGGGACCAGGTGTACGCCGACGCGACCAGCGAGCAGATGAAGCAGTTCATCCGCACCCGCCGGGACATCAGGGAACCGCCCGGGGAGGAGCTCAAGGACTACGAGGAGTACGCTCACCTCTACAATCTGGCCTGGTCGGATCCCGCCAACAGGTGGCTGCTTTCGACGCTGCCCAGCGCCATGATCTTCGATGACCACGACATTCACGACGACTGGAACACCTCCCAGAGCTGGAGGTCGGAAATGGAAGCCACCTCGTGGTGGCACGAACGAATTGTGGCGGGGCTGGCCTCGTATTGGGTTTACCAGCATCTGGGGAACCTGTCACCGCAGGAGCGGGCCGAGGATGCCCTCTGGCAGCAGATCGCCCGGTACCGGGGCGAGGCCGAGCTGGATCTGAGCGCGGCGCTGGACAGTTTCGCGGAACGGGCCGATCAGGACCCCGCGTCCTACCGGTGGAGCTACAGCCGGGATTTTGGCGACACCCGACTGGTTCTGGTGGACTCCCGCGCCGCCAGGAACCTCACGCCGGACAACCGGGCCCTGCTCGACGAGGAGGAAATGGCCTGGCTCGATGGCAGGATGCGTGGCGGCTTCCGGAACCTGCTGGTGGCAACGTCGCTGCCTTTCCTGCTGCCGATGGGCCTGCACCACGTCGAGTCCTGGAGCGAAGCCCTTGCCCAGGGCGCGTGGGGCAAACGGGCGGCCCTGGCCGGTGAGAAGCTGCGCCAGACGGCGGACCTGGAACACTGGGCCGCCTTCCAGGACAGCTTCCGAAAAGTGGCAGCCATGGTGTCTGAGGTCGCGGATGGCGAACGCGGCCCGGCACCGGCAACCATCGCCTTCCTCTCCGGGGACGTGCACTTCTCCTACGTATCGGAGATCGTGCGTTCGTCAGGCAGCCGGATCGTGCAGGTGGTCTGCTCGCCTATCCGCAACCCACTTACCCGGCTGAAGAGGTTCTTCGTGGCGATCACGTCGTACGGCCTGGCCGCGCCGGTAGGGGCGTTGGTGGCGCGCTCGGCCAAAGTCCCGGATCCGCCGTTCCGCTGGGCGGGCGTGAAGGGCCCGTGGTTCGACAACAACCTGGCCTGCCTCGAGGCGACACCGGAGGGGCTCACGTTCTGGTGGCGGACCGGCGTCGTGGACGACGGCGACAACCTGCACCCCACGTTGGAAGAGGTCGCTTCGGTAATAGTGGTTCCACGGTCAGGAAAGCCTGCCCTCTCGGACAACCGGACGATGTTTCGCAGGCGCTACGCGCGCGCCGGGGAGCGGTGACTATCACACGGTGTTCGACCAGCGGCCGGGTGGCAGACTGAAAGGCGGCGGATCCAGTCCCGCCACCGGAAGGAACCAGCCGCTATGGCAGACGTCCCGCGAGAGTTGAATGACCTTCGCAAACTCACCGACGAGTTCACCAGCTTCATGCTCTCCTATAAGTTCGGCATCGACGAGGTCATGACGAAGCTCAACATTCTCAAGGAAGAGTTCCATCACCGGCACGATTACAGCCCGATCGAGCACGTCAGTTCCCGGCTGAAATCTCCCGAAAGCATCATGGAGAAGGCGACCCGTAAGGGATGCGAACTGACGCTTGACGGCATCCGTTCTGAACTGCACGACATCGCCGGCATCCGGGTCACCTGCAGTTTCGTCTCGGATACTTACAAGGTCGCCGACATGATCGCCGCCCAGCAGGATGTCACGATCCTGGAGGTGCGCGACTACATCCGCACGCCGAAGAGCAACGGATACCAGAGCCTGCATATGATCATCGAGGTGCCGGTGTTCATGTCGGATCACGTGGAACGGGTCAAGGTGGAGGTGCAGATCCGGACCATCGCGATGGATTTCTGGGCCAGCCTCGAGCACAAGATCTACTACAAGTACAACCGCGTTGTACCCGGAACCCTGCTCGATGAATTGCGTGAGGCGGCCGAAGCGGCCAGCCGGCTCGACGTCAAGATGGAACGACTGCACGATGAAGTGATCGCGCTCAGTGATGTGGCTGGCGCGGATGACGGAGTGATCGAACCGGCTGACATCGGGCGCTCTGAATTGCCTGACGCCCTGGTTCGGATGCTCAGCGCCTCGCGGATCAAACGGCCGTGAGCGACGAGCAGGGGTTCGCGGGCCCCCGATTCGTTATCGATTCGAGTTCGCCGGTTCCGCCGTTCGAGCAGCTGCGGCAGCAGGTGATCGACGGGGCGCGGACCGGGAAACTTGTGCCGGGCGACAAGCTCCCGACGGTGCGTGGGTTGGCGGAGGAACTCGGTCTGGCGGCGAACACGGTTGCCCGGGCGTACCGAGAGCTCGAGCACGACGAAGTCATCGAAACGCGGGGGCGCAAGGGCTCCTTTCTTGCCGCCTCGGGAGACGTCGGGCACCAGCAGGCACAACTCGCCGCCGTGGCCTACGCGGACCGGGTCAGATCGTTGGGGCTCGATGCGGACGAGGCGCTGTCCATCGTGAAGGCGGCCCTCGGCATCCGTTCCTGACGGCCGCTACCGCCGTTGCTCATAAGTCCGCCTGGTTCCGTCTCCGCCGTGTTTTACCCCGATCACGGCCACGTCGTGAGCGTTCAGGCGGCGCTTCAGCGATCCTCGCCACCAGCGCCTGCTCAGGGCGCAGCGGGTGCCGACTCATCCGCGGGCACCGGGTTGCGGATGCCGACGAACGAGACGATCCCGCCAAGGATCAGCGCGATCGCCGTCGCGATCATTGCCCGGTGAAAACCGGGCAGGTCGAGCACTGAGCCGAGGATGAGACCGGCGCAGGCGACGGCGACGAGACCGGCCACACGGGCCACAGCGTTGTTGACCGCCGACCCGATTCCGGCCTGGCTGGTATCGATGGCGCCCAGAATCGCACTCGTGAGCGGCGCGACGGTGATCGACAGTCCGATACCGAAGAGCACCAGCCCGGGCAGCAGCTGAAGCCAGTAGTCGACCTCGGCGCTGACAGCCAGCATGAGCAGGAACCCGACGCCGGCCACGATGGGCCCGATCGTCATGAACATCCGCGGCCCCAGGTTCCCGGCGAGTGCACCGATCCGGCTCGATAACAGGAGCATGACGATCGTCGGCGGCAGGGTGGCGAGCCCCGCGAGCGTCGCCGGCCAGCCCGCCACCTGCTGCAGGTAGATGGCGATGACGAAGAATCCGAAGCCGAGGGCACCGTAGATGAACACGGTGGCGATGTTGCCAGCCGAGAAGTTACGCGAGGAGAACAGGGAGAGCGGCATCATCGGATCGCGGGTGCGACCCTCCCACCAGAGGAACAGCCCGAACGCCACCACGCCGACGACGAGCGGAATCCAGACGACCGGGCTGTCCCAGCCGTAGCGGCCCTGCTCGATCAGTGCGAACACCGGCCCGCCGAGGCCGACCGCGCCGAGCGCCGCCCCCACCACATCGACCTTCGGCCGGTTCGTGTGCGCCGGCTGCTTCTCCATCTTGAGCAGCAGCCACAGGGTCACGGCGATCGGCAGCACGTTGATCCCGAACACGAGCCGCCACGACACGGTGTCGACGAGGAGCCCGCCGAGGAGCGGGCCGATGATCATCGCGGTGCCGGTCCACGCCGTCCAGGAGCCGATTGCCCTCGCCTGCGCCTGCCCGGAGAAGGTGGAGATGATGATGGCCAGCGAGCTGGGCACGAGCAGCGCCGCCGTCGCGCCCTGCAGGGCACGCACCAGGATGAGGAATTCGGCACCGGGGGCGATCGCACAGAGGAGGGAAGTCACCCCGAATCCAACCAGGCCGAGAGCGAGGATGCGAACCCGGCCGAAGGCATCCGACAGCGAACCCGCGAGCAGGATGAACGCGCCCAGTGTGAGCAGGTACGAGTCGACGACCCACTGCTGAACGGGCAGGCCGCCGCCGAACTCGCGGGTGATGGCGGGGAGCGCCACGTTGATGATCGTTCCGTCGAGGAACGCGACGAAGGAAGCGAGGATCGCGACGAGCAGCACGATGCGTTGCGTGACCGTATCGGTGCGAGGGACGGATGCCATGACAACCAGTATGCGCCGCCCCCGCACGGCCGTCAGTCCCCAGCGGCGAAACCGCTAGATGGCCTCTTCGCTCCACGGGTCGGGGTTGCCGAACCGGTGCGCCGTGATCGACACGGCCTGCTCGTGCAGGAACGGCAACAGTTCGATCCTCCCCGATTGCGTCACCGCACCCGCGTAGATTGCCAGGTCCGGGTTGCCCTTCGCGGCACTCGCGAGGGCCCGGTGCAGTTCGTTGCGCGATTGGTCGCTGCCGACCAGGCGCACCCGCGGCGCGTCGCCCGATGCGGTGCGAACGATCCATTCATCGTCGGTCTCGACCAGGACGGGTACGTTCAGCTCGCCGAGAACGCTCCGAACCGCGGCAGGCAGCCCGGATGCCACGCTCAGCGTGAACCGGGACCGCGCCCGGACCGCGGCGAGTGCGACGCGCAGCACCTCACCGAGGTCGGCGTCAGCCGCCGCCCGGATCGCGACGGGCACCGGACGGTACCGGAAGAGGTTCCGCTCGACCTGGATGCCTGATGCGTCCTTGGTCTCGCCGTATTCGTTGCCCCACGCGATGGCATCCGACAACGCCGACCGGCGCAACACATCGAACTCCTCGTATCCGAGGGACGGCTGGGCCGCTTCGATGATCCGGGTGACCCTGCGGTCAAGACCGCGCAAGTGCAGCGTCTTGCTGCTCGACCCGGTGTCGGGAATCCAGGACCCGAGCGTGAGCAGATAGTTGGGCCCGCCCGCCTTGGCACCCGCGCCGACGGCCGAGCGTTTCCAGCCGCCGAACGGCTGGCGCTGCACGATCGCGCCGGTGATGCCGCGGTTGACGTACAGGTTGCCGGCCTCCACGGTGTCGAGCCACTCGGAGAGCTCTTCGGGGTCCTGCGTGTGCAGCCCGGCGGTGAGGCCGTAGTCGATGGCGTTGGTGAACCGGATCGCCTCGGACAGTGTCGCGGCGTGCATCACGCCGAGAACCGGCCCGAAGAACTCGGTGAGGTGGAAGTACGAACCGGGGGCGACCCCCGACCGGATGCCGGGCGACCAGAGCCGGCCGGTGTCATCGAGCTTCCTGGGCTCGACCAGCCATTTCTCGCCGACGGCGAGTTCGGTGAGGGCGTGGAGCAGTTTGCCGTCGGCTGGTTCGATGATCGGCCCCATCTGGCTGGTGGCGTCGTCCGGGTAACCGACCCGCAACGACGTCGCCGCGTCGACGAGCTGGCGGTGGAAGCGCTCACTCTTCGCGACCGAGCCGACGAGGATGACGAGGCTCGCCGCCGAGCACTTCTGCCCGGCGTGGCCGAAGGCGCTCTTCACGACATCGGCGACCGCGAGGTCGAGGTCGGCGCTCGGGGTGACGATGATCGCGTTCTTGCCGCTGGTCTCCGCAAGGAGCGGCAGGTCGGGGCGCCACGACCGGAACAGGTCCGCCGTCTCCCACGCACCGGTGAGGATCACCCGGTCGACGGCCGGATGGGAGATGAGTTGCTTGCCGAGGTCGCGTTCGTCGAGCGAAACGAGGGTGAGCAGTTCCTGCGGGATGCCGGCCTCCCAGAGCGCCTCAGCCAGGACGGCGGCGGAGCGGCGAGCCTGGTGGGCGGGCTTGAGGATCACGCCGGAGCCTGCGGCGAGGGCGGCGAGCACTCCTCCCGCCGGGATGGCGACGGGGAAGTTCCACGGCGGGGTCACCACGGTCAGCTGCGAGGGCACGAACCGGGCGCCGCGCACGGCGTCGAGTTCGCGCGCCTTCGCGGCGTAGTAACGGGCGAAGTCGATCGCCTCGCTCACCTCGGGGTCGGCTTCGGCGATGGTCTTGCCGGTTTCGGATGCCATCACCTCGATCAGACGGTCACGGTTGGCGGCGAGCGCCAGTCCAGCCCGGTCGAGCATGGCGGCACGGTCGGCGGCGGGGAGCGCGCCCCACGCGGCGCCGCGGCTACGCACCCCGTCCACGATGTAGTCGAGCGTCGCGGCATCCGACACCGTGCATTCGGCGATGGTGCGGTTGCCGAGTTCACTGCCGGGAACCCGAGCGAGGATGCGACCGGCCCAGGCGCGGTTGGCGGGGAGCGACGGGTCGGTGTCGCGGGTGTTCACGAAGCCAGGCGCGCCGAGGTCGGTGGCCGGGATCGTGTTGAGGGTGGTGGTGTCGAAGACGCGGACCGTGTCGAACGGTGATTCCTGCTTCGAGCCGCGCGACAGGCCGAGGACCTGCTGAGTCATGCTGAGATCGTCTGACTCCGCTTTGGTGAAGCTGCCGGTGGCGGTCGGGGCAGCGAGCTCGCCCGCCGGCGCGGAACTCCACTCTGTTTCCCGGTTCTGGGTGCGTCGCGGCGTCGGGATCTCGTGCGGGGTCGCCTCCAGCTGAGCGGCGGACGCCAGGAAGCGCTGCTTTTCACGTTCGAACAACGACGTGTTCTCGTGCAGTTCGAACACGGCAGACATGAAATTCTCCTGCGACGCGTTCTCCTCGAGTCGCCGGATCAGGTACGAGATGGCGACGTCGAATTCCTTCGGGTTCACCACCGGTGTGTAGAGCAGCAGGTTGCCGACGTCGCGTTTGACGGCGGCAGCCTGGCCGGTGGCCATGCCGAGGAGCATCTCGAATTCGACCCCGTCGGTCACTCTCCGGTTCTGGGCGAGCAGCCAGGCGAAAGCCAGGTCGAACAGGTTGTGGCCGGCAACGCCGATGCGCACGTTCCGCGTCCGTTCGGGCGTCAGGGACCACATCAGCACACGCTTGTAGTTGGCATCCGTGTCCTGCTTCGAGTCATACGGTGCGGTCGGCCAGTCGTGGATGGCGGCGTCGACACCCTCCATGGCGAGGTTGGCTCCCTTCACCAGGCGCACCTTGATCGGCGCCCCACCGGATGCCACGCGCTCGGCGGCCCAGTCCTGCAGGGTCTGCATCGCGGACAGGGCGTCGGGTAGGTACGCCTGCAGCACGATTCCAGCCTCAAGCTTCCGCAGCTGCGGTTGGTCGAGGATCCGGATGAAGGCGGCGACCGTCAGGTCGAGGTCGCGGTACTCCTCCATGTCGAGGTTGATGAATTTCTCGGTGCCTGAGCTCGCCGCGAGTTCGTAGAGCGGGGTGAGGCGCTGGACCACGCGATCGACGGCATCATCGAACGACCACATCGACAGCTGCGAGGCGATCGCGGATACCTTGATCGAGACGTAGTCGACGTCGGGCCGGGCGAGCAGCTCGTGAGTGCCCGCGAGGCGTTTCGATGCTTCCTTCTCGCCGAGCACCGCCTCGCCGAGCAGGTTGAGGTTGAGCCGGGAGCCCTCCTCGCGGAGGTGCTCGATGGCCGGACCGAGTTTGGCGGGGGTGGCGTCGACGACGAGGTGACCGACCATCTCGCGGAGCACCCGCCGGGCGGCCGGGATGACCACCCAGGGGATCACCGGGCCCAGCACGCCGCCCGCCGTGATGGCGGCGCGGAGGTACCAGGGCAGGAAGGCCGGGGTGAGTCTGGCGACCCGCTGGAGGTTGTAGCCGGCGACGAAGAGGTCCTCGGGCCGCATGACGCCGTCGACGAATCCGACGGTGAAGGCGAGGCCGTTCGGGTCCTTGAGGACTTCAGCGAGGCGCTGTGCGGCGGGATCGACGGGAGCACCAGCGCTCTCGTCCACCCACTTACGGGCGAGGCTGACGGCATCCGTTGCGAGCTGGGTGACGCTCAAATCGGCGCCGGCCGAGGTGTGAGGCATGTTCACGAGACTATTCCCTCTCCGGGTGCTGGGCGGGAAGCGTGGCGGCGGTTGCGCCAACTCCCAGTCCCAGTGTGCGCCGCCGCGTCCATTCACAAAAGCGAATGTTTCTGAACGATATTCATCAGCTTTGCCGACGAGTATGCTGGCCGCATGCTCGACATGAGAAGGCTGCGCCTGCTGCGCGAAGTGCAGCTGCGCGGCACGCTCGCGGAAGTGGCCGAGGCACTCTCGTACAGCCCGTCGTCGGTGTCCCAGCAGTTGGCGCAACTGGAACGCGAGGCTGGCGTCAAACTGCTGCAGAAGAGCGGGCGGCGCGTGCAGCTGACACCCCAGGGCGAGCTGCTGGCGACCCGTGCGTCCGAGCTCCTCGACGGGCTGGAGCGCGCCGAAGCGGAATTGGCAACGTCACTCGATGCCGTTGCCGGCACCGTGCGGCTGGCGGTGTTCCAGTCGGCCGCGCACGCGGTGATCCCCGAGGCGCTGTCGCTCCTGCGGGTGGAGCATCCGCAGTTGCGGGTCGAGATCGTCGAGCGGGAACCGGAGGCCGGGCTGTTCGACCTGGCGGCACGCGACTTCGACCTCGTGCTCGCCGAGCAGTACCCGGGGCACACCCGCCCGCACCTGGCCGACCTCGATCGGGAGTTCCTCGCGACTGACGTGTTGCGACTGGCGCTGCCGCCGGCATCCGACGCGAGGTCCCTCACGGATGCCGCGACTCTCCCCTTTGTGATGGAACCCGAGGGCACCGTCGCCCGGCTCTGGGCGACGCAGCTGTGCCGGGCCGCCGGGTTCGAGCCCGACGTGCGGTTTGAGACCGCTGATCTCATCGCGCACATCCGGCTGATCGAGTCGGGCAATGCGGTGGGCATGCTGCCCGATTTGGTCTGGTCCGGCCGCGACCCCGGGTTGCGGCTGGTCGACCTGCCTGGCAAGCCGTCACGCACGGTGTTCACCTCGGCTCGGCGGGTGAGTGCGGCGCGCCCAGCCGTCACCGCCGTGCGGGCGGCGCTCGCCCGGGCGACCGGATTCCTGGTGCGACCGGCCTGAACTGCCTCCCTCACGCGCGTGCGTTGGCCACGGGCGGGTGTTCCTTCACCCGCTTGTGGCGGGGACACCAGCGCCACACCGAGCGCTCGGCTGTTCACCCCGAACCGGCACTTCTGCCCGCCGTTCCGATCAGAAGAGCCCACCCGGCCCTTCCAGAACGCCTGCGGCAGCGCTGGTCGCGAGCACCAGGGCCAGGCACGCAAGGATGCCTGCGGCAAAGACGGCATCTGCCCAGGCGAGCACGACCGGTCGCCAGGTCGTTCTCGGGCTGAGGCCGAGGCCCCGGGACTCGAGGGACTGCGAGAGCCGCTCGGCCTGACGGAGGGAACCGACCAGCAGCGCGAAAGCCGCAGCACCGAAGCGGCGCACGGGGCGCCGCGGCCGGCCTCGGCGACCGTACTCGGCTCGCACCAGCTGAGCGTGGCGGATGGTCGACCACTCAGCTCCCAGCTGCTGCAGCATCCGGTAGCCGGCGAGAACCGCATACGTGACTCGGACGCTGAGCCCCGCCTGCTGGTGGAGGCTCGTCATGAGGGCGACACCGTCGGTGGAGAGCACGAAAGCGACCGAGAGAAACCCGGTCAGCAGGGTGCGCATGGCCAGGGCGGCCCCGATGTCGATGCCTTCGACGGTGACGCGCAGGATCCCCTCCTGCCACAGCACCTCGCCCGGGCGCGAAAGCACGTTGACGACGAAGACGCCGAAGGCGAAGCCGACGAACGGGAGCTGGGCACGCGCCAGCGTTCGGCACGGGATCCGGGCGGATGCCACAACGGCGACCACCGCTGCGAGGTACAGCACGGTCGGTGTGACCGGGTCGAGGACGAACAGCAAAGCCCCCGAGACGACGAAGAGCACGGCGAGTTTCACGGTGGGGTTCCGGCGGGCCAGCGGACTGTCGAGCCGGCGCGTCGACTCAGCCGGGAGCACGCTCATGCCGGCACCACCGCGCGGCTCAGCCTCGTGAGCGCGCGCTTCAGATCGGCGGTGGACCGGGTCTGTCTGACCAGGTAGTCGACCAGCCGGGGCAGCCGGATGCCTGCCCGGTCGAGCGCACGGTCGTCACGGAAGACCTCGGCGGTCGCACTGTGCGCGACCACCTGCCCGTCGCCGATCACGATCACTCGGTCGGCCAGGGATGCGACGAGGCGCAGGTCGTGGCTGGAAAACACGATTCCGATGCCGTCCCGTGCGGCGTTTGCGAGAGCATCCGCCGTGGCCGCGCTGTCTCGCCGGTCGAGACCGAACGTGGGCTCGTCCGCCAGCAGCACGGGCCGGTCGTGGGCGAGCATCGCTGCGAGGCTGAGCCGCCGCTTCTCGCCACCCGAGAGCCGCCACGGATTCTGATGCCGGAGATTCTCAAGCCGGTGGCGCAGCAGAAGCCGATCCACGATCGCGTTCCTGTCGGCTGGCAGCAGTCCGTGTCCGATCTCGGCCTCGACGGTGTGCCCGACGAATTGGTGCTCGGGATTCTGAAAGACGAGCCCGGCACGGTCGCCGATCACCGTCCCGGCGACCGGCCGGAGCAGGCCGGCGAGGGTGTGCAGGAGCGTCGACTTGCCGGAGCCGTTGGCGCCGAGAAGCGCGACGACCTCACCCGACCGCACCGACAGGTCGAGCCCCGAGCAGACGGGCCGCCCGGATCGGCCGACCGTGAGCCCGGTGGCTGTGAGCACGGCCGGGGCGCCCGGGGATGTGGCGCGGGGTGCGGCATCCGGGATACCGTCGGCCGTTTCGGTCAGGCGGAGGAGAAACCGCCGGTTCTCCTCCTGCTCCAGGGAACCGGCGACACCCGTCAGTGCACGCAGTTCCGCTTCCAGCGGCAACCAGCAGCCCAGCTCGTGCAGCCGGGACGCCTGCTCGAGGAGCACCGCCCGCGTGTCGCCGTCTGCGATCATTCGCCCGTGCTCATCGAGCACGATCGAACGCGGCGGGAGTCCATCGATCCCCCGTTCAGCTCCGAATTCGTCCAGTCGGTGCTCGACAAGCACGACCGCCGGGCGGTACCGGGACACGGCGGCCTCCAGCGCCGATCGCACCGACGCGACACCCGCCGCATCGAGCATCGACGTCGGCTCGTCGAGCAGCAGCACGTCCGGCCGGCCGGCCAGGGCTGCGGCGAGCGCGACACGCTGGGCCTCGCCACCGGACAGCTCCGCGGTGAAGCGATCGCGCAGCATCCGCGCCCCGACGGCGTCGAGGGCGTCGTCGACGCGGCCGGAAATGGCGGCCCGGTCCACGGCCTGATTCTCGAGCACGAGCGCGACTTCCTCATCGACCCGGGGCAGGCAGACCGACGCGTCGGGATCCTGGGCCAGGACCCCGACGAGACGGCTGCGCTCGACGACGGTGGTCTCGAGGGTGTCGAGTCCGTCAAGCACGACAGTGCCGGTGCGTTCGACGTTCACCGAGAGCGGGATCACCCCGGAGATCGCCTGGAGCACGGTCGACTTCCCGGCACCCGACGGCCCGAGCAGCAGCACGTGCTCACCGGGCGCGAGCGAGAAGCCACACCCGTCGAGCACCGGTTCGGCTCTCGACGGGTAGCTCACCGAGACGTCAGCCAGCGACAGCACGAGCCGCCCGGTCCCGGGAGATCGCCAGCCCGATCGCATAGTTGTCGACCACGCCGGTCCGTGCGATGGCATCCACGAGCACCTTCGCGAGCAGACCGCCGAGGATCACACCGGAGAGCACCTGAAGGATCAGGCGGGTCCAGAACAGGTCGGTGCCGTACCAGCCCGAGCGGAACGCCGAGTAGAAGAACACCAGACCGGCGCCCAGCCCACCGGAGACCGCGTAGGCCAGCCAGGAGAAGATGCGATACCGCGTCGCGGCGAACGGCAGCTCGCTGCCTGCGCCCTGGATCGCAGCGGCCACGAACAGCAGCGGACCGACGGCCGAGCCGAGGAAGACCACTTCGATGACGGATGCCAGGACCTCCGCGAACACCCCGGCCAGCGGTTTGCGCAGAATCGCGATCGCCACCGGTGCGACGAGCAGCCAGCCGCCGAGCAGCACGTGCTGGGTGAGATCGCCGAAGGGCCCGGTGATCGCGGACAAACCGACCCAGCCCTGGACGAGCGCCCAGTAGAGGAAGCCGGAGACGACGCCGAGAACCACGAGAAGCAGGATGTCACGAAGGTGCCAGCGGGTACCGCTCTGCGCCGCGGTCACCGTACGACTCCGCTCGGGCTGTTCACCGCGAGGGTGACATGGGTGGTGACGTGGGCGACGGTGCGGCCGGCAAGAACCCAGCCACCGGCGACGGTCTCCAGAATGGTCGCCACGTCACCGGACAAGCGGGTCACGTAATGGTCGCTGCGCACGTAACTGCCGTTGGCCTTCGCCCGGTCGATGGCTTCGTAGATGTCGCGCATGTGGTCGGCCTCTCGCCCCGGTGATCCCTGATTGTCGAGCGGGTAGAGCGCCCACTGGGCGGATGCCGTCACACCGGTCGGCGGCACCGTCGGCACCTCTGACACCAGGGCCGTCCGGCCCGGCGGCAGTTCGCAGCTGATCTCGCCCGGGCATCCGCGCGAGAACAGAACGGATGCCGTCACGTGCTCCCCGCCGCGGGATGCGGCCGCGATCAGCTCGGCGAGGTACTCGGTGATGCGTTGCTCGTCGCCGGCGATCCACGTGCTGACGTCATCGGTCTCGATCTCGAGGCCGGTGGCATCCGTTTCGGCGAGCGCACCGAGGATGATCTCGATGTAGTCCGAACTCATCACGGCGAGCGTGACCCGTGCTCCGACGCCGAATTCGCGCGGGGTGGGTCGTGCCTCGGTGGCAAGTATTTGTGTGTGCACTGTCGTGCCCTTTCTCGTAGTGCGAAAAGTGGGCACGGGAATCGCGGACGCGACAAAAAGACGTCGCGAACGCGTGAGATGAATGCCTCCCTGCGCTGGCATGATCCAGATCAGGTTCGACGGTCGAAGATTACGAAATCTTCCTCTCAGCCCGGTACACCGGACTCCCGTGTTCGCCCATCAGCCTAGCGGTGCCCGTGGAAGAATCGCAGCATGACGACATCCCAGAGCTACGACGCGATCATTGTCGGTGGAGGCCACAACGGCCTCGTCGCCGCTGCCTACCTCGGTAAGGCCGGCAAGAGAGTGTTGCTCCTGGAACGACTGGATGCCGTCGGTGGCGCCGCCGTCTCGGCCCAGGCCTTCGAGGGGGTCGAAGCCTGGCTCTCCCGCTACTCCTACCTCGTCAGCCTGCTGCCCGCTCGGATCATCGAGGACCTCGGACTCGACATCACACTCGTTCGCCGTCGCTACTCGTCGTACACACCCGACCCCGCCGACCCGTCGCGCGGGCTCCTCGTCGACAACGATGATGCCGCGGCCACCGAGGCATCCTTCGCCCGGATGGGTGCCCCGGCCGACGAGTACGAACTCTTCGAGTTGTTCTACGAGCACTGCCGCCGGCTCACCCAGGTGTTGTGGCCGACGATGACCGAGCCGTTGCCGACGCGCTCGGAGGCGAAGCGCATAGTGACGGATGCCGGTGGCGCGAGCGAGTGGAAAGCGATGATCGAGACTCCGATCGGCGACGTCATCCGCCACCTGCACACCGACCTCGTTCGCGGTGTCCTGCTCACCGACGCCCTCATCGGCACCTTCGCCCGCGCCGACGACGAGGACCTGCAGCAGAACGTCTGCTTCCTCTACCACCTGATCGGCGGAGGCACCGGCGACTGGGACGTTCCCGTCGGAGGCATGGGCGCCGTGTCGAGCGAACTGGCCCGGGCTGCCCGCGAGGCCGGCGCCGAGCTGAGAACGGACGCTGAAGTGACGGCGATCGACCCGGCCGGCACGGTGCGGTACTCGGTGAACGGGACCGAGGCCGAGGCATCCGCGACCTGGATCCTCGCCAACGTCGCCCCGGCCACTCTGGAGAAGCTCGTCGCTGCCGGAACGACGGTCTCCTACGGGCGCGAGCAGCTGGCCGCCGCCGAGCCGTCGGCTGGTGTGTTCGAGGCACGGCCGTTCGGCGCTGAACAGAACCCGAACCATGCCCGCGAAGGAGCGCAGGTAAAGGTGAACCTGCTGCTGAAGCGCCTGCCGCGGCTGCGCGACGAGACCGTCAGCCCCGAGGCCGCCTTCGGTGGGACTTTCCACATCAACGAAACCTGGACGCAACTCGACGACGCCTACCTCGCAGCCGCTGGCGGCGACATCCCGAACCCGTTGCCGTGCGAGATCTACTGTCATTCCCTCGCCGACCCGACCATCCTCGCGCCGGAGCTGCGGGAGGCGGGAGCCCAGACGCTCACCGTGTTCGGGCTGCACGTGCCGTCGCGACTGGTCGACGCCTCGAACAACGACGAGATGCGTTCGCGACTGCAGGCGGCCGTGCTCGAATCGCTCAACTCGGTGCTCGCCGAGCCGATCGAGGACGTACTGATGACGGATGCGGCTGGTCGCCCCTGTATCGAGACCAAGACGACGCTCGACATCGAACGGGCGGTCGGCATGCCGAAGGGCAACATCTTCCATGGCGGGCTGGACTGGCCGTTCCTCGAGGACGACGCTCCCGTTTCGACGCCGGCCGAGCGCTGGGGCGTGGCGACGGGACATCCGCGGATCGTGCTCTGCGGCTCAGGCGCCCGGCGCGGAGGCGCCGTGTCCGGCATCGGCGGGCACAATGCGGCGATGGCGGTGCTCGAGAGCGAGTAGCTGGGCGACTCGCCACTGCCTTTGCTCGGTCAGAAATGGCTGGAACCGCTTCTTGCTCGGTCGATAACGGCGAGACTTCCGCCTGGAACGCAACCGTCTCTGACCGAGCAGCGAAAGCCGTGGCGGATGCCACGGGCATGAGCACCGCGACGTGCCGCTACGAATGCGCCCCGCTCTGCTCGGTTGCAAACGGCTGGAGCACGGGAGTGGAGCGCCGTTGCTCAGGCACAGCAGGCTGCACGGCGCATTGCTCGGTCCCAAGCGGCTGAACCCGATCGCTGCTCGGTCGATAACGGCGAGACTTTAGCCTGGAACGCGACCGTTTTCGGCCGAGCAGCGTCGAACGCAACCATGAGATGCCTGCACGGCCCAGGCACCACTAGCGTGGCACCCAGCGTCGTGCTCAGCGACCGGAGGCGGCGGTCGCTGTGCTTGCCGCCGGACCGGCCCGCAAGTGGATGCGCTTGCCCTCCTTGCTGAAGATCGACAGCATCTCAACGGGCCCGGCGCCCGTCGCCGACAGCCAATGAGGTATGCGCGTGTCGAACTCGGCGGCCTCCCCCGGTCCGAGCGTCACATCCTGCTCACCGAGCACGAGCCGCAAGTGACCGGAGAGCACGTAGAGCCACTCGTGGCCGTCGTGCACCTTCGGGTCGGGCACCGTGGCGACCCCCGCCGGGTTCGCGGGAAACGTGACCTTGTAGGTCTGCACTGGACTCGACTCAGGCGACAGCGTCTCGAACTGCGTTTCGCCGATGCGTTTCGTCGTGCGTGGCACCCGCGGGTCTGGCGCAGCACGCGGCACGATGTCGTCGAGTTCGAGCCTCAGCGCCCGCGCGATAGGCACCACGAGTTCGAGGTTCGGCGCGCGTTTGCCTGCCTCCAGTCGCGAGAGTGTGCTCGAGGAAATACCCGTGGTCTTCGAGAGTTCGGCGAGAGTCATGCTGCGCTTCTCACGCCAGCTCTTGAGACGCGGGCCGATGAGGGCGACAGAGTCGTCGGGCACGTTGCTCCGTTCTTGCCGATTCGGCACTGATAGTTGCTAACAATGTAACAGGTGGGCACGCTGGGGGCATGACGAACGACGAACATCTCTCCGCTTTCTCCGCGCCTGCACGTGACGGCTCCCGCTCCTCGGTTTCTGACGAGCAGTGGGACGTCGTCATCATCGGCGGCGGCAGCGCCGGGCTCAGCGCCGCACTCATCCTCGCTCGCGCTCGGCGCCGCGTGCTCGTGCTCGACGCACAGGAGCCTCGCAACAGGTTCGCGCCCCACATGCACGGCGTGTTGAGCCGCGACGGCTACTCGCCGCTCGACCTCGTGGCCGACGGCTACCGGGAAGTGCGAGCCGTCGACGGCGTCATCGAGAACGCCCGCGTCGCTGAGGCTCGCGCGACCGCGGACGGATTCGAAATCGTCACCAGCAGCGGCGCCCGCGCCACCGCCCGCCGCCTCATCGTCGCGACCGGAGCCCGCGACCAGCTTCCAGACATCGCAGGCCTCGCCGACCAGTGGGGCAGCGGAGTCGTGGCGTGTCCATATTGCGACGGATTTGAGGCGACTGGTCGCGCGATCGGAGTACTCGCGGGTTCCGTGATGGGGCTGCACAAGGCGCACATGCTCCGGTCGTATTCGGGCGACATCACCGTGTTCACCGCTCGTGCGGGCCCTGTCCCCGACACCGACAGGCTCGTGCTCGAAGAGCGCGGTGTGCGACTCGAGAATCGCGCCGTCACGCACGTCGTCACCGACGGGAACAGGATCACCGGGCTCGGTCTCGCCGACGGGACGGTCTCGCCGGTCGATGTGGTGTTCGCTGAGCCGACACTGATCGCCCTGGACGAACCGCTGAGGCAGCTCGGCGCCGAACGCACCGAGACGCCCTTCGGCTCGTGGACCGCCGTCGACGCTTTCGGCAAGACGAGCGTCGAGGGCGTCTGGGCGGTCGGTAACGCCGCCAACCCCGGCGCGCTCGTTCCCCTAGCGGCCGGTTCCGGAGCGACCGCGGCCCTCGCCGTCAACGCGGAGCTCGTGGCCGAGGACATCGCCGCTGCATCCGAGCGGGTCAGCACGACATTCGCTCGTGACTCCGTTCTCACCGATAGCGAACACGAACCAGCGCCCTCCACCGACCCGACGGGAAATTGACCACCATGGCTCACTCGACAGACGGAACGTTCACCGCCCCAGCCGAGTTCTGGGAGGCGCGCTATCTCACCAACCGCGGCGAGAGCGGGCACGTGTGGAGCGGTCGGGTCAACGCGGCGGTCGTGCACGAGGTGATCGGCCTGACCCCCGGAACGGCCCTCGAGCTCGGGAGCGGCGAAGGAGCAGACGCGCTGTGGCTCGCCGCCCGGGGCTGGACCGTGACGGCGATCGACATCTCGGCGACCGCCCTGGCTGTGGGAGCGGCGAAGGCAACCCGGGATGGGCTGGCCGATCGCATCGACTGGGTGCAGGCCGACCTCTCGACGTGGCATCCGTCGGCGGAGTTCGACCTCGTAACGGCCGCGTTCCTGCACTCCCCCGTCGAGCTCGCGCGCGAAGAAATACTGCGGCGCGCGGCCTCGGCGGTTGCACCCGGTGGACGGCTGCTCGTTGTCGGGCACGGAGCATTTCCGCCGAAGTCGGGCCACAGCGAACACGACTGCGACGCCCCACCGCTGCCGACACCCGACGAGGTGCTCACGTCGCTCCGGCTGCCCGACGGCTGGGTGGTCGAGACCAACGCGCTCGTCGACAGGCCGGTCACCGGCCGCGACGGCAAGACCGTAAACCTCATTGACACCGTGTTGCGCGTGCGGCGGGAAGGTTAGCCGCGACGAATGCGACCATTCCCGCCAACGAACGCGAACCCAGCGGGATGCCACGGCATCGGTTTCGCGTCAGTGCCTGCGGTGGTCCTGGATCGTGATCCTCGGCCCGCGCCGGGGCTTGGCGATACCACTCAGCAGGATCAGCCGCAGTACGCGCTGGCGCTGCCCCGCCCACGGCGACAGTAGTTCGAGCATGCCGTCGTCGTCCACCGGGGAGCCGGTCAGGGCCATCCCGACGGTTGAGGCGAGGTGGTAGTCGCCGACGCTGACGGCATCCGGGTTCCCGTGTGCTCTGCTCGTCACTTCGGCTGCCGTCCACACGCCGATACCAGGCAGACTGCGCAGACGGGCGGATGCCTCAGCCGCCTCGGCGAGGACATCAACCGATCCCGTGATCGTGCGCTCCAACGCGGCCGCGACCCGCGACGCCCGCACGGCGGTCTCCGAGCGCTGCGGCCCGACGCCAGCGGTGTGCCATTCCCAGCTCGGAATGAGCCGCCAGGTCTCGGCTGGCGGCGCGACGACCATCCCGTCGGGCGCCGGCCCGGGCGCGGGTGACCCGTGCTTCCGGACGAGCAGCCGCCAGGCGGCCCACGCTTCCACGACGGTGACCTTCTGCTCGAGGATGGCAGGCACGAGCATCTCGAAGACGAGCCGGTTGCGGCCGAGCCTCAGGCCGGGGTTGCGGCGGCGCACCTCGGTGAGCAGCGGGCTCGGAGACAGGTCGATGTCGCTCCAGTCGTCCCGCGCGCCCAGCAGCTCGGGCACACCGTCTATCGCCCACTCGGCGCCAGGCCCCCATGCGGCGGCCGCGACGCCGTCGGCATCCTGTTCCAGGTGCAGTGTCGCCGGCCCGGCCGGTGTTCGCATGGTGACCCAGGCACCCATCGCTGTCCGACGGAAGCACGGCCCGTCACCTCCGCGAGCCAACGGAGTGAGGATTTTGTGGAGTTGGAGCGGATGCCGCGGCGCATAACGCGCGCGGCGAACGGGCATCCCGGTGTCGGTCGCTGGGCCGGCCGCGAGGTCGGGCGCGATGCGGGGTGCGGCGAGTGCGTCCATCACGTTCACCCTACGTCAGCGGAGCCGACACTCCCGCGCACAGCCTGCGCGTTGCGACGACAGAAACGGTCGCGTTTCGCCAAGGACTCCAGCCGTTTCCGTCGCAGCCTCGAGGAACCCGGCGGTCGGCGGGATCGTGCGCCGAGGGTGTGGTCGGGCGCCCATGGGCGCCGGTGCA
>NZ_JBKJWH010000157.1:0-19144 GCF_046716805.1 Mycetocola sp. | reverse complement strand
CATCCGTTCTCAGGTCGGACTCAGCAGCAGCGGCATTGCAGGTTACGGTCCTGTTCGTCGTCGCGCTCGCGCCAGAACAGTCGCTCGAGCATCGGAGGGGTGCCGGGATGGGCGGCGGCGAGGTGGGCGAGGTACACCTCGTACGCGTTGTCGCCCATCACCGCCTTGAGATACCGGCCGGCTTTGACGAGCCCGACCGCGAGCGCGTTCATTCGTGCCTCGCTCTCACCCGCCGGCGCTCGACCGGCAAGGCATCCCACTGCTTCTGGATGCGTTTCTCGGCCTTCGTCGACGAGAGCCCGCGTGGCCTCGTGCCCTGTCGGCGTCGTAGCTCCTCGGAACCCCTCAGTCGCGGTGTGCCCGCGCCGTCCGGCATCCGTTCTGCCTCGTCGCAAGCCTCTTAGCAACGATGGTACAACTGCGATCGCCCGAGCGGGCGGCATTAATCGATGGGTGTGGCGGCGTCCGTCGGACGCGCGGGTGTTCCGGCGTCGCGCTGGTGCTCCGGCACAGGCGCGCGGCAAATCAACCCGCGCACCGTGCCGACCCGTCCCAGTGGGCGACTACCCGACGAGCGCTGGCACGCGTTTGGGCTGCACGATCAGCCACAGCGCGCAGATCGACACGAACGACGTCGCGAACATCACCGACCCCATCGGCACCGCCGTGTCGATGCCGAGCCAGCCGACGATCGGCGAGATCAGTCCGGCGAGACCGAAGTTCAGGGCACCGAGAACGGATGCCGCTGTGCCGGCTTCACGCGCATGATTCACCAGGGCGAGCACCTGAACGGCCGGGAACCCGAAGCCGGCCGCCATGATGAAGAAGAACAGCGGAATGAGCACGCCGAGGAATCCGGCGCTGGACTCCGCGAGCACGACGATGGCGAGGGCAGCGGCGGCCTGGACGGCGGTCGTCACGCCGAGAATCCATTGCGGACCGTAGCGCCGCATCAGACGCGACGACACCTGTACGCCGAGAACGATGCCGATCGAGTTGATCGCGAAGAGGTAGCCGTACTGTTGCGGGTTGAGGCCGTACACATCCTGGAACAGGAACGATGAGGCCGACAGATACGCGAAGAGGCCGGAGAAGCTCATGCCGCCGATCAGCGCGACACCGACGAACACGCGGTCGCCGAACACCGAACGGTAGCGGTCTCGCGCGGTCGAATGACCGGCAACCTGGCGGCGCTCCGGCGGCAGCGTCTCGACGATGAACAGCGACACGGCCACGATGACGAGCACCCCGTACAGCGCGAGGAACACGAACAGGCCACGCCAGTCCAGAATCCGCAGCAGTTGCGATCCGATCACCGGGGCGAGGATCGGGGCCAGGCCGTTCACGAGGGCGAGGCGCGACAGCATCCGGACAAGTGGTTTTCCGCCGAAGAGGTCCCGCACCATCGCCATCGCCACGACACCGCCAGCCGCGGCGCCTGCTCCCTGCAGCACACGGAAGACGCCGAGCCACACGATGTCAGGGGCAAACGCGGCGCCGATACTCGCGGCGATGTGCACGCTCGTCGCCACGAGGAGGGGAAGCCGCCGCCCGACCTTGTCGCTCCACGGCCCCATGAAGAGCTGGCCGACCGCGAACCCGATCGTCGTGCCGGTGAGTGTCAGCTGGATGAGAGCCGCCGAGACGTTGAGTTCGCCTTCGAGTACCGGGAACGCCGGCAGATACAGGTCGATGGTGAACGGCCCCAGAGCGGTCAGCGCCCCGAGGACGAGGATGTAGACGAGCCGCTGCCTACGGGAGAGCGCGTCGCCGGGGTGCACAACGGTGGTCAATGAAATGGTTAATCCTCGAGTAAGCGGGAACTGCGGATGCCACGGCGGACGGCCGGTGCCCTGAACGTAACCACGCGATCGGTGCGGTATTCCCGTTCAGCGGCAGAAAATCGAATCGATTCGATCGGGCACTTCGGAGTAGCAGCGCGCCTGCCGCCGCGGGGGGGGGGTGTTTTTGCCTTGCGCGGCTGCTATGCCGCCCGCGCGGCGAAAAAACACCCGCGCTTCGCAGCGGGACCGCGTCGCGGTGTCGATCGACGAGCAGCAGAAGCTTGCAGAGCTCGAGGCTGGGAATCGCGCCGGCTGAGCCGGGACGGTTCGTGGGCATAACTCCGCCAGAAAGGGTGCCCGGGTTCGTGCGATCGCGCGTGGGCGCGCCCTCACTCCTCGACGACGCCGGGTCGGCGGAGTGGTGCGCGCACTCAGGCCTCAGCGGCGACCCCTTGTCTGAGGCGCAGCGGCGGCGGTTCGTGCGCATAACTCCGCCGGAAAAAGGCGCCCGGGGTCGTGCGATCGCGCGTGGGCGCGCTTCCCACTCCTCAACTACGCCGGATCGGCGGAGTTGTGCGCGCGGTCAGGCTCCCGCGCGCAGCGCGACCCGGGCCGGGTCGGCGATGAGCGGCTCGAATGCCAGCTCCGCTGCTCCGATCAGCAGCAGGTCGGGCCCGAGCGTCGCGCGCACGATCCGCACATCCTCGTAGGAGGCGGAGAGGGTCTGCCCGGCTACGAGGGTTTCGAGCAGTTCGGCGTCCACCGCGTGGATCGAGCCGAGGAACCCGCCGAGCACCACGAGTTCCGGGTTGAGCACGTTGATCGCGTTCCGCAGCGCGATGCTCAGGATGCCGAGCTGCCGCGACACCTCACGGCGCACCTCGGCATCGTCCGAGTCGAGCAGCGCCCGTTCCAGTTCCACCGGGTCGGCGGATTTGAGACCCAACAGCCCGAGCAGCCGGGTCCGGTTAACCTCGTCCTCGAGCACTCCCCCTGTGGACGGCTTGTCCGGCCCGTCCGGTGCGGTGACCAGGTTGTGCCCAAATTCCCCGGCGTACCCGCCCGCGCCGCCGAGCGGCATCCCGTTGGCGATCACGCCGCCGCCGATTCCGCTGGGCCCGCCGTTGAGGTAGATGAGGTCGTTGACGTCGCGCCCGGCACCGAAGATGTGCTCGGCGAGCGCACCGAGGCTCGCGTCGTTGGCGGCGAAACAGGCCAGGCCGGTCGCCTCCGCCAGCAGGGTTGCCACCGGCGCGTCGACCCAGCCGAGGTGCGGCGCCAGGCGCACCAGGCCGTCCGTCACGCGCACCAGACCGGGAACAGCGACCCCGACCCCGGCAATGACGGCGGATGTCGGCAGCCCAGCCCTCAGGTCGGCGATCAGCCCGGCGGTCACCCGCACCGTGTCATCCACCCCGAGCGGTTCGTCCAGTTCGTGCCGCACCTGCGACACGACGTGCCCGTGCATGCGCACGATGCCGACGGTGATGGCATCCTGCTCCGGATTCACGGCGAAGGCCACACAGTCCGGATGCGGGCGAACGACCGGCGACGGCCTCCCGACGCCCCGAGCACCGGCCGGTTCCACCTCGACGACGAGACGGAGCGCGGCCAGTTCACCGACGAGCGCGGCAACGGTCGAGCGGTTCAGCCCGGTCTCCCGCGTCAGGGTCGAACGGGACACCGCACCGCGGTGGTGAACGAGCCCGAGAATCCGAGAGAGGTTGTACCGACGAACCGTGTCGAGGTTGGTGCCGCGATTATTCACTGGTCAGCTCGGGATTCTGTGGCTCCTGGCGAGCTCGGCATACCAGTGCGCACTGTTCTTGGGCAGGCGTTCGAGGGTTTCATAGTCCACACGAACGATACCGAACCTCTTGGAGTACCCGTATCCCCACTCGAAGTTGTCGAGGAACGACCAGACCTGGTAGCCCCGCAGGTCGACGCCCTGGGCCAACGCCCGGTGCACCGCGGTGAGATGTCGGCGCAGGTAGTCGATGCGGTCCGCGTCGGGCACGGCCCCGTCGACGACCAGGTCGTCGAACGCCGCACCCTACAAGGAGATCATCAGCGGCAGGTTCGGGTAGCTCTCGTGCAGGGACAACAGCAGTTCTTCGAGCCCGGCGGGTTCGATGTTCCAGCCCATCTCGGTGTACGGGCCTGGCTGCGGCAGGAACTCGACCCGGTCGGCTCCGGGCCACGCGGTGCCGAGCGACGGCTTGTGCCCGTCTGCATTCTGCTTCTCGGAGATCCCGTCCCAGAGCCGCACTTTCGTGGTCGAGTAGTAGTTCACGCCGAGCAGGTCGAGCGGCTGGCGGATGAGTTCGAGGTCACCGTCGTGGACGAACGCCCAGTCCGTGACGGATGCTGTGTCCTCGAGCACGTCCGCAGGGTACGAGCCCTCGAGAATGGGCCCGAGGAACACCCGGTTGGCGAGGCCGTCGACCTGGCGGATCGCTTCAGGCCCGGTCTCCCCCTCACCACGGAAGACGTGCAGGTTGAGGGTGATCGAGAACGCCGGGTCGTTGGTGACGATCTCGCGGAGCGCGGAGACCGCGAGCCCATGCGCGAGGTTGAGGTGGTGCACCGCGGCGAGCGCCGACGCGCCGTCGGTACGGCCGGGGGCGTGCGCACCGGAGCCGTAGCCAAGGTACGCGGAGCACCAGGGTTCGTTGAGCGTGGTCCAGGTCTCGATCCGGTCGCCGAGCGCCTCCCCCAGAATCCGGGCGTAGTCGGCGAACGCGTACGCGGTGGCGCGGTTCGTCCAACCGCCGTCGTCCTCGAGCGCCTGCGGCAGGTCCCAGTGATACAGCGTCGCAATGGGGCGGATGCCGCGGGCGATCAGCCCATCGACAAGACGCTCGTAGAACGCCAGTCCCGCCGGGTTCGCCGGGCCTCGACCGGTCGGCTGGATCCGCGGCCAGGCGATCGAGAACCGGTAGGCCTCGAGCCCGAGGCTTTCCATCAGGTCGAGGTCCTCGTCGAGCCGGTGGTAGTGGTCGACGGCCACGTCGCCGGTGTCGCCGTTCCAGATCTTGCCGGGGGTGTGGCTGAAGGTGTCCCAGATCGACGGGCCCCGTCCGTCCTCGGTCGCGGCGCCCTCGACCTGGTACGACGCGGTGGCCGAACCGAAGACAAAGTCGGCGGGGAATTCGAGTCCGGCGTCGCGGTAGTCCGCGTTGCCCGCGGTCGTCGCGGTGAGCGTCGTGTCAGTGAGTATCGAATCGGTCATCGGAGGGACGCCTTTCGTTCGGTTGCTGTCGTGATGTCGCCGCCTGCGCGGCGTGCGCGGAAGAAAGCATCCGCATCGCTTGTGACGGTGACCGTGTCGCCCTCCGACGTGATCGTGAGGGTGACGGATGTCCCGTCGAGCGGGTTCTGGACGTCCACCGTCCGGGTCCCGGCGAAGCCCGGGTACACGGTGACGAGTGGGTTCTCGGTGAAGTCGTAGTCCGGCCGGTCGGAACGCGAGCCGGTGACGAGCACGGCTCCTTCACGCACCCACAGCGGGATGCTGTCGAACGCGTGCGTATCGCGGCGCCAGGCCGGCCCGGTCTCGGTCTCGCCCGTCAGGTAGTTCGTCCAGGTGCCGGCGGGCAGGTAGTACTGCACGTCGCCTGCCTCACTGAACACCGGGGCGACGAGGAGGTTCGGGCCCAGCAGGTACTGCCGGTCGAGGTAGTCGACGGCGGGGTCGCCGTGAAACTCGAGCTGCATCGGCCGCATGAACGGGGTGCCCGTGCGGTGCGCCTCGAGCCCGACCTCGTAGAGGTAGGGCATGAGCTCGAGCTTGAGGTTCGTGAAACGCCGGGTGACGTCGACGGCGCTCTGGCCGTCCGCCTCGGTGCCGTCATCGAACAGCCACGGCACCCGGTAGCTCGTCGAGCCGTGCAGGCGCGAGTGGCTCGACAGCAGGCCGAAGGCGACCCAGCGCTTGAAAACGGCCGCGTCGGGCATCCCCTCGAATCCGCCGATGTCGTGGCTCCAGTAGCCGAAGCCGCTGAACGCGAGCGAGAGCCCGCCACGCAGGGTCTCGGCCATCGACTCGTAACTGGAGGAGTTGTCCCCGCCCCAATGCACCGGCTGCTGCTGGCCGCCGACGGTGGCGGAGCGGGCGAACAGCACCGCGTCACCCTCGCCGCGGTACTCCTCGAGCACATCGAACACCGCTTTGTTGTAGAGCTGGGTGTACCAGTTGTGCATGACGTCGGGTGAGGAGCCGTCGTGCCAGACGACATCTGTGGGGATGCGCTCGCCGAAGTCGGTCTTGATCGCGTCGACGCCCTGTTCGAAAAGGCGGCGGAGCTTGTCCTGGAACCAGGCCGTGGCATCCGGGTTGGTGAAGTCGACGAGGCCCATGCCGGCCTGCCACATGTCCCACTGCCAGACGTCGCCGTTCGGCTTCTTGACGAGGTAGCCGGCGTCGCGGGCTTCGGCGAAGATCGCGGCGCGCTGGCCGATGTACGGGTTGATCCAGGCGGAGACGTGGAGGTTCTTGTCGTGGAGGCGGCCGAGCATGCCCTCCGGGTCGGGGAAGACCCGGGGGTCCCACTCGAAGTCGGTCCAGTTGAATTCGCGCATCCAGAAGCAGTCGAAGTGGAAGACGCTGAGCGGCAGGTCCCGTTCGGCCATGCCGTCGATGAAGCTCGACACCGTCGCCTCGTCGTACTGGGTGGTGAACGAGGTGGACAGCCAGAGGCCGTACGACCAGGCGGGCACGCGTGCGGGGCGCCCGGTGAGGCGGGTGTACCGCTCGAGCACCTCCTTCGGGGTGGGACCGTAGATGACGAAGTACTCGAGGGCGTCCCCGGCGACGGAGAACTGCACCTCCTCGACGGACTCGGTGCCGACCTCGAACGAGACGTGCTCGGGGTGGTTCACGAGCACGCCGTAACCGCGGTTGGTGAGGTAGAACGGCACGTTCTTGTAGGACTGCTCGCTCGACGTTCCGCCGTCGGCGTTCCAGATGTCGATCGTCTGGCCGTTCTTGACGAGCGGGCCGAATCGTTCACCGAGCCCGTAGACGAGTTCGCCCACGCCGAGCGTCAGCCGGCCGTGGAGGTAGGCGGATGCCGGGGCGAGTCCGGTCGTCGTGACACCGGAGATCCCGGCCGGCTCGGTGGTGACCGGAGCGTTCTCGTCGAGGGCCATGTAACCGATCGACTTGTGGCCGCTCGAGGTCAGGGTCGTGCCGTCCGCCTCGAAGCTCAACGACCAGGGCGCGCCCGCCGCGATGCGCGCCGTCAGGGCGCCCGACGCTAGTGTGCTACCGGCATCCGTCACCGTGATCCGGGCGTCGGCCGGCTCGGCGCCGACCAGTTCGAAGCCTGGTCCTGGCTTCGCGCCGGAGTTCTTCTCGACCCGGACCCGGATGATGCCTTCAAGCGGCGAGGACAGGCTCACCGTCAGGGCTGCCCGGTTGAGCACGTCACCCCGGCGTTCGATCACCTTGGTCGGTGCGGTGATGCGCAGCACGTCACCGTCTGCGTCGATGTCGTACGCCTCCTGGGCGTAGAGGGCGGAGACGCCGGGTCGGGCGCTCCAGAATCCGTCGGTGAATTTCATGAGCGGGTGTCCTCCCTGAGAACGACGACGGAACCCGGTGCGACCGCACCGGCCTCGAAGCGGTTTCCCGTCACGAGGTCCAGGCCGGCAGCATCCAGATGCAGCGGATCAGGCGAATGGTTGATGGCGAAGAGCCAGGAGCGATCGTCGCCGACACGGCGGGTGAGTTCGAGTCCGCGGTCGGCGACGGCGACCGGGCGCAGGTTCGCGCGGGAGACGAGATCGTCGACGAGGGCGCCGGTGGATTCGGCGTCGAGGTGGGTCGCCACATACGAAGCCGACCCGGCCCCGACGGTGTTGCGTGTGATCGCCGGGACGCCTTCCAACTCTCCTGTGGCGTAACCGGCGACGGCCGTCGCGCCGTCGAGGTGCGTGAGCTCCGTCCAGATCGACCCGGTCCAGCCGTTGTCGAGGGTGACGCGCTCGTCCTCGAACAGCGGAAAGATTTCCTCGACGCGGACGCCGAGCAGGTCGCGGAGAACGCCGGGGTAGGTTCCGTGGACCCGGTTGTGCTCGTTGACAATGCCGGAGAAATAGGTCACTACGGCGTGGCCGCCCGCCGAGACCCAGGCGGTCAGCCGCCCGGCATTCTCCCCGGTCATCAGGAACAGGGTCGGCACGAGGACTGCAGTGTACCCGTCGAGGTCATCCGAAGGGTGGATGATGTCGACGGCGATCCCCCGGGCGGTGAGGGCACGGTGCAGCTCGAGCGCCACCGCGAGGGAGTTGATGTCGACCGTGGGCTTGCGGCCGGAACGGAGCGCGCTTGCCGCGTCGTAGTCGAAGAGCATCGCGACGGATGCCGTCTCCACGCGGCTGCCGGCGACCTCCGCGATCGCGGAGAGGGTCGCCCCGAGCGCCTCGGCTTCGCGGTAGACCTTGGTGTTAGCTCCCGCGTGGGGAACGACGGCGGAGTGGAACTGTTCGCTTCCGGCGGTGGACTGCCGCCACTGGAAGAACAACGCTCCTTCGGCGCCGCGGGCGATGTGCGCGAGGCTGTTGCGGGCCAGCTCGCCGGCGGATTTCGCGCGGTTGCGCGCCTGCCAGTTGACGGCCGAGGTGGAGTGCTCGATCAGCAGCCACGGGTCGCCCCCAGCCATGCCCCGGACCCGGTCGGCACTGAAGGCGAGTTCGCCGTGTCGCTCCGGGTCGATCCCGATCGTGTAGTGGTCGTTCGAGACGAGGTCGACTTCGCCGGCCCACGCGCGGTAGTCGCCCACGCCCGGGTGGTTCTGCACCATGAAGTTGGTGGTGACCGGCACCCGCGGGGTGATCCGGCGGAGGACCTCCCGCTCGGCGCGGTAATGATCGAGCAGGGCGTCGGAGCTGAACCGCTCGAAGTCGAGCAGAAGGCCGGGGTTGTGACCGGTCCGGCTGTACCGTGGTGGCTGGAGCTGGCCGAACGAGGTGTAGTGGTGACCCCAGAACGCCGTGCCCCAGGCCTCGTTGAGGGCGTCGATGGTTGTGAACGTCGCTTCGAGCCAGCGCTGCCAGGCGCGGCCGGTCTCATCGCTGAAGCATTTGGCGTTCTCGTTTCCGAGTTCGTTGCTCACGTGCCACAAACGCAGGGCGGGGTGCTCGCCGTAGCGTTCAGCGAGCTTCTCCACGACGCGAAGGGCGTACCGCCGGAACGTCGCCGAACTGGGTGACCAGCCGAGCCGACCGCCCTGGGCAGCACGGATGCCGTTGTCGTTCACCGGCAGGATCTCCGGGTGCGCCTGGAGCAGCCAGATCGGGGGTGCGGCGGTCGGTGTGGCTAGGTTGACGCCGATCCCGCCCTCGTGCAGGAGGCCCATGATGCGGTCGAGCCAGCCGAAATCGAACTCGCCGTCCGCGACTTCGATCAGGCCCCATGAGAAGACGCCGAGGTTGACCGAGTTGACTCCGGCGCGTCGCATCAGCTGAATGTCCTCGAGCCAGACCTTCTCCGGCCACTGCTCGGGGCTGTAGTCACCGCCGAAGGCGAATCCGTCGGAGATCCGGCGGAACTCGGTGGGCTGCACGAGGTCGTTCGCGCGGGACAGGAAGGTGGTCATGACAGGGGAATACTCTTTCCTTGAGCACGTCGCACGGGCAAGGCGCTCGAAACGTTTCGATGGTGGGCGGGCAGTCCGCCGGGGCGATCGGAGGGGAGGTCAGGGAACGACGGCCGTCGAACCGAGGTCGACGTACGCCGGCTCGATGAGCTCGACGTGGGGATCCACGACGCCGTTCAGCTGCGCCATGGTGAGCTCGACGGCCCTCGCGCAAGAGAGGTCCGCCGGGAGCGGTATGACATCGAGGGGCGGGTCGAAGTGTGTCGTGTCGAAGCTCGAGCAGGCCGAAATCAGCGACAGGTCGTCCGGCACGCTGACGCCACGCTGCCGCAGGAGCTCGAGCAGCGCGACCTGTACCGACTCGTTCGAGTTGAGCACGGTGGCGGTCATTCCGGGAACCGCTGCGCCGAGCGCGTCGAACGCGTTGCGGACGCTCGCGGCGTCCTCGCCCGACGGGACGAATCCGACGGTCACCCCCTGGCGCTCGGCTTCGGCGAGGAAGCCGTCGCGGAAACGGGCGGGGAAGTTCGAGCCGCGCTCGTAGACCAGGGGAACCTGTCCGAGCAGCCCGATCCGGGTGTGGCCCTGTTCGGTGAGCCGGCGGACGCTCAAAGCTCCAGCGGCCTCGAAGTCGAGGTCGACGCAGATGAGCCCGGTGGTGTCGCTGGGGATGCCGACGACCGCAGCCGGGAGGCCGAGTTCGCGCACGAGGTCGGTCCGGACGTCGACGGTCGACACGTCGAGCAGGATGATGCCGTCGACGAGGGAACTGCGGGCGACCCGGCGCAGGCCGCTCGTTGCTTCGTCCTGAGTGAGGAGAAGGACGTCGTAGTCGTATTTCCGTGCCGCCGTGACGACGGACAGGACGAAAGCCATGTGCGCGGGCGCATAGGTTCCGGCATGGAGGGGGGCACTCAGGGCGAGGATGTTCGTCCGCGTTCCCTTGAGCATCCGCGCGCCCGCATTCGGGCGGTAATCGAGCTGCAGGACCGCGTCGTCAATCCGGCGGCGAGTGGATTCCGCAATCGAGCGCTTGCCGCTGAGGGCGTATGACACGGTGGAAATGGACACACCGGCGACGCGTGCGACGTCGTGGATGTTGGCCATGGAGGACTCCGTTGTCTAAACGTTTCGATTGATACAGAGCGAGCCTAGATCATCGGCTCGCCCGCCCGCAAGTTGTTTGTGGTCCTCATCGACAAATCGAAAGCTGTCGATCAGGGTGCTCCGGCGGCCCGCAGGACAATCCCGTCCCAGGTGACGGTTGCCCGCTCCCCCGGCAAGACCGAGACGACGATGTCGGTGCCGCGGTAGACCACCCGGTACTCGCCGGCTGCGCCCGCCGCCAGAGTCGCGGAGGCCAGAGTCCCAGAGTCCCGGATCGCAGAGGCCAGAGTCGCCGAGACAAGCGTCCCGGCGGACCAGCTGACGTCGACGAGGAGGCCGGGTCGGACGCGAAGTCCCGTGGCGGTGCCCTCCGGCAGATCGACCGGAAGCGCCGGGAGCAGCGAAATTTCCCCGGAGTGGCTCTGCAGCAGCATCTCGCAGACCGCAGCCGGAAAGCCGAGGTTGCCGTCGATCTGGAACGGCGGGTGCGCGGCGAAGAAGTTCCGGTACAGACCACCGGCGTGCCCGGTTGCTCCCTCGGTCGAGGGCCGGAACACGAGGCGCAGGAGGTCGGCGACCCTGTCCGGCTGCCGCAGCCTGGCGCGCAGGCACAGTTTCCAGACCAGCGACCAGCCGGTGGAGTCGTCACCACGGCGATCAAGTGAGCGGGAAGCAGCGGCCTCGAGTGCCGGCGCCCGGGTGCCTCGACCCGGGTACAACGGGTATAGGTGCGAGACGTGCCGGTGCTGGGGGTCGGTCTCGTCGAGAACGGTTCCCCATTCCTCGATCTCGCCGGACGGCGTGATCCGCGGCCCGGCGATTCGGGAGCGAGCCGCCAGGACCTCGGCAACGATCGGCAAATCGAGCCGGTCCAGCCGGGCAGCCAGGTCCTCGACTGTGGAGAAGAGATCGGCGAGAAGAGCGCGATCAAGAGCGGATGCCGAGACCAGGGAGGCGGGTCCGTCCGGCGTCGAGAAGCGATTCTCAGGCGATGTCGACGGCCGTGTTCCGAGGTTCCCCGACTCGTCCTCGACGAGCCAGTCGAGGGCGAAGGCTGCCGCGCCCGTGGCGACGTCCCAGAACCGCGCCAGCCACCGGTCGTCCGCGGCCCCGAAGCGGCGATGCTCGTCGAGCTGCAGCACGAGCCAGATCCCGCCCATCGGCCACTGTGACCAGGACGCGTCGCCTGAGGTCGGCGAGCTGAACGCCCAGGCATCGGTGTTGTGGTGCGCGACCCAGCCGCGGCAGCTGTACAGCCGGCGGGCGGTATCTGCTCCGGCTGCCGCGAGGGCCTCGACCAGGTCGAGGAGCGGTTCATGGCACTCGGGCAGCTGGAGTGCTTCCGCTGCCCAGTAGTTCATTCCTGTGTTGATGTTGAGGGTGTAGTTGGACGACCAGGGTGGCTGCAGTTCGTTGTTCCACAGGCCCTGCAGGGTGGCCGGCAGGCCGCCTGGCCGCGAGGACGAGATCAGGAGGTAGCGGCCGTAGTCGAAAAGCAGCGCGACCAGTCCGGGGTCGATGCCGCCGTCCGCGGCCACCTCGCCGAGGCGCACATCCGGATCGGGGCTCACCTCGCTTGCCGCGCCCAGGCTGAGGCTGAGGCTGACCCTGTCATAGAGGGCCCGGTGAGCGCCGATGTGACGGTCGAGGAGGTCCTCGAACGGCGAGGCGAGTGCTGCGTCGACCCTCTTCGCAGCCAGCCGCATGGCATCCGCCTGCGTCGATCCCGCGCGAGTCGCCAGCCCGGAAAACGTCGTCTCCGTCGCGAGGACGAGCACGAGCTCGGTGACGCCGTCGACCCGCGCATCGCCTGAGGCACGGCCGTCATGGCGCCAGCCGGCCACGACGACCCCGGAAAGCGGGTCGATGCCAGGCAGGTCCCAGGTGAGCGCGGGTTCGTCGGGTTCGTGACCCGGCGCGACGTCGGAGGGAAGGTCGAATCCGATCGCCGTGCCGCCCGGCGAGGCGCTGCGGGAGGTCTCCCGGAGCGGCGTCCGGAGGTCGAGCGTCAGCCGGATCGGAGTCGTCGACCGAACCCGGTGCACAAGCACACCGTCCGGGGCGCTGATGAACGTGTCGTAGCGGAGGTCGTTTCCGGCCGAGGTCGCAATGACGGAGTGCGTCGCATCCCCCAGCGAGAGCGTCCGGGAGAAGTCCGTTGCCGCTGCGCTCGCCACGGTGATGGTGAGGTCGGCGAAGGGCAGGTACGCCTGCGAGTACCGCGACTGCAGCACCCGGAGTTCGCGCTCGGCGTCGACGGGTCGCCCCTCGGCGATCCGGGCGCGCGCCGCGGCGAGGGCCGCCGCCGCATCCTGAGCGGTCACCGCGCCACGCCGGTGCTCGCTGCCAGTCGAGCCCGACCAGGCCGTGCCGTCGTTCAGGTGGAGGTGAACCGTCTCCGGGCCGGCCTCGACCATCGCGCCGAGGTGGCCGTTGCCGAGCGGGAGGCTGTCGAGCCAGCCGTCGCTCGGACGGGAGTAGGTGAGAGACCTCGCCATCAGAACCGGACGCCGCCCGCTGCGAGACCTGACCGCCAGTACCGCTGGAGTGAGACGAACACGATGGCGATCGGGATGATTGACAGCATCGACCCGACGACCGTGAGGATCTGCAGGCCAGGCACGGTGATCGACGCCTGGTTCCAGCCGGTCAACCCGACGGTGAGCGGCATGAGCTCCTGGTCGGTGAGGACGAGGAGGGGAAGCATGTAGCTGTTCCAGCTGCCCAGGAAGGCGAAGAGCAGCACGGTGACCATGCCGGTCATCATCATGCGGATTGCTATCGAGCCGAAGATCCGGAACTCGCCCGCACCGTCGATGCGCGCCGCCTCGATGATTTCGAGCGGAACGGCCGATTGCGCGTAGATGTAGCAGAGCAGCACGCCAAACGGATAGACGAGAGCGGGCAGGAGCAGCCCGGCGTAGGTGTTGTTCAGCCCCATGCCGACGAGCAGCACGTAGGTGGGCTGCGCGAGGACCGTCCCGGGGACGAGGAGGCTGCCGAGCACGGCGCCGAGCAGGATCTTGCGCCCCCGGAACCGATAGACCGCGAGGGCGTACCCGGTGAGGGCGGACACGATCGTGGTCAGGATCGATCCGAACACCGAGTAGATGATCGAGTTCACCGTCCAGCGCCAGTAGATCCCGCCGTCGTAGCTGCTGAGGGCGGCGATGTTGTCGAAGAGGTTGAAGTCGCCCGCGAACCAGAGCCCCCAGGTGGAGAAAAGGTCGGACGTCGACTTCGTGGATGCCACGAGCAGCCAGTAGACGGGAAGGAGGAAGTACACGGCCGCGACGACCATGCCGAGGGTGACGGCGATCTGCCATCCCTTGCTGACGTGGCCTTCGAACGGCGTGTTCCTCGACTTCTTGCGGGCGGACGAGTCCTGCGGGTTGACGAGCACGGGGCTCGCGGCCACCAGTTCGGTTGCACTCATGACTGGTTCACTCCTTTGCGGCGGGTGGTGAGCTTCATGATGAGAACAGACAGGACAAATGTCGCAACACCGAGAAGGATCGCCATGGCCGAGGCGAGGTTGGGGTCATTGGTCGTCGTCGACGCGGCGTAGATGGCCATGTTCGGCGTGTAGTCGCTCGAGATGTTCGACGTGACCGTCTTGAGCACCGCCGGCTCGTTGAAGAGCTGGAGCGTGCCGATGATCGAGGAGAGCGTCGTGAGCAGGACGGCCGGCCAGATCATCGGAATCTTGATCGCCGTTGCGATGCGCAACTCTCCGGCTCCGTCGAGTTTGGCGGCCTCGTACATGTCCCGCGGCACCGATTGCAGCGCCGAGAACAGGATGATCATGTTGATGCCGACGGTCGACCAGATGCCGATGTTGGCGATCGCCCACAGCACCGTCCCCGGCGAGAGGAAGTCGGCGGGGATGCCGATCGATCGTAAAGCGGCGACGAGCGGGCTCACCGACGGCTGGTAGAGGAATCCCCAGAGCAGGGCGGCGATGACGCCGGGCACGGCATAGGGCAGGAAGACGGCAAGCTGGAAGAATCGCTTACCCTTCACCAGGGCGGAGTCGAAGAGCAGCGCGAGGATCGCCGAGATGAGGATCATCACCGGCACCTGCACGACGCCGTAGAGAAGGACGCGCCCAAAGCCGGCGATGAAGTCGGCGTCCTGCAGCGCCTTGGCGTATTGCTCAAACCAAACGAACACGGTCTCGTTGCCGGTGCCGAAGCCGAGCCCGGACGACGTCACGCGGAACATGCTGGTGCCGACGGCGACGAAGATCGGTGCGATGAGAAACCAGACGAACAGCACGGCGAACGGCAGCACGAAGAGATACGGGGCGAGCCGCAGCCCCGCGCCGGCACGCCGGCGCGGAGCTGCGATCGTGGTGGAGCTCATGGCTAGCTCCCGGCCTTGACGTTCAGTCCCTTGTCCTTGAGGGCGGCGATCGTCGCCGCCTGGACCTCGTCGAGCACCTGAACGAAGGTCTTCTCGCCGACGGCGACCTTGGCGAACCCGTCGGTGATACCGGCGGATGCCGTGGAGAAGGCGGGCCCGTCCACCCAGGTGTCCGGCGTGTTCCTGGCGGCCTCGATGAAGACCTCGTTGATGACCTGTCCGCCATAGAACTCCGACTCGCTTGTCAGCTCGGGCGATTCGAGCCCGGTGAGCGTGGATGGGAACAGCCCGCCGACGGAGATGAGCCGGTCCTGGGTTTCGCCGGCCGAGTTGATCCAGCTGGCGAACTTCGCAGCCGCCTCGGGGTTCTTCGCGCCCTTCAGGACGACGTTGGCCGCTCCACCGGATTCACCCGCGAAGTCCGACCCGGCGTTGGTCGGGAGCGGCGCGATCCTCCAGAGACCGGAGGTGTCTGCGGCGTTCTCCGCGAGCAGATTGGGGAACCATGCGGCGTACGAGATCGTGGCGAGCGTGCCGGCGTTGACCTGGGCCCAGTACTCCGGGGTCCACATCTCTGTGACCGCGACCAGGTCCTCGTCGAGCAACTGCTGCCAGCGCTCAGCCACGAGCTTGTTCTCGTCGCTGTTCACGCTGACCGTCCAGGTGTCGCCGTCGATGCCGAACCAACTGCCTTCGGCCTGCCAGACTTCCTGCATCCACTGGCCGATCTCACTCGGCGAGAAGCCGGCGATGTAGACGCTCGGATCGGCAGCGCGGATGGCTCGGGCCGCTTCGAGATATTCGTCCCAGGTGGTGGGGATCTCGATGCCGTACTTCGTGAAGATGTCTTCGCGGTACATCATCCCGGCCGGGCCAATGCCCTGCGGAACACCGTAGACGGCATCCCCGAACGACACGGAGGCCCATGAGCTCTCGGTGAATCGGCCTTCGACGTCGCCCGTGTACTTGGAGATGTCCTGGACACGGTCGGCGATGACGTATTCGGGAAGGTCGTGCGTGCTGAGCTGGACGACGTCCGGGCCGGCGCCGGCGTCGACTGCTGCCTTGACCTTTTCGCCGTCGTCACCGGTCATCCGGTGGAAGTCGACCTGGATGTCGGCGTTGTTCTCGTTCCAATCGTCGACGAGGTCTTCGAGCCCGGGGACCCAGCCCCAGACGCTGAGCTTCGTCGGCTCGGCGGAATCCGTGGAGCCGGTCGCCGAACATCCGGTGAGGGCGATTCCCGAAGCCGTCAGCATCGCGAGAACCGCGACGAGACCTTTTCGGCTGCGCCGGGAGGGGGTGTGTCGTGCCATCGTTGGCATCCTTTCTGGTGCGCCACGCGAAAACGTGGCGGCGGGAGTGACCCTGCACAGTGGCGGGGCGATGTTCACAGGTGGTGAGAGGGGTTTCGAGCCGTTCCACGGAGCCCGCAGTGCGGGAGTAGGGGCACGGTCATTTCGGGATACCTCGGATATCTCACAGCGAGCGCGATTCCGGGGTGCCGGTCTTTTGCTTCATTTGACGTCTTTGTCTAAACGTTTCGATGATGCGTTTTTAGGAGCATAAAACACGAAACATCGGAGCACAAGCTATTTGTGGATCTCTGCGACAAATCTGCGCCTACCCGCCCGCGACCTCCTGCATCGCCATTAGGGTGATCACAGATTCCGAACTCCGAGCGAAAGCGCCTCCATGTACGTCGACATGCCCGAAAGCCAACTCCCCGACTATCGCAGCACCCAGTTCGAGCCCGAGGACTTCGATGCGTTTTGGGACGAGAACATCGCTTCCGCGCGGGCGGAAGCATCCGACGTTCGCATCGAACTGGTCGACTCACCGCTCACGACCCTCGACGTCTTCGATGTGACGTTCTCGGGCTGGGACGGGCAGCCGGTCAAGGCATGGCTCCGGATTCCGAAGGACGCCCAGGGCCCGCTTCCTGCCGTCGTGCAGTACGTCGGTTACGGCGGCGGCCGCGGCCACCACCTGGAGAACCTGCTCTGGGCGTCGTCAGGGTTCGTGAGCTTCCAGATGGACACCCGGGGGCAGGGCAGCGGATGGGCGCGGGGAGACACCCCGGACCCCGTCGGCTCCGGGCCGCAGGTCTCCGGCATGATGACCAAGGGGATCGACAGCCGCGAAAACTACTACTACCGCCGACTGTTCACGGACGCCGTGCGTGCGATCGACACCGTGCGAGACCTGCCGATGGTCGACTCCGCGCGCGTGTCGGTGTTCGGGCAGAGCCAGGGCGGCGGCATTGCGCTTGCGGTCGCCGGGCTGGTGCCCGACCTTGCGGCCGTTTCACCGTGTGTGCCGTTCCTCTGCGACTTCCCGCGGGCGACCGTCATCACCGACTCGTACCCGTACAAGGAGATTCGCGACTTCCTCGCCGTCCACCGGGACAAGGCCGCGACAGTGGCATCGGTTCTCCCGTACTTCGACGGCGTGAACTTCGCTCGCCGGGCGCAGGCGCCCGCGCTGTTCTCCGCCAGCCAGATGGACGCCACGTGCCCGCCCTCGACGATCTACGGCGCCTACAACGTCTACGCCGGCGAGAAGGCGATGTCGCTGTGGCAGTACAACGGGCACGAGGGTGGCGGAATCCTCGACGAGCAGAACGCGCTCGAATTCTTCCGGTCGGTCGGTGCGCGCGGGTAGCCATGTCGGTCGGCGTTCATCCGTCTCAGATGCTGGGTTTCCTCTCTGGGGAACCGACATTCGCGACTTTTGAACCCGGGGGTGGCGCAGACGCCCAGCCTGTGTAATATGTTTTAACAATCAACAAATCACCGACGATGCTGAATCGGAGCATGCAATGAGCCTGACCCCCACCCGTGACGACAAGTTCTCCTTCGGACTGTGGACCGTCGGCTACAACGGCGCCGACCCCTTCGGCGGTCCGACCCGCGCTCCGCTCGACGCCGTGCACGCGGTCGAGAAGCTGTCGGAACTCGGCGCATACGGGCTCACCTTCCACGACGATGACCTTTTCGCATTCGGATCGACGGATGCCGAGCGCCAGGCCCAGATCGACCGCCTCAAGCAGGCGCTCACCGACACCGGCATCATCGTGCCGATGGTCACCACCAACCTGTTCTCGGCTCCCGTCTTCAAGGACGGCGGTTTCACCTCGAACGACCGCGCCGTCCGCCGGTTCGCCCTCCGCAAGGTGCTCAAAAACATCGACCTCGCCGCCGAGCTCGGCGCGAAGACGTTCGTCATGTGGGGCGGCCGCGAGGGCGCCGAGTACGACGCAGCCAAGGACATCCGGGCAGCACTCGAGCGCTACCGCGAAGCCGTGAACCTGCTCGGCGACTACGTCACCGACAAGGGCTACGACATCCGGTTCGCGATCGAGCCGAAGCCGAATGAGCCGCGCGGCGACATCCTGCTGCCGACCGTGGGCCACGCAATCGCGTTCATCTCCACGCTCGAGCGCCCTGAGCTCGTCGGGGTGAACCCCGAGGTCGGCCACGAGCAGATGGCCGGGCTGAACTTCACCGCCGGTATCGCCCAGGCGCTGTACCAGGGCAAGCTCTTCCACATCGACCTCAACGGCCAGCGCGGTATCAAGTACGACCAGGACCTCGTGTTCGGCCACGGCGACCTGCACAACGCGTTCTCGCTCGTGGACCTCCTCGAAAACGGTGGACCGCATGGCGGCCCGGCCTACGACGGCCCGCGCCACTTCGACTACAAGCCCAGCCGGACCGAAGACGAGACCGGAGTCTGGGACTCTGCAGCAGCGAACATGCGCACCTACCTCCTGCTCAAGGAGCGCGCTGCGGCGTTCCGGGCGGACCCCGAGGTTCAGGAAGCGCTCGCGGCATCGCGCGTGGGCGAGCTCTCGAACACGACCCTCGCCGACGGGGAGAGCTACGACGACCTGCTCGCTGACCGCTCCGCCTACGAGGACTTCGACGCGAACCCCTACTTCAACGGCAAGGGCTTCGGCTTCGTGCGCCTGCAGCAGCTCGCGCTCGAGCACCTGCTCAACGCTCGCTGACCTCGACCAAGGCGCATAACTCCGCCAGAATCCTCTCGCCGCCCCGGAAATCAGTTGCATCCGGTCGCCGGGGCGTACATTGGCGGAATTACGCACGTCATCCGGATCACGCCAGGAAGGACCAGCCATGCCCCTCGTCGCCGGCGTCGATTCCTCGACCCAGAGCTGCAAGATCCTGATCGCGGATGCCGCCACCGGGCGGATCGAGCGGCAGGGCCGCGCGCCGCATCCGGTGGGCACTGAAGTCGCGCCGTCCGCCTGGTGGGACGCGCTCT
>NZ_JBKJWH010000156.1:0-13024 GCF_046716805.1 Mycetocola sp. | reverse complement strand
CTTCATCTCGGATGCCGTCGCAACAGTCCAGAATGACGGCCAGACGTTGCTGAGCGGTGCGCTCTCGCTCGGTTCAACCCTCGGCCACGTGGCCACAGGCTTGTTCCTCGCCATCTTCTGCCTCGTCTTCGTGCTCATCGACGGCCGGGGTATCTGGGGCTGGCTCGTCCGCCTGATGCCGAAGAAGGCACAGCCGGCGATCGACGGCGCGGGCAAGGCAGGCTGGTTCACACTGACGAACTACGCCCGCACCCAGATCCTCGTCGCGTCGATTGACGCGGTGGGTATCGGCCTCGGAGCGTTCCTGCTCGGCGTGCCGCTCGCGATCCCGATCGGTGTGCTCGTCTTCCTCGGCTCATTCGTGCCGATCGTCGGAGCGGTCGTCACCGGAATCGTCGCCGTTTTCATCGCCCTGGTCTACAACGGCTGGTTCATCGCCCTGCTGATGCTCGGGGTCGTCCTCCTCGTTCAGCAGCTCGAGGGACATGTGCTGCAACCGCTCCTGATGGGCGCTGCGGTCAAGGTGCATCCGCTGGCTGTCGTCCTCGTCGTCGCAGGGGGGACACTCGTCGCCGGAATCCCCGGCGCACTGTTCGCCGTTCCGGTCGCGGCCGTGATCAACGTGATGTTCCGATACATTTCGTCCGGTGCCTGGCGATCTGCGGGACGTCCGTCGACGCTTGTCGTCGGAGATGTCATCTGGCGCACCGTCCCCATCGAACGTCACGCCCGCAAGTCCGCTGAGCCCAGGCACGCCAAGACCGCCCCCGAAAGCAAGGGAACACCGAATGCATGAATCCACGCCGTCCAGCCCCACACTCGAGCAGTTCGAGACGGCGAGGACCGTGGTCGCACGCGTCGCCCAGGAGACGCCGATGGAGAGTTCGCGGTACCTTACGGAGCTTCTCGGTGCCGACGTGTACCTCAAGTGCGAAAACCTTCAGCGAACCGGTTCATACAAAATCCGGGGCGCATACAACCGGATGGCGCAGCTCACCGCCGAGGAACAGGCTCGCGGTGTCGTCGCAGCATCCGCCGGCAATCACGCGCAGGGGGTCGCTTTTGCCGCCCGTGAGCTCGGGATCGCGTCGACCATTTTCATGCCGATCGGGGTGCCGCTGCCCAAACTGCAGGCGACGAAGGCGTACGGCGCCGAGGTGATCCTGCACGGGCACACCGTAGCCGAACCCTTGCTCGCCGCCGCCGAGTACGCGGAGGAGACCGGCGCCATCTTCATCCCGCCGTTCGACCACCCCGACGTGATCGTCGGTCAGGGCACGCTGGGTCTGGAGATCTGGGAGTCCGTTCCCGACGTCGAGACGGTGATCGTTCCGATCGGCGGCGGGGGCCTCATCGCCGGCGTCGCGTCCGCCATGAAACTGCGCGCGACAGCGGCCGGCCGTTCGATCCGCGTCATCGGCGTGCAGGCGGCGAACGCCGCCGCGTACCCGCCCTCGCTTGCCGCAGGTGTGCCGACCGAGGTCCCGGTGCAGGCGACCATCGCCGACGGCATCGCCGTGGGGAAGCCAGGGGTGCTCAATTTCGAAATCATCCGCCACCTCGTGGATGATGTCGTGACCGTGTCCGAGGATGACATCGCCAAAGCGCTGCTGGTCCTCCTCGAACGTGCCAAACTCGTCGTCGAACCGGCGGGTGCCGTCGGGGTGGCGGCGATCCTCGCCGGCCTTGTCGCGCCGAGCGGGCCCACCGTCGTCATCCTCTCCGGCGGCAACATCGACCCCCTCCTGATGCAGCGCGTCATCAGTCACGGGTTGTCGGCGTCCGATCGTTACCTCACGCTGCGCATCCCGCTGCCCGACCGGCCCGGACAGCTCGCTCGGACAGCTGAACTCGTCGCCGAGGCGAACGCCAACGTGATCGAAGTGCTGCACACCCGACATGGTCACGGCCTCAAAATCGGTGAGGTCGAACTCGAGTTGAGCGTCGAGACCCGCGGCCTCGAACACCGGGAACTCGTCGTTGAAACTCTGCGATCGGCCGGCTATTCCCCGCAGATCGTCGAAGACTGATCACTATTGCAACGAGAAAGCGGCCCGGCGAGATTCTCGCCGGGCCGCTCACGTCGTGAGGCTACTGGCCCGCGTACGTCTCGACCTTGGAGATCTTCACGGGAATTTCCTTGCCGTTCGGTGCGGTGTACGTTGTGCTGGCGCCGACCTTGAGGCCGAGGATTGCGGAGCCGAGAGGGCTCTGCTCGCTGTAGACATCCAGGTCGGAGTTCGCGGCGATCTCACGGTTGCCGAGCAGGAAGATTTCCTCGCCTCCGGCGACGGTGGCGGTGATGACGGTGCCGGGCTCGACTACTCCGTGGCTCTCGGGGGCGACACCCACCGTGGCATCCCGAAGCAGCTGGGTCAGCGTGCGGATGCGCGCCTCCTGCTTGCCCTGCTCATCCTTTGCGGCGTGGTAGCCGCCGTTCTCCTTGAGGTCGCCCTCTTCGCGAGCCGATTCGATCTTCTTGGCGATCTCTTCACGGCCAACGGTGGACAATTTCTCGAGCTCGTCGGCGAGTCGGTCGTAGGCATCCTGTGTCAGGAAGGTGACCTGAGTCTCAACAGCCATGGCGAACTCCTTACATAAACGGACGCCCTGACGAGGGCGTCAGGGCGTATCAAATCGACCCGGCGTTCGGGTATCAGATGAGCTTAGGCCAGCCAACAGCGATAAATCAAACCCGTCGAGGCGAGCTCGGTGGTCGTCACGGTCTCTGTGAGGCTGCGGGTTCGCTGGTCGGACGGTGGAATCTCCACGACCTTCCAGCCCACGACGGCGAAGGTGTCGTTGAGCGCCTGCACAGCGCAATAACTGGTTGTTCCCGTCGCGATCGACAGCTCGAAGGTGACCTCGACGGTGCGCTCGTCGACGACGGCATGGGCCGTGTCCCGCACATCGAGCGCTGCCGGGCCGACGGTGTCAAGCGCCGCCCAGACCACCCACGCCAGGAAGATCAGGGCGATCGTGACGCCGGCTATCCAGCCAAGGCGCCGCTGGCGCTTTCGCACGCGGGGAGCGCGACCGTATCGTTCGTCAAGGACGGAAGTATCCCGCTGGGTGTTCGAAACCATAACCCTCATCCTGCGAACGTTAGTCTGTACAGACAAGGCTAATCGCTTCTCAGCCCCTCACACTCTCACTGAAAGATCCGGTCATCGTGACACTCCGCTTGCTTTCGGTCCACGCGCACCCCGACGACGAGTCCAGCAAGGGCGCGGCGACGAACGCCTACTACCGCTCCCGAGGCGTCGACGTGATGGTCGTCAGCTGCACCGGCGGCGAACGAGGAGACATCCTCAACCCGGAGCTCGAGGCCCGCGCGATGGGAGAGCGGGACCTTGCTGGTCTTCGCCGACGCGAAATGGCTGAGGCCGCCCGGATCATGGACATCCGTCACCGCTGGCTCGGCTACACCGATTCGGGAATGCGCCGCGAAGACGGAAGCGTTCCGCCGAACTCGTTCGCCGCCATCCCTCTCGCCGTGTCGGCGGAACCGCTCGTGCGGGTGGTGCGGGAGTTCCGGCCGCACGTCATGGTCACCTACGACGAGAACGGCGGATATCCGCACCCGGATCATGTGCGCTGCCATGAAGTCTCGGTCGCCGCCTTCGAGGCCGCTGGCGACGCATCCGCCTACCCGGACGCCGGCCCGGCCTGGGAAGTCTCGAAGCTGTATTACGACCACATCTTCAATTCCGAACGAGTGCAGGCGAACTTCGACGAACTGCTCCGGCAGGAGCCGGAGTCACCGCTCGTCGATCAGCTCGCCGAGATGGTCGCCTGGATGAAGGAACGCCCGGCCCGCTCGACGACACACGTGCCAGCTGGCGACTTCTTCGAGGTCCGTGACGCCGCACTCCGGGCCCACGCCAGCCAGGTCGCCGTCGACTCGAGCTTCTTCTTCTGGTCGAACGACCTGCAACGCAAGGCCTGGCCGTATGAGGACTTCGAGCGAGCACGCAGCACCGTGCCGCCCGTCGCAAACGAGAGCGACTTGTTCGCCGGAATCGAGGACCCTGAATGATCGCCGCCAGCTGGAACATCGTCGCGGATGCCGCGTGGCGGCTGGCCACGACACCGTCGCCGACCCCGTCGCTCGAGATCGACCCGAACGATGTGACTCCAGGTCCGGCCGGATTCTTCATCGTCGCGCTCCTCGCCGCGGCCGTGATCCTCCTCATTTTCGACATGCAGCGCCGGGTGCGCCGGGTCAACCACAAGGCGGAGATCGGTGAACGCCTGCAGGCCGAACTGGACGAGCGCGACCGCGCGGCCCGCGGTGAGAACGGTGGACCGGCGACGGACACCGGCATCGACCCGAAGCCGGGCGACAAGCCGCTCTGACCGCGGAGCCGGCGGCGTTCACGCCACTGTTCGGCGCATTTCCAGCTCGTTCTTCGTCGGGTCGAGGTTGTACGGGATGGTGCGGCCGGTGAGGTCGTAGCCGCGGCGCCGGTAGAAGGCGATCGCCCGGTCGTTGTCCTCGTGCACGTGCAGGGTGAGGCTGTTGCCCTGCCCGCGCGCCCAGTGCTCGACAGCGTCCAGGAGCGCATCCGCCACGCCTGCGTCCCTGCCACGGGCAGCAGGAGAGACGAAGACACCGACGAGAAGTGGCCCGCCGACGTCCAGGCGGTCGACGAATCCGCTCATCGTGCCGACCCACCGGCCCGAGGCATCCACCGCCACCAACTGGACGCTGTCGAGGGTGTTGCCGCGGTCCGCTCGCATCCGCCACACATCCTCGGAGTTCGCCTCCGCGGCTTCCACGGTCTCCATGAATGCAATCGGGGTGTCCCGCAGCATTTCCAGTCGGAGGTCACGCACGCGCTGCCAGTCGGCTTCAGCGGGAGAGATGATGGTGACGGCGGTCATCCCGATACTGTATCGACCTCGGCGTGGCGAGCCCGGCGAACACCGTGATCGGCGAGCGCTTTCCGAAATATCGTGATGGCCTCATCGCCGGTCGCCTCGGCGGCCACGAAGCCATCGGGCCGGACCAGGTAGAACCTCCCCGCTGAGAGCCTGCTCGCGCCCACCGTCGGGAAACTGTGGAAGGGCAGGCGAAGGGCACTGAGGATCCGCACCGCATCCCGCCGGTCGACGGCGCCGTAGAAGTGAACCTGCCAGTCCAGGCTTCTGAGCACGTCGAAATTGGTGCCGGTCCATGGAAGCCGCCGGCCGACGACGCGCCCGCGGCGACCGGTGCTCCTTGCCTCGGCGCTCATCCAGTAGTGAATCCGTGTCTGCGACAGGTATTCGAAGAGCCGACTTGCACCGGGCAGCCGAGGCACAACGCCCACGATGATCGGCACGATCACACGGCTCGCCCGGCGCCGCACAAATCGGGAGAGCGGGGATGTGCCGGTGACGATGCCGAACGCCCGGTCCGTGGTCGACACGAGTCTGAGCGCCACCGGCCGGCGTTCCGCCTCGTAACGGTCGAGGGCAGAGACTTCTGCGCGCTTGCGGAGCACCGCGGCGAGAGTGAAGGCGAGGTTGTGTGCGTCCAGCAGTCCGGTGTTCATGCCTTGTGCGCCGACCGGCGAGTGCACGTGCCCGGCATCGCCCGCCAGGAACACCGGCCCGGCCCGGAATCGGGCGGCGACCCGATGGGAGATCCGGTAGGTCGAGAACCAGCTCGCGACGTCGTAGTCGACCCCGAAGACCTGCGACAGCTTGACCCGTGCGGCGTCCTCGGTGACGGACTCGTTCACCTCGGACAGCCGGATCGTGCCGAGCAGGCGATCGTGCCCACCGGGCGCCATGGGGAACGTGATGAGGAAGTCGTCTGTGCCGAACCGGATGTTCACCGCGTCGGGCTCGAGACCGGTCACCCCGTGCGCGTCGGAGACGTAGAACGTGTGCTCGTTCGTGATGCCCTCGAACAGGATGCCGTGCAGCTTGCGCACCAGGGAGGACGCCCCGTCTGCTCCGACGCAATACGTTGCAGCGATGCGTACAAAGCCGTCGGGGCCATCCACGGAGGCCTCCACCGCCGTGTCGCCGGTGCCGTGAACGGCCAGGCCGGCGAGCCGATGGTTCCAGAGCACTGTGCCACCGAGCCGTTCGAGTTGATCGAGGAGAATTCGTTCCGTCCTGGACTGCTCCAGGACGTGGAGGCCGGGGAAGGGCGAGACGTTGGCCCCGATCCGCCCGATCGGGACCCTGCCGAACGACGTGCGCTCGAAGCCGGGACTGGCGGCGGTCGCGGTCACTGTCTCGGCAAGAACAGGATCGACCATGTCGAGCTGGTCGAGGATCTCCATCGTTCGGGCCTGCAGGACGAGCGCCCGGGATTCTCTCGTCGGTCCCGACTTGCCGTCGACGATCACCACATCGATACCGAGCTTCGTGAGGATGGCGGCGAGCAGGAGGCCGGTCGGACCGGCCCCGACCACGAGGACCTCGGTTCTCGTTCCTTCGAAGGATTCGCCCACGTCTCCCATGGTAGGCATGCGCAGTCCGCGACACTACACTGATCCGGTCGGGGCCTCGTCGTCCCGCGGGAGGTGCGATCATGCCGCTGACTGGGGAATACGAGCCGAGCACGAGCGGCTGGGCGCGCAAACAGGTCGAAAGATACGAGGCCTCGGGCGGAACCGAGGCGACGACGCTGCAGGGGCGGCCGGTGGTCGTTCTCACCACCATCGGAGCGAAGAGCGGCAAGCTGCGCAAAACAGCGCTCATGCGTGTGGAGCACGACGGGGAGTACGCGATCGTGGCGTCTCTCGGGGGCGCGCCGAAACATCCGGTCTGGTACTACAACGTCCGTGCGAATCCGCACGTCGAATTGCAGGATCTGACCGAGAAACACGACTACGCGGCGCGCGAGGTGACGGGTGAGGAGAAGCGCGAGTGGTGGGAACGTGCCGTCGCCGCCTACTCGCCCTACGCCAGTTACCAGAAGAAGACAAAGCGGGAGATCCCGGTCTTCGTGCTCACCAGACGGGACTGAGGCGCTCAGCCCAGGTTGAACGCCGGGTCGACGGCAAGCAACAGGATGCCGGTCCAGTGGCAGAGGAACGCGAGCACCGTGCACACGTGGAAGATCTCGTGGAATCCGAAGTGGCCGGGAACGGGGTTCGGGCGCTTCAGCGCATAGACGATGGCGCCGCCGGTGTAGAAGAGACCGCCGACGATGATCAGCGTCATGGTCGCAGGGTTTACCCGGAAGATGTCGAAGAGGTACATCACGGCCGCCCAGCCCAGGGCGATGTAGAGGAACACATATAGCCAGCGTGGCGCGTGCAACCAGAACATGCGGAAGATGATGCCGACGACAGTGCCTCCCCAGACCAGCGCGAGGAGCAGGCTGCCTTTCTCCGGCGGGAGGGCGAGAACGGCGACCGGAGTGTAACTGCCTGCGATCAGCAGGAAGATGTTGGCGTGGTCCATCCTTTTAAGCAGGACCTTGGCCCGCGGTGACCAGTTGAGCCGGTGGTACAGCGCAGAGATCCCGAAGAGCAGGAGCGAACTCAGCGCGAACACAGCGGTCGCCCATTTCGCCGGGGCACCCTGCGCCAGCGACACGAGGAGGATCCCGCCCACGATGGTGAGCGGGAACGTGCCGGCGTGAATCCAGCCGCGCCACGTCGGTTTGCTCTCCTCAGGCCGGGCGATGGTGTCGTCGAGCAGCGGGATGTTCGGCAGGTCAGGGCCGGCGGCGTCATCGCGTGCGACGGCGGCATCGACCTCGGGATCCGGACCGGCCCCGCCGGTTCCGCTGTTGTGATTCGGGCGCTCGCGGAAAGAAGGCGACAGGGGCATAGAGAACAGGATACGCGGCACCCTCCGGGGAAACTGCACTAACGTAACGGTGTGACAAACAGCAAGCCGAAGCCAGGGCCCGGGTTTCTCTACAACCTGTACCAGAAGCGCCTGCGTCGCGGTCTCAGCTCCGGACCGCTGCCGCACCACGTCGCCATGATCATCGACGGCAACCGCCGGTGGGCGAAGCAACTCGGTTATGAAACCGCCGCCCACGGGCACCGCGCCGGCGCTGCGAAGATGCGGGAATTCCTCGAATGGTGCGACGATCTCGGCATCAAGGTCGTCACCCTGTACCTCCTCTCCAGCGACAACCTCAGCTCGCGGTCGACCGACGAACTCCACGACCTGATCGAAATCATTGCGGACCTCGCAGAAGAACTGTCGCACTACCGCGACTGGAGGGTGAAGAGGGTCGGAGCGACGACCGGGCTTCCGCAGCCGCTCATCGCTGCGCTTGACGCTGCCGAATCCCGAACCTCGCAGAAAAAGGGCCTTCACATCAACCTCGCCGTCGGCTACGGCGGACGGACGGAGATCGTCCATGCCATGCGAAGCATCGTCGAGAAACACCACCTCACCGGCGGCAGCCTCGAGTCCCTCGCCGAGCTGCTCACCCCCGACCTCATCGGTGAGCACCTCTACACGAGTGGCCAGCCAGATCCCGACCTCCTCATCCGCACCTCGGGCGAACAACGGCTCAGCGACTTCATGCTCTGGCAGAGCGCGCACAGCGAGTTCTATTTCGTCGAGGCGCTCGGGCCCGACCTCCGAGAGGTCGACTTCCTGCGTGCGCTCCGCGACTTCTCGAGAAGGCAACGCCGCTACGGCGGTTGAGGGAGAACGATGAGCGGAATCGACGCCTTCCTTCGCGGATTCGGTGAGGAATCCGGATATCTGGATTACGGCAGGGTTGGCCCGCTCGCGGCCGTCGTCCAGGACGAGCTGCGGCTGCAGGTCGATCTGCTCGGGCGCGCCCGATACGGCGCTGTGGAGACCTTCCTGGCCCAGGACGAGCGGATGCGCGTTGCCGTCGCTTCGCTCGTGGGATTCGCCCCGGAGAACATCGTCAGCCAGCCGAACACGGGCATGGGACTCATGCACACCATGTTCAGCATGACCGGGGGATTGCTGCTCTCGGCCGGGGACTTCCCGAGCCTCACCGTCGCCGCGACGCGTGCGGCGGAGTCCATGCAGGTGCTCACCCCGACGTGGCTGGAGACGGACCACGGCCGGGTCACACCGCACACGATCAAGCAGCAGTTGACGCCAGGTATCACCGCCGTCGCCGTGAGCCTCGTCGACACGCGCACGGGCTACCTCGCCGACCTCGATGGCATCCGCCAGGTGATCGGCGACCGGTTGCTCATCGTCGACGCGATCCAGGGTTTCGGCGTTGTCGACGCACCGTTCGAGGTCGCCGATGTTCTCGCATCCGGTGGGCAGAAATGGGTGCGCGCGGGCTGGGGAACGGGGTTCCTCGCGTTGAGCGACCGCGCTTTGGATCACCTCGAACCCGTCGTCAGCGGCTACACCGGCACGGACAAGGACGAACCGTGGGATGCCGTTCCGCCGCCGTCGAAGTCGGCTCGCGCCTACAGTGTGGCGAACCCTGACTATTCGGCCGAAGCCCGGCTGGCCGCGGCACTCGAGGAGATCGGCTCCGTCGGGGTTCCGGAGATCGCAGCTGCTGTCGGCGATCGGGTCAGCGAGACCCTCGATCTCGCCGATGAATTCGGTATCTCGGTCGCGTCGCCCCGGGCAGCGCACGAACGGGCCGGCATCGTGATCCTCGACCCACCGGACGACCAGGTGGCACTGCTCGTCGCCTCGCTCCACAACCATGGCGTCACCACCACACTTCGGCAGAACCGGATCCGGCTCAGCGTGCACGCCGGGACCACGAGCGAGACGCTCGGAATGCTCCGTGACTCGTTCGTTTCCTTCGCCACGGCTATCGCTTACTAGGAACACGGGCGGCGCACAGTAAATGTTTACCTGCGCGCAATGTCAAGCCAGCGTGTCTTGTTTGGAACAGCGAGTCTTCAGTCGTAACGTCTGAAGTATCAGGCACGGCGCCTGGTCGAGACGGCCACATAAGTTCGACTCGGGACGTACGTGGCCGCACTCGCTGGAGAACCGAACCGAGAGGTTTGGCTGGGAGTGGCAATGACCGCGACACGTACCCACGCACTGCAGCACAACACCGAAGGGCAAGCAGAAAACACAACTTCACAGCCAGCACACAAGAAACAGACCGAGCGTACCTATGTTTTGGATACCTCGGTTTTGTTGTCTGACCCGAAGGCTCTTTTCCGGTTCGCCGAACACGCCGTCGTCATCCCCGTCGTCGTGATCTCGGAACTCGAGGGGAAACGCCACGACCCCGAGATCGGCTACTTTGCCCGGCAGGCTCTCCGCATCCTCGACGAACTGCGGATCGAGCACGAGAGGCTGGACTTTCCTGTACCGGTCGGGGAGGGCGGGTCCCTGCGTGTGGAGCTCAACCACTCCAACATGTCGGTGCTCCCCAACGGTCTGCAACTCGGCGACAACGATTCCCGGATCCTGGCGGTGGCGCTCAACCTGGCCAACGACGGACTCGCCGTCACGGTGGTGTCCAAGGACCTGCCGCTTCGGGTCAAGGCGGCGTCCATCGGCCTCTCCGCTGAGGAATACCGAGCCGAGCAGGCGATCGACTCGGGCTGGACCGGGATGGCATCCATCAGCGTCTCCGCAAACGAGATGAGCGACCTGTATGAAACGGAGGTCGGCCTGTCCAAGGCTGTCGAAGAGCTCCCGATCAACACCGGTCTCGTCATCCACTCGGACCGGGGTTCCGCCCTCGGCCGGGTCACTGGCAAGCGGGAATTCAAGCTCGTGCGCGGTGACCGCGACGTCTTCGGCCTGCACGGCAGAAGCGCGGAGCAGCGGCTCGCGATCGACCTGCTTCTCGATCCTGAGGTCGGTATCGTCTCACTGGGAGGTCGAGCAGGGACGGGGAAGTCCGCGCTCGCCCTCTGCGCGGGACTCGAAGCGGTACTCGAGCGCCAGCAGCACCGCAAGATCATGGTGTTCCGGCCGTTGTACGCCGTCGGCGGCCAGGAACTGGGATATCTGCCGGGTGACCAGGGCGAGAAGATGAACCCGTGGGGCCAGGCCGTCTTCGACACGCTCGGCTCGGTCGTGTCGCAGAACGTCCTCGACGAGGTGATCGAACGCAACATCCTCGAGGTGCTGCCGCTGACTCACATCCGTGGCCGCTCCCTCCATGACGCGTACGTCATCGTCGATGAGGCACAGTCGCTCGAGCGCAACGTACTCCTCACGGTGCTCTCCCGAATCGGCCAGAACTCGCGGGTGATCCTGACCCATGACGTCGCCCAGCGTGACAACCTGCGGGTGGGCCGTCACGACGGGGTCGCCTCCGTGATTGAGACGCTGAAAGGTCATGATCTGTTCGGGCACATCACCCTCACCCGGTCGGAGCGCAGTTCCATCGCCGCACTGGTGACCGAGCTGCTGGAGGGGAACGAACTCGCCTGAGCCCGCTCGGCCGGGCTGTGGATAACCCGCAGGGGGAACCCAGCCCGGCTAGCGTGTCGGCATGACAACCGGCACAGGCACAGGACAGAGAACGGATGCCGGTGCGCGCCGGTTCGCACGGGTGCTCCCCGTTGCAGCTGTGCTCAGCGTTCTCGCGGTCGTCGCGGTCGGCCCGAGCGTCCTCCTGCTCGGACCTCTCTACGTTGCGGCGGTGACGGGGGAGCTCGCGCGTACCGACATCGACAGCCGCCGTCTGCCCAACCGTCTTGTGCTGCCCGGCTACCCCGTCGTTCTCGCGGGGATCACCGTGCACGGCATGGTCACCGTCGCGCCGCCGGTTCCAGCGCTCGCCGCGGGTGCCGGGTGGTTCCTCTTCTTCCTGCTGTTGAATCTCGGCGGGGGAATGGGCATGGGCGACGTCAAACTTGCCGGTGTTCTCGGGCTGTGCCTCGGCTCGATCGGGCCCGCGGCGGCGGTTGCCGGCCTCGCTCTCGCGTTCCTCTTCGGCGGTGTCGCCGGCCTCCTCATCCTCGTGCGGCGCGTGGGCGGAACGGACACGCGGATCCCGTTCGGGCCGTTCCTGCTTGCCGGGTTCTGGGTCGCCATCGCCATCACCCCGGTGCTCGCCACGTCGACCGCATAGCGCAGCTCGGGCGGCCAGACCCTAGGCTGGGGCCATGGAAAAGCGCATCCTCGGCCGCACCGGCCGCCCCGTCTCGATCATCGGCCTCGGAACCTGGCAGCTCGGAGCGGATTGGGGTGCCGTCTCGGAAACCGACGCCCTCGCCGTGCTCGACGCCGCCGTCGACTCCGGCGTCACCTTCTTCGACACCGCCGACGTCTACGGCGACGGTCGCAGCGAACAGGTCATCGGGCGCTTCCTCGCCGCGAACGCAGGTCTCGATGTCTTCGTCGCCACAAAGATGGGCCGCCGGGAGGCTCAGGACCCAGCCAACTTCACACTCGCCAGGTTCCGGGAATGGACCGACCGATCACGCACCAACCTGGGCGTCGACCGGCTCGATCTCGTGCAGTTGCACTGCCCGCCCACGCCGGTGTTCTCCTCTGACTCCGTGTACGACGCCCTCGACACCCTCGTCTCCGACGGCGCCATCGCAAATTACGGCGTCAGCGTCGAGACCTGCGACGAAGCGTTGACGGCGATCAGCCGCCCCGGCACGGCCAGCGTGCAGATCATCCTCAATGCGTTCCGGCTCAAGCCGCTCGAACAGGTGCTGCCAGCGGCTCGGGACGCCGGAGTGGGCATCATCGCCCGAGTGCCCCTGGCCTCGGGACTGCTCAGCGGCCGTTACACGCCAACCACGGAGTTCGCGGCCGACGACCACCGCACCTTCAACCGGGACGGCAGCCACTTCGACGTCTGCGAAACTATCGCCTGCGTCGACTTCTCGACCGGGGTCCGCGCAGCGGAAGAACTTGCGTTCTCCGTTCCTGAAGGGTTGACGCCGACTCAGGCCGCACTCGCCTGGGTCACCCAGCAGGACGGCGTGACGAGCGTGATCCCCGGGGCACGGTCGATCCAGCAGGCGCAATCCAACGCGGCGGCCGGTATGGCCGGGCCGCTTCCGAAGGCCTACCTCGACGCCGTCCGGAGCATCTACGAGGCCGACATCAAGAGCGCGGTGCACGACCGCTGGTAGCCCCGCAACGCGGCATGCCGGGTCCTGCGTCACGC
>NZ_JBKJWH010000155.1:0-7253 GCF_046716805.1 Mycetocola sp. | reverse complement strand
ACGATCGCCGCGCCTGTTCCGACGACTGTTCCGACGAGGATGCCGACAATCACGCCGGTCGCGGTCGCCAGGCCCCACACGGACCTTCGGCTACCCATGATGTTGGCGCTCACTTCACTGCCGCCTTCGGGTCGGCAACGGGGCCGGCACCCTTCAGCCGGCGCGACAGGTACGGCGGCAGCGCCACCGCCACGAGCAGCAGCAGCACGGCACCGAGCATTGTCGACTGCTGCCAGCCCCAGCCCTCGTCATCGAGCGTGAACGGCGACGCGATCGCCACAGCACCACCCACCGTCGAGGCGCCCGCAATGAGGTTTCCGTTTTCGTCGTAGGTGGCCACATCCGCCGCAATCGCAGCGCCGCCGTCCGCCGCCGCCGCGCCTGCACCCGCTGCGCCGGCCTCTGCTGCAACCGCTGCGCCACCGGCAGCCGAGCCGCCCGCACCGGTACCGGTCGTGGCGGTGTCCTGAAGAGCCCCCGCGGTACCGGTGGTGCACTGGTCCGGGCCTTTTTTGTCGCACGCCGCCGGCTGCGGCGCCGTGGTCGCGAGCTGGTTGCTCGACGGCGAGTCTCCCGCCTTGAACGTCGGGTTGTTGCACTTGGCCGGGTCGACGCTCGCGCCCTCGGCCCCCGGGATGCGCTTGATCTGGTCGAAGCCAGCAAGCACCAGGTTCATCGGCAATGGCGAGTAGCCGAGAGCGCCCGCCTGCTGCTGACCCTCACACAGCATGTAGCTGGCGAACGCGCCGAGAGTCGCCCCCTTGGCTGCGGTGAACACAGCGGGAGGCTTCACTTCGGTCGGCACGATCATGTAGGAGTAGCTCGACAGCGGATACGTTCTCGGGTCGGCGCTGTTGTAGACCCCATCGAGGATCTGCGTGAGATAGTCCTTCGAACTCGCGTTGGTGTCGATCTGGGCCTTGAGCAACGCCACGGCGACCGACGGAGCGGTGGGCTCGATGTAGTGACCGGACTGGTTGAGGATCTTCGCGACCGGGAACTTCGCCTTGATCGCGTACGAGTACTCGACGTACGTGATCGCCCCTTCGCCATAGCCCTGGCTGACATAGCCGGCGACGCCGTCTGAACCCTTCTGGCCCTTCGCATTCCCGAACAGCGGGTACTGCGACGTCAGCCCGCAGGGGCTGGCGCGGCCGACGGATGCACAGAAGGCGTTCCAGACAGCGGGGTGCTGCTTCGACATCCACAGGGAGAACTGTGCGCTCGAGCCGGATCCATCTGAGCGGATCACCGGCACGATCGTCTTGTCCGGCATCGCCAGGCCAGGATTGTCTGCCTTGATCGCGGGGTCGTTCCAGTTGGTGATACCACCGGTGAAAATTTTGGTCACCGTCTCGCCGCTGAGTCGCAGGTTCGTGACGCGCTTCCCTCCGATGTTGAGGTGGTACATGAAGGCCGTGCCACCGGCAACGATCGGCATGTAGGCGTAGCCGCGCGGCGGCACTTCGGGAGCGGAACCGTCCTCGGGGCTGCCCTGGAACGGGATCTCGCTGACTGCGTAGTCGATACCGCCGGTGATGAAGTCTCGTCGGCCCTGGGTCGACCCCTGCCCGTTGTAGTTCACGGTCATGCCGTAGTTCGCCGCAACGTTCGTGCGCCATTGGTCAAGCGCGTTCTTCGACCAGGTCGAGCCGGTGCCGGTGATGGTCTCATAGCCGGCGGCGTTGCTCGGAACAGCGATGGTGAGGCTGAGCAGAGCAGCGCCGAGCACGGCGATCGAACGGATGAGGGCGCGCCTGAGTGCGGTCACGAGAGGTTCTCCTGGGAAGCGGATGACTGTGAAACGGGAGGCTGGGGTACGAATCCACCGGAACGATGTGCCGCGGCGGCGGCCATGCGCTCAACATCGCGGGCGGATGCTTCGATCGCTGCGCGACGCCGGCGTGGCGACAATTCGCCCGGCCCGCTGCCGCCGCTCGCCCGGGCGATCGCGAACAAACCCAACACCAGCAGCATCAACACGGCGGCAGTGCCGAATCCGCGGGCGATCATGCTGGGTTCCGGTGACTGCACCAGGTCGAAGACCTGCAGCGGGAGCGAGATCATCGGGCCTTCGAACGGGTTCAGGTTGAGCACGTTCGTCGACCCCGAGGTGAGCAGCACCGGCGAGGTCTCACCGATACCGCGAGCGGTTCCGAGAATCAGCGCCGTCACGAGGCCCGACCGAGCCGTCGGCAGAACCACGTGCCAGACCGTGCGCCAGCGAGTGGCCCCCAGCGCGTAGGCCGCTTCACGCAGATTTCCGGCGACCAGCCGCAACACGACATCGGATGCGCGGATCACGATCGGCAGCATCATCACCGTGATGGCGAGGGATGCCGCGAAACCGGAGCGCTGATGGGTGATGAGCAGAATGATGGCCGCGTACACGAACAACCCGGCGACGATGGACGGAAGCGCCGTCATGGCATCCGCAATCGTGCGCACGAACTTCGCGAACTTGCCGCCGATCTCGTTGAGGAACAGAGCGGTGATGATGCCGAGAGGGATGGTGATCGCCAGCGCGATGCCGATCTGGATGAGCGAGCCCACGATCGCATGCCCGATTCCGCCCATGTCGAGGGGGTCGAGAGGGCCGGCGAGCTCCATCGTCTCGACGAAGAAGTTGGCGTGAACCAGCGCTTCACGCCCACGCAGCAGGGTGAACACCACAACGAAGAGGAGTGAGCCGAACAGGGTGACGCCGGCGCTGACCAGCAGCATCGACATCACCCGGTCGAGAACTTCTTGCCGATCCGCCGTGAGGCTGACCAGAAGCGCATACGTGCCGATGAACGCGAGGAACGCGACCACGACGAAGCCCACCGCGCCGCTGAGCGGGGCGACGAAGCCGAACAGAAGCGTCGCCACGGCGAGGGCGGATGCACCCGCTCCGAGCACGGCGAACCGTTCGTCGATTCGCGCCGCCCGCACCTGGCGACGCGAACCGACATCTACTCCATCCTTGGATGGAATCGTCGTCGCGCCGAAGGTCGACGACTCCGCTTCTTGCGCCTCCGGAGCGGGGCGCTCAAGGGTGATCGACATCAGGCCTCACTTTCGGCGCCGGAGCGCGATCGGGCCACGATCGACGAGGCGGTGAAGTTGATCACCAGGGTGATCAGGAACAGCACAAGACCAGCCGCCATCAGCGCCGACAGGGCGAACTCACTGGCTTCGCCGTAGCGCAGGGCGATGAGCGCAGAGACCGAGTTGCTGCCGGTCTTCAGCACCTGCCAGTTGATGGTGAAGATCGGCGAAATGATCATGTACACCGCGATCGTCTCGCCCAGAGCCCGCCCGAGTCCAAGCATCGTGCCGCCGATAATCCCCCCACGGCCGAACGGCAGCACGACGGCCTTGATCATGCCCCAGCGGGTGGAGCCCAGGGCGAAGGCGGCTTCACGCTCACCCATCGGCGCCTGGGTGAAGGCTTCGCGCATCACCGAGGTCTGGGTGGGCACCACCATGAGGCCGACGACGATCCCGGCGATGAAGGCGGACGAGGTGAAGGCGCTCGCGTCGGTGAGCACCTCGCCGGAGCCGTCGGTGACCGCGAAGAACGGGATCCACGCGAAGTAGGTCGAGATCCACGCGGAGACCGGGATGATGCTGGCCTGCAGAAAGAAGACTCCCCAGAGCCCGAAGACGACGCTCGGCACGGCAGCCATCAGGTCGACGAGGGTGACGAGGGTCTGGCGCAGCCTGCCCTGGGCGACTTCGGAGATCAGCAGCGCGGTGCCGAGCGCCAGCGGAACCGCCACACACATCGCGATGATCGCGATGGTGACGGTGCCGAACAGCACGGCCGCGATGCCGAACGCGCCGGTCTCCGGCGACCATTGCTGCTCGGTGAGGAAGCCGACACCGGAGACGCTGATCGCATCGGTCGCCCGGAGCGACAGGAAGACGCCCACCGCGAGCATGATGCCGACGGTCACTCCGCCGGCGCCTCGCGCAACCGACTTGAACAGCAGATCGGAGCCGGACGGCTTCGCCGCGAGCGTTCGCTTCACCGGGCGTGCTTCCGGATTCTCCGCAATGTCATCCGGCGTCTCCAGCCCGAGGGCAGACTCGGTGAACATGGGCAGCATGACGACCTCTAGCGCTAAGAAGGGGAACGGATGTAGTCGAAGTGCACATCCACAGTTGAGACTGAGGGCGCTAAGTGAACTTCAGGCGTCGGATTACCGACGACCGCGTGCACTGGCCCGGAAGCGAAGAAATCCGACTACTCCACTTCAGGGGGCACGGTGGCCGGGGGCGTCGGAATCGGAGTCGGAGTCGCGGCCGGAGGCTGGCTCGGCGTCGGGCTCGGTGTCGGCGCGACGCTGATGAAGAGCACGACGTCGGTGTTCAGTCGACCCACCGAAGCTGGGGCGGGCTCGCTGGTGACGACAGTTCCCGGTCCCACCGATCCATCGACGACGTTCCGAAGAACCACAGCAAATCCGGCCGCGTGCAACGCCGCCACGGCATCCGCCTCAGTCCGTCCGCGAACGTCGGGGACCGCGTTCGACCCGGATGCGACGACGAGGTCGACCGATCCGCCGACCGGCAGCGGAGAACCGGCGGGGGGCGACACGAGCAGCACCGTGTCTCCGGGATGCTCCGAGTTCTGGATGACCAGGTCGCGAATTGTCAGTCCGGCGGCTGTGAGCGCGGTGCGCGCATCCGCCAGGGAGGTCATTTCGATGGAGGGAACCTGCCTGGTCGGGGACGCGGCAGGCGTGCGAGGAGGCGGTGCGGATGCTTCGGAAGTCGCGGGCGGCGTCGCAGTAGGCGTGGCGCTTGGACTCGGCTCGGCCACCACCGGCCCCGGGCTGGATGCGGCGAGGAACCAGGCCGACCCGATGAGCGCCGCGACGATGATGCCGCCGAGCCAGCCTCCGGTGCGGTTGCCGCGTCCACGGGTCCCCTTCCGTCGTACCGGTTTCGGGCCGGTTCGCTGAGTGGCGACGGCTGCGGGCCGCCCTGGGGCTGGTCGGGTCAGCAGCTCCGTGCGGTCGCCCGCGGCGAGCACCCGGGTCCGTGACGTGGCGAAATCGGGAGGCGTAGCATCCGCCGGTCCAGCCAGGGTCTGACGCAGGCGGGTGACCTCAGCGAGCATCTCCTCCGCCGCCTGGAAGCGGTCAGCGGGGTGCTTGAGCAGCGCCTTCACCACGATGCGGTCGAGCTGGCGGGGTGTGTCGCGCCGGAGCACCGATGGCACCGGCGGCGGCGCATTCCGGTGAGCGGCGAGCGTCGCCTCGACGCTCGCGCGCGGGAACGGCGGCCGGCCGGTCAGCGCGAAGTACAGCACGCCACCGACCTGGTAGAGGTCACCACGCTCGTCGACCGGCTCGGCAGCCGCCTGCTCCGGTGACGTGTAATTCGCGTTGCCGAGAATGGCGAGACGCTCCTCGCCATCCCCGGCAACTCCCAACGCGGCGTTGCCCGCCGGCGCGGCGAGGCCGAAATCGAGCAAGCGAACGTCGGCGACCCTCAGCGCGCTCTCCACGAGATCGACCATGACGTTCGATGGGGACACATCCCGATGAATCAAACGGATGCCGTGTGCCGCGGCGAGCGCACGGAGCACGGCCTCGGCCACCGTCGCGGCGTCCGCGATGCTGAGCGGTCCGCCCGCCTGCACGAACTCCAGCAGGGTCACCCCCGGCGCGCGGTCCATCGCGATCCAGGCGAGAGATCCCTCTCCGATGTCGTGAATGCCGGCATCGAGCGACGACACGATGTTCGGGTGACGGAGTTCCGAGGCGGCGAGTGCTTCGGCGAGGATCGCCTCCCGCGCGAGCGGGGAATCGCCGAGGTGCGGGTGCAGGATCTTGATCGCAACCTCAGCTCCGGACCTCGAGTCCGTGGCGGCGAAGACGGAGGCTGAACCGCCGCTGCCGAGCAACTCGCCCAGCCGGTAGCGTCCGCCGATCAGGCCCGCGGGAATCTCACTCATGGAGTCGAGACTGCTGCGGTCATCAGACGTAGAATTTCTGCCTCTCCGGCAGATCGACGTACTGCCGAGCCCCGCTGGCGATGTTCGCCTCGGGCAGTGACCTCACAGCCAGCATCATCGCATCCCGTCGTTCCCGTTCGGCGCCGTACCACCGCGAGCAGGTCACCGCTGGATGGCCGAGCACGTTGAGATACCACCCGTACGCACCTTGTCGATCGTCGCTGACGCTCACGATTTCGCCGTGGCTGACCACGTAGTCCTTGACCTCGGTCGCCGCGATCACAGCATCCTGGAAGTCGTCGAAGATGTCTGAACTGCGGGCGAGTTCTCGATTGTTCGCCGATACCAGTTGCCAGACAACGGCGACGCGTTCAGGATCGCTGATGCTGTGCCTGGGCTCGCGGACGGAACCCACTACACGCCGGCAATGCTCTCGCCACGGTTCAAGCTTGGGGCTGTTGGTGTTTGCAAAACGCGTGAAGATGATGCGCGATACGCTCATCGCTGATTGTCACTCTCTACTGCGAGCCTTCGGGTGGCTCCCTACGAGAGAAGCTAGGTATTCGCTGTGAACCGCGCAGCGCAATCACATGTTCAACACCTGTCCGGCTGGTGAACGCACGATGTACATTCCGGCACAACGGGGGGCTTGACGTTCTCCCTCGAACGAGATGCGGAGGGTCGCCGTCACCACTCCTCCGCGCCACCCACCCACCGCGTCGGCGGGTTGTGACCGGCACAGAGCCACTCGATCTCCTCGGCTTTGATCCGCTCACGGAGCAGTCGTTCCGTCGTTCGCGCCATCGCCTTGTCACTGATCGGCAGCCGGTAGAACTGCTTCAGGTTGCCGTGTTTCGTGACGAGAACGGCATCCCCGGTGAAGAGAACGTCCTGCCAGCGGAAACCGAGGTGCCCTGGGGTGTGCCCCGGCGTCGGGAATGCCAGCAGCCCAGGGAAAATCTCGAGCGTCCCGGTAACCTCCACCACCCCGTCGGGATACTCCGACGACGCCACTCGGTTGAGAAGGCGGCGGAACAGCGTCGGCGGGGCGTCCTCGCCACGCAAGATCGCGGCATCCGCTGTGCTGATCCAGACCGGCACCTTCAGAGCCTCCTGCAGTCGCTTCACAACCTGGGCGTGGTCGACGTCGTAGTGCGTGAGCAGGATGTCGGTGAGCCGGCCGGTGCGCTGCTCAGCGTCACGGAGTTCGGCGAGCACTGCATCGAACCCGGACGCCAAACCCGGGTCGATCACGGCGGTGCGGTCCTCGCCGCGAACGACGTACCCGTTGGCTCCCTTGGAT
>NZ_JBKJWH010000154.1:0-38632 GCF_046716805.1 Mycetocola sp. | reverse complement strand
CGACGACACGCGGAAGCGACAGCAGTTTGAGCGCTGTGTCGAGATCGATCGCATCGAGCGACATCGACTTGAAGAGGGATGCCGTCCGCGGCTTGACCGCGGCGGCCTTCTTCTTCGCTGGGGCCTTCTTTTTCGGCGCATCCGTCACTTCACCGGTGGCGGTGTCGACGACGGGTTCCTCCTCGGGCTCCGGCTCGAGTTCGGTCACGTATGGGCCGAACCGGCCGTCCTTCGCGACGATCTCCTTGCCGTTCTCCGGGTTGAGGCCGATCACGCGGTCGGTGAGCACCGGCGCGTCGATGAGCTCCTGCGCTTTGGCGAGGGTCAGCTCGTCCGGAGCCAGCTCCTCGGGGATGTTGATCCGGCGAGGGACAGCCGGTTCGCCGTCCGCCTGGGCGGGAGCGGAGGCATCCGTCACTTCGAGGTACGGCCCGTACTTGCCGATGCGAATCGTGATGGCGTCGCTCAGGCGCAGCGAGTTGATCTCGCGGGCGTCGATGTCGCCGAGGTTGTCGACGACGGTCCGGAGTCCCCGGTGCTGGTCGCTGCCGTAATAGAAGGACTTGAGCCAGTCGGTGCGGTCCTGCTCGCCGCCGGCGATCCGGTCGAGGTCTTCTTCCATCTCAGCGGTGAAGTCGTACTGGACGAGGTCGTTGAAGTGCTCCTCGAGCAGCCGGACGACGCTGAACGCGATCCACGACGGGATGAGCGCCTGGCCGCGCGCGGTGACGTAACCGCGGTCGGTGATTGTCGCGATCGTCTGCGCGTAGGTCGACGGGCGCCCGATACCCAGCTCTTCGAGCGTCTTGACGAGGCTCGCCTCCGTGTAACGCGGGGGCGGCGAGGTTTCGTGGCCCTTCGCGTCGATGTCGGTGAGGATCAGCGACTGGCCCTCGGTCAGCGGCGGCAGTTTCGCTTCGCGGGCGGCGTTGTCGCTCGCGTTGCGTTCTTCGTCGTGGCCTTCTTCGTAGGCGTGGAGGAATCCGCGGAAGGTGATGACCGTTCCGGATGCCGTCAGCTCGGTGCGCTTGCCGTCGGCGTCCGCTTCGATGGTCACCGTAGCGGTCGAGCCCTTGGCGTCGGCCATCTGGCTGGCGACGGTGCGCTTCCAGATCAGCTCGTACAGTTTGAAGTCCTGGCCGCGGAGGCTGCCGCTCAGTGATGACGGGGTGCGGAAAGTGTCACCGGAGGGGCGGATGGCCTCGTGGGCCTCCTGCGCGCTCTTGTTTTTGCCGCTGTACAGGCGGGGCTTGTCCGGCACGGTTTCTGCACCGTACAGCGCGGTTGCCTGGTCGCGCGCGGCCTTGATCGCCTGGCTCGAGAGCGACGGCGAGTCGGTACGCATGTAGGTGATGTACCCGTTCTCGTACAGCGACTGCGCGACACTCATCGTCTGCCTGGCGGAGAAGCGCAGCTTGCGGGCGGCTTCCTGCTGCAGGGTCGACGTGGTGAACGGCGCGGCGGGGCGCCGCGAGTACGGCTTCGATTCCACCTTCGAGACGACGGCGGATGCCCCGGGTGCGGCAAGTGCTGCGGCGATCGCCTGGGCGGATTGCTCGTCGAGGGGAACGGCCTTGCTGGTGAGCGTGCCGGTGTCGTCGAAGTCACGGCCGGTGGCGATGCGTTCGCCGTCGATGCGGACGAGGCGGGCTTCGAAATGGGTGGCGTCGGCGTCGGGGGCGGCCTGGGCGGTGAGGCCCCAGTACTCGGCGGCGGTGAAGGCGAGGCGTTCACGTTCACGTTCGACGATGAGGCGGGTGGCGGCGGACTGCACGCGGCCGGCGGAGAGGCTTGGGCCGACCTTGCGCCACAGGACCGGCGAAATCTCATACCCATATATACGGTCGAGGATCCGCCGGGTTTCCTGGGCGTCGACGAGAGCGACGTCGAGGTCGCGGGTGTTGCCGACGGCCGAGAGGATCGCGTCCCTGGTGATCTCGTGGAAAACCATCCGCTTGACCGGGACCTTCGGCTGCAGAACCTGGAGCAGATGCCACGCGATGGCTTCGCCTTCGCGGTCCTCATCAGTTGCGAGGAGAAGTTCGTCGGCGTTCTTCAACGCCCGTTTGAGATCAGCGACCGTCTTCTTCTTGTTGTCGGAGACCACGTAATACGGTTCGAAGTCATTCTCGACATCGACGGCGAATTTGCCGAAGGCGCCCTTCTTGAGTTCAGCCGGGAGGTTCTTCGGCTCGGCGAGGTCACGAATGTGCCCCACGGAACTCAGTACCTCGTAGCCGTCGCCGAGGTACCCGGCGATCGACTTCATTTTGGTCGGCGACTCTACAATGACCAACGTTTTTGTGCCTGGCACCCGACTCCTTTCGTCGTGCACACCATACACACCATTTCCCGGTGTCCACCTAATCAGCCGGCGCCGCCGCATCCGTTCGTCCTCTTGATAACAGAAGGATAAAGAGCAGAATGGGGCTATGAGTGCATCAGCGACGACGACCTATACGGCAAAGCTCACGGACGGACCGCTCGAGGGGAAGACCCTGTCGGCGGACTTCCTCGACTCGGGTGATCCGCGTCCCACCGTTGATATTGCCGCACCGGGCGGCAAGACCTATGTCTATGCACGGACGTCCGGTCAGGAATTCGAATCGGAGGACTCGGACCGCCCCAGCGCCGTGAACTATCGGTACCTGACCACCAACTTCGACGAGGCGTAGCCCGCACCGCGGACGACCCTGCGGCGTGGCATCCGCGCACGTCCGTGCATCGTGCTGTGTGCTCCTCCTCACCCGGGTGGCCCAGCCCGCGACGCCACGCTCACCACGACACCGAGCACCTGCCGTGTCGCGGTCACTGTCACCTCCAACCCGGCCACCGCGCATTCGCCCAGAGTCGCTCCGTTGAGCCGGGCTGCCTCCGCGGCGTTCGCACACGGGTAGCCGGGAACCAGCCCGGATGCGGTGTCAGCCGCGGCGAGCGCCGCCGCATCAGCCGCGTTGGCCGTCATCTGGCGCGTCGTCAGGGCGGCGTTGAGTGGCAGGGCGAGCCCTGCGAACATCAGCACCGATGCCACGAGCGCGACGGCGAGCACAGATCCGGACCCCCGCTCCCCCTCCTTGAGGAATGCGGGCCGGTCCCTTCGTCTGGCACCCATGATTCGCCTCACGGGTCTGGCACCCATGGTGCGCTTCACAGCCCGCCGGCGAGGGCGCAACCCGAGGCGCGGACCTGCAGGCCGGCGAGCGCAGCGGGGCCGAAGCCGGCCGGGGCGCTGAGCTGGACGCAGACGAAGTCCCCGCTGGTCGATGTGCTCATCGCCGCCGACGACGCAACGCGCTGCACACGTGCGGCGGCAACGCCGGGAGGGTCGCCGCGAGCGAGGGTGCGGGCGGCGTCCGCCGCGGCATCCGTCAACCGCACCTGTTGCGATGCCACCTGGATGGCGCCGAGGCAGCACGCGAGCACCAGCACGACAACCGGGATCGCCACAGCGAATTCGGCGGCGGCGCTGCCCCGATCGTGGAGCGCCCCGCCAGCCACCAGCCTGCTCACCTCCCGTCGCTGCGCGGCCCGCCGGCGGCGCCCGGCGCGAACCGGGTCGCCGCCGAACCCTGTGGCATGCATGGTCAGCCGTTGACGGTGAGCGCCCGGCGGATGAGATCCGTGAGGATGCCGCGCACTTCGTCGGAGCGCATGATCACCACCAGCAGCCCGGCGAAACCGACCGCCGCAACTGTGGTTTCAATGAAGCGTATATGAAACCAACACCGCCACGTTCTGCCACGATTGTCCTCATGGGGCGAAACAAGCAGCGCGACCGAGACAAAGTAGTTCGGTCCAGGGGTGAACTTGAGATTGGCGTTGTGCTACACGCGGTCGGCCCCATGGTCTCGTGGCTACGAGCACACTTTGTCTTCCTCGTTTTCACAGCTGTCGGCGCTGTAGCAGCGGTCATCGCGCCAATACTTTGGACCGAGCCGGAGAATCAGTGGATGGGCATTACCGCCGGATGTTTGGCGGCACTGGCGATTCTCGGTGACCAAGCTGCCGATAGGTACGAGAACAAAGCCTCAACGCTGACGTTCAAAGAGAGCGAAGTGACGGCCGAGAAAGCGGTCGATGACCTCAACGTCGTGCTCAGCGAGGCGATTGAGGTGATGTTCCTAGCGGGCGCCGCGAAGGCCGAGGCGATTCGAGCACTGCGTCGCACTGTGGCGCGGCAAGCGGCCAGCTCAATCGGCGAAGGAAGCCGCGCGACCTATTACTCCCTGAAACGCGAGAGCGGCGGTCTTCGTATTCTCGGTCAACCCAAGCATGGCAAGGAGGCGGGGCGCTACGACGTCCCTGACCGCCCTTTCATCGAGAAAGAAGATCGAGCACACCCGATCTGGGAATTGATGGATCGGGCAGATGAAGAGCCAGAAGTCCACAGCTACCCTGAGGAGGTTTACGGGGTCGACTGGACAACGAAGAAGTACACGACGTTCTACTCCGTGCCTGTGAAAGCGAACACAGTGCAGTTGGGGATGCTCAGTGTCAACAATTCGCAGGTCGGCTCTATCGGGGGTGCTCAGCGTGCTGTTCTACTGGCAATGGCTCGGACCATGGCACTGGTGATCGCATCGCACAAAGGTCCCCGGCTGCTCAACACTCAGGCCACCTATAGCGCAATGTCAGCGGCACCCACTACCGTGAGTGACATAGGGCAAAGGAGTTCAAAATGAGCACAAAGACCTACGAAGAAGCAGCCAAGAAGAGAGTTGACGCGAAAGTCGCTCGTAACGCAGAACGGCTCACACGCCGATACACCAAAGACTCCACGACGGCGCGTCGAAGCATTGAGAACCGTCAGAAGTTCCTTCGAGGCCGCGCGCTTGGCCAGGCTTAGGACTTAGCCGAGCCGCACCAAACCGCACTCGGGGCAGATCCACCGCACACGTTCGCCTTCGCCGTCTAGCTCCATCGGCACGAGGTCGACCGGACAGTTCGGCGCCGCGATGTGACTCAGATCGTCGCCGGTTTCCGGGTCTGGTTGCTCCTTCATATGCTTCAGTATTGTCACGGCATGGCGGATCAGCAACGACGAAGCCGATGACTGCACCCCGGCCCACAATCGCGGGCCGGGGGCACGAGGCTATGCGGCCGGGGAGCTACCCATCGCCTCGATGAGTCCGATCAAAGCCACGAGCAAAAGGCTCGATTTCGTCGCAAGAGTCAGGAAATCGCTAGATGTCTTGACAAATGAGAAGCTGAACCAACTCGCTTTGGCTGGCGGTTTGCGTTTCTTGAGCGTATCTTTGATACAAGAGGTATGACTTTCCTCGTCGGTCTGGTCCAATGGGCCGGTGTCCTTCCTGGTTGGGATCGAATTGGCGTTCGATCTATCTCGATTTGAAATTGACTAGAGCTGCCCTCAATTGCGAAATGCGAATTGGGGGCTGCTTTTGTTGTGTCTCCATTCTCCCACGGTTTTCGGACACTTCTCAGGAACGGGCGACGTAGTAGTTACGGTGGGCGCGGTTCTCCACAGGCAGTTACACCAGTTCGAACGTATGTTCGCAAGTTCTCCACTGTGTTATCCACATGCACGCGTGCAATAGAAAACCAACCCTCGGCATGCCCTCCGATGCCTTCCGATGCTCATGGGTGCTCAACAACGGCTTATTTCCACATTGCATGCGTGCACTCTTTCTCTTGCCAAAATCTCCTATCCACAGATCGCACAGTTTTTTCGTATGCCCCCGAAAGTAATTCGACGGACCCCGTTTCCTCGGCGTGTCGCGGTACTTCAGCCAATACCGAACCACCGACACGGCGCAGCGAAAACGCAGGCCGAAGCCCCGCCAAGGTCGCAACCTTCGGCGGGGCTTCGGTCGGCTGCACTTGCGGGCAGCCAGGCTATGACGGTGCAATGATCAGTTGGGCCGCCATAACCGCTCTAGGGTCGAGGTGATCAGCGGCCCGCGATAGCGGCGTTTGCTTGTCGCTGGGTGGTGCTTACGTCCCTCGCGTGATCGGGGCGGCCGTCGCCCCTCGCATACGCTGCCTGGCGCTCGCTCGGCGTCGGCTCGCGGTCGTCGGGCTCTGGTTCGGTCAGCGCCCGGTCAGCGGCAACCTGCGCCTGACGTGCGCGGGCATAGGCGACCTGTCGGCGGGTGTTCTCGGTGTTGATTCTGTCGCTCACGGTCGGGCTCCTTCGGTGTTGGTGTCGGTATTGCGGGAGGGGCGGGTGGGCCGCTCGGCTTGCAGCAGCCCGGCGCGGAGCCGGTGAACGTCGACAAGCACGCCCGCCAAGGCGGCGAGGTCGAAGCCTGCCCCGTTAGTCAGCTCGATGTGGATGCGGTCAAGAACGTCGTCTAGCTGCATGTGCAAGAGCGCGAGGCGTTCCCGGTAGGAGCCCGCCGCGCCGCTGTGCTCGCGAACGAGCTGGACGACCTCAGTGTTGACGCTCTCGAGCGACATCCCAAGATCCGTCGCGATACACCGGCGACTCTCGCCGCGAATGAGGCGGTCACCAATGACATCGCGAACGGGGCGCGCCTGGAAGTCGCTGTCGAGGTCGTCGGTGAAGTCGTCGACGATTGTGAGCGTGGGCTTAGTCATCGTCGCCGCCGAGGTCGTCGTCGTCGAAGCCGTCAGTGTCGGCCTCAATCGTCGGCGCGGTTGTCTTCTTGGCCTTGCCTGGCTTGAGCCGTTCGACCTCGCTGGACGCCTTCCCGATGGCGGTGCGGATGCCCTCGAGCCCGGCGTTCAGATCGAAGAAATACGAGCCCTTCGAGTGGACGATGGCAAGCGGCCTCTCGCCCGTCTCGCGGCGTCGGTAAAGGCCCAGCACCCCAACGGACGAATAGAGGGCGTCCGCCGCGTCCTGAGCCATCCTCGCGGCCGTGGTGAGCTTGGTAAGAGCCTTCTTGGCATCGGCGTGGGCGCTGGCGGTCCAGGCGGACTCGTCGGCGGCAATGGCGGCGTGCAAGGCACCGGCTATGGCACTCTCGACGGCGATGAGTGCGGTGAGGTCGGCCTGGGCTTCCTCGGCTTCCTTCTTGGCATCGGCGACGATGGTGTTGCGCTCGATCTTCCCGGTGTTCAGGTACGAGGGGATGGCGGCACTCGATGCCTTGCTCTCGGCCTCACGGGCTGCTCGGCTTGTGGCGTCGCGAGCGCGCCACGCCTCATCCACGTCGGCCTTGTACTGCGCGAGCTTTTCGAGAGCTGCCTTGGTGTTGACGGGCGCGTTGGCGGGAAGGTTGACTGCGTCGCGGTGAATGCGGGTTTTGGTCATTGACACGATGTGCTCCTAGTCGTTTTCGATGGGTAGGGTGACGGGGGAAGTGGGGGCCTCGGGCAGATAGCGGGCGAAGGTGTCGGCAAAGTCGCTGCGATACCAGCCCTTTTGGATGCCGGTGCTCGAGTCGAAGCGGATCGGGTGCGGTTTCGGTATCTCGAACTCGCCGAACGTCCTCGACAGGTACTGGGAATCGATACCGGTACCGCCGAAGTGTTCCCACGGAGCTTCTTCCAACTGGAGCAGTTCGCCGAGCAGGTCGGTCGAGCGAATGCGGTCGCGGGTGCCGAGGATGCGGCGCACGTCGGAGAGAAGGCGAATGGAGTGCGGCTGGGCTCGGTCGCCTTCTTCGTTCGTCAGCGCAATGGCTGCCTCGCGTGCCAGGCGCGGCCATTCGCCGCCTGCCGCGTCAGCGAGGGCGACGAGTGCTTCCCACTTCTGTTCGTTGCGGTTGCCGCCCAATTCGTCGGGCATGTCGGGCCAGTCGGTCATGCTTTCGGCGGCGAGTACCGCCCAGAAGCCGAGCCGGTCACGTAGTTCGATGTGCTCTAGTTCGTGCTTTCGGACGCGGTAAATCTCGACAGTCTCGGCGGGGAGCTTGCGGCGCATCCGAATGACGATCGACCGACTGGCAACCGTGTCAGGCGGCTCGCTGAGGCCAGCCAGCGCCTTGGGCGTGTAGGTAGGCAGTTGCCGGGCCTCCCACTTTCCGTGGCCCGCTGGAACGTTGATCGGGTGGTTACCGTTCGGGTAGGCACCATCGTTGAAAATCTTGCGGAGCGATTCGGTGTCCGAATTGCCGTGTCGGCCCCAGATGGTGTCGTACTCGTCAAGAGCTATCGTCAGAGGCGCCGCTTCAGGGTCGGCGTTGATTTCTCGGGCAATGAGCGAAGCCGTCATGTGCGACGCAAGCAACCGCCGCGGCGCGAGCTTGGTAACGAGGTCCAATGAATTGCTCTTGCCCGAGCCAGGCGTCGGTGAGCTAAACAGGAGAAGCGGCGACATGTCGAAGGCCCGATGCACATGCGTATGTGCCGCCCAGAGCGTGCACGCGATGGCAGCGTGGTCGCTCGGAAAGACGATAAAGCGGGTAAGGAATCCCCGGACCGCATCGAGTGCGGCGACACCCTCAACCGATGCAGTGAGCGCCTTCTCTTCACGCTCAGCGAGTGCCTTCTTGCGTCGCTTCTCGATCTTCTTTGCTTCCTTCTTGGAAAGCTTCAGCGTGCCGTCTGGGTTGGTCTCCCACGGCTCGAGAGGCTCGGCAAGGATGCGAGCGTGCTCGAGGTCGGCGAGCTTGGCACGGATGGCTTCGACTTCAGCGTCAAGGTCGGCCGCCTTGGCTCTCTTGCCCCGGCTCACTTGATCCTGCCGAACTTGTGTAAGAGGGCAGCAAGTGCTGTCTCGGCGTCGGCCGCGAGTTCGTCATGTTGTGCGGCAACCTGACGGTCTCGAATCGCACGAGCGCGCCAGCGGGTCGCCTCGGCCTCGTAGAAGGCAAGTAGCAGGTCGTCGTCGCAGAGGGGCGGGGTTGCTGGGCCGTCCGACTCGACGCGCCGGGCCAGTTCGGCGGTAGCATCGTCGGCCAGGCGCTTAGCCACCCGACGGGCGTCGGTCCGGTTGAGGTCGTCGAGAAGGCCCAGGCTCTCTGCTTTCTCGAACCAGAACGCCTGTACCTCGGGATCAGCGATGAAGGCGGGCTTCCGGCCGGACTCTTCCGCCTTGGTCGCTGGAAGCCCGCGGGCTACGCGGTCGGCGCGGTACTTGACCCAGCGCTTCTCGATGTCGCGTCGGCCTTGGGCTACCCGGTCGAAGGGCTCGCGCTCGGTCATCGGGCGACACTCCGGGCGGGCTTGAGCAGCAGCGCGAGGCGGGCTCGGATGGCCGGTGTGAGTTCCGGTGCCGCAGCGGCGATGCGCTCGACTGTGCGGTCTGTCTCGGGGTCGGTGGCGGGAGCCATTGGCACTACTCCGAAGATTCGGAGAGTGACCGCGAGACTCTGCCGACCCAAGCAGCTTGCCCGACGTGCCTACTCGTTGTTCGTGCGGGCGGTATGCCCCGAGAGGGTGGGGATCGCTCCCCAGGTCTGGCACTAACCATACGCTGTGATCGACAATAGGTCAATTCGAATACCGCAGTTGATCGGGCATTTTCGGACAATGGTTGACCAATGGATGAGGTGGGATATTGGCGACCTGGCGGGGCGGCAGTGAGAGTCGACGGATCGACGGCGCTAAGCGTCGGGGCGCCACCGGCGTAACCGGCGTAACCGATGTAACCGCCCCCCAGATGAATAAAGGTCGAACCTTCTTCACTTGAACTTACATATGGAAAAAGAGGAGAGCTAAGCGCATATATTCACTCGGGGCGCGGTTACATCGGTTACCGGGGTTATGATCCGCACCTAGTGGACCTATGACTCGCGCGCACGCCCACGGCACACTGAGACCGCGCGCCCCGTTAGTGACCTCCGCCGCTACTGTGGTCGCCAATAGCACCCGCCGCCCTGCTCAACGCGGCCGGATCGCGCCGCAACAGCGCTCCGGCGGGGTACGCCGCAATAGCCACTGCGCCCGCTGTCGCCAATAGGGCGTACCCGAAGGGGGACTGAGCTTTGCCCCGCCACGGCTGCCAGACTGACCGCACCTAGAGAAAGGCTCCCAATGACTGCGAGTGACGACCCCTGCCGCATCTGTGGTTCACCGGCACACGTGAGGCACGTGGAAGGGGATAAGAGGCTCCTCGACAAGTTCCCCCGCTTGGTAGAGAAGCGTGTTTGCACGAACCCCCGGTGCGACAGCAACACCGGCTATGACCCGAGGCTCGGCAAAGTGGTCTAGTTGTGCCACTCGAGCGCGACAGTGCGGGCCATCGCCTCGTCGCTCATCGCGCGGCGGTTCCCCTGCCCGACGCTGTGCAGCACGACGGTCGCCAGCGCCTCGAGGATGGCGCGCTTGCGACTCAACGGCAGCGCGTACCAGGCCGCCGCCACGTCGCTCTGACCAACCACCTCGGCGAACGCATTGGTGTCGACGCCCGCCCGCAACAGGTCGTCAAGCTCGGCGATGCGAGCGTTGGCGCGCTTGGTCAGTCGCACCCGCTCGGCTCGGTCGATCAGCCCGTCTTGCTCGTCGTCGCCCGCCTGGCGCACGGCAACCTCGAGGCGGCGACGCTCGGCCCGTAGCGCGTCGGTGTCGGGGCGGTCGCGGTCGGCCAGAAGGTCGAGGGCGTCGGGCCGCGACAGTCGCGCGATGACGACGCGCTCAATGAAGTCGTCAAGCGGCGCACCCCGTCGCATGAAGTGGGCCATGCTGCGGCACCGGTAGCTCTGGATGCCGCGCTCACCGCCGCCTGCCCTGACCGGCTCCCGGCACACGCCGCACACCGCGAGCCCGGACAGCAGCCACTTTCGCGTCGGCCCCGGTGAGGTCTTCCGCTCGGGGTGCGCCAGCCGCGCCTTGGCCTCTTCCCACTCTTCGGGCGCGACGACGGCGGGCCAGTCGCCAGCCTCGGTGGTCGCCAGTGTGATTGCGGCTTGGTCGTACGGCCGCTGCTCGCCGCCCTCGGCTGGGATCGGCAGCCGTCCCGCGTAGTAGGGCGACATGAGCATGCGACGGATGGTCGAGACACCGAACGCGAAGCCGTCAGGGTTGCTCTTGGTGCCGAGCGTGCGCTTGCCTGCCGCGTTTAGGTCGCGGGCGATGGCCCCGAGCGGCACACCGGCAAGGAACGCGTCGTAGATCGCACGCACGTCGTCAGCGCGGCCGCCGTCCAAGGCGTACGCCTGAGTGCTCCCGTTCTCTGCCCGCTCTTTCGCGGTGACCCACCGGTAACCGTAGGGCACGCGTCCCGAGGTCGGCACGCCGGTCGCCCGGCGTGCTGCGTTGGCGAACACGCGCCGCTCGGCCTTGATTTCGCTCTCGGCCCGCGACACCGAGGTAAGCACGTTGGCGACCAGTCGCCCTGACGGGCTCGCGAGGTCGAGCGCCCCGTCGGTGGTGACGGTGTTGACCCGGGCGGCGGTTAGTTGCTCGAGCGCCGACAGCGACCGCCCGAGCCGGTCGAGCTTCCGCACAATGAGCACGTCGAAGCGCCCGGCGCGTGCGTCGTCAAGCAGGCGCGCGTAGGCCGTGCCGTCGCCGCGCGCCTTGTAGCCGCTCACGTTGTCGTCTTCGTACACCTCGACCACGACATACTCGCGCGCAACGGCGAGCGCGTGGCAGGCTTCGAGTTGTCGCTTGATACCTTCGGGCTCAGCGACGGATTGGCGTACGTAAATTGCGGCGCGCTGCGGTTTTGCGGTCTCCGGGGTCATGGTCGCAAGTATGCTCTAACCGCACGACAATGGCCATCGTCGCGATAGCGTACTCCGCCGTCGCCGCTCCGGTGTCGTCGGCCAACCGGTTCCGTACCCTCTCGGCGTGTTCTCGCAGTCGCGCCATGGCGTTGTTCTCCTTCGATGTTCGGGATGTTCCAGCGGCGCGAGGACTTCCATCCTCGCGGTCACTGGCGAGCCGTGAACCGGCTCCACGGGAACTGTGGAGAACCTCATCCGATGCCCTGCACCGTGGAGGAGAGGACGCTCAACAGCAGGGGCGCGACACCGACGAGCATGAACGCCGGAAGGATGCACACGCCGAGCGGCAGCATCAACCGGGTGGCGAGGGATGCCGCGGCCTGCTGCGCGTTCGACCGGGCGTCCCGCCTCACCTGATCCGCTTCGCCGCGGAGCAGGTCCGCCGCCGGGACGCCAGCCGCCCGGGACAATGCCAGCACCCCGGAAATCACTGCGTCATCGCGGTTGCGCTCGTGCCGGGAAGCGGAACGCGAGGTGGGCGGTTCGGCAGGCTCCAGCGGTCGGAACCTGGCGAGCGCCGACGTCACGACGGCGACCGCCCGGTCCACCGACACCCCGGACGACATGGCGATCGCGGTGAGATCGATCGCCAGGCCGGGGGCAGTGGACCGGGGCGTGGACCGGTTCACCATGCCGGTCGACCATCGCCACGCCGCGAGCATGAGCAGCGCCGCCCCGGTCAGGCAGACGAGGCCGGGGGCGGTTCCGACGAGGGTGCCGAAGGTGTCGAAACCGAGCAGGAGGCCGAAGAGCAGCCCGACGACCGGCAGCGCCAGAACGAGTCGCGAGGTGGATCGCGGCCCGGCCAGGGCAGCTTCGATGTCGCGTTGGGCCTGGCCGAGGGCGCGCTGGGATCCGGCGAGCTGGTGCAGGCATCCGGCCAGCGGCGCGCCGGTCTCGATCGCCACCGACCACGCCGCGGCAACGGGAAACCAGGCCGCAGCGGCTGGGGAGGCGCGGCTGCCGTTCGCCGAGCGTTGTCGGGTGCCATCCGGCGCGCCTCGGGCTGCCTCCGCGATGGCGACGGCGATGTCGGCGCCGACCTGCGCCGCTGCCGCCGCGGCGGCGAGCACCTCAGGAATCCTCGCCGGATCCGGGCCGCCCCTCCCCTGCCGGGAGACGCCACCGGAGGCGAGGTAGCCCCACGCCGCCGAGGGCGGTACGCCCGCGGCGAGGAGGACCGCGAGACGCTCAGTGACCGCCGCGACGCGTTCGATCGGTGGCGTACACTCCGGGTCCCTCATCGTGCCCCCGAATCCGACCGGATCGCGAGCCTGCCGTTCCCGTCGAGCTCGAACCGACCGATCCGGTCCAGCCGCCGAACACCGCCTTCGCGCTCCAGGTGCAGCACCAGGCCGATCGCACTCACGGTCTGCCGGGCGACGGCATCCGGGGTCATTCCGGCGAGCGCGCCGAGAGCCTCCACCCGCGCCGGAACGTCCTCGAGCGAGTTCGCGTGCAGGGTTCCCGCCCCGCCGTCATGCCCGGTGTTCAACGCGGCGAGCAACTCCCGCACCTCGGCACCACGGCATTCACCGACGATCAGTCGATCCGGCCGCATTCTGAGCGCCTCCCGCAGCAACCGTTCCAGGCCGATGGCCCCTGCCCCCTCGAGGTTGGCCTGGCGGGATTCAAGCGACACGAAATGCGGATGCTCCACCCCCAGTTCCGCGACATCCTCGATCGCGACGATCCGTTCGTCGTGCGGCGCTTCAGCGAGCAGCGCGCCGAGAAGCGTCGTCTTGCCCGAGCCGGCCGCACCGGTGACCAGCAGGTTGACCCGATCGGACACCGCTCTCCGCAGGCGACCCAGGACGCCGGCGGCGTCGTCGCCAAACGCGCCCGCCGCAGCGAGGTCGGCGAGCCGGAAACGGCGAACCTGCGGCACACGAACGCTCAGCAGCGTGCCGCAGAGGGACACCGGTGGAAGCACCGCATGCACGCGGATGCCTCCCTGCAACCGCACGTCGACACAGGGTGTGGCCTCGTCGATGTGGCGGCCGCCGAGCGCGATGAGCCGCACCGCCAACTCACGCAGCGGACGCTCCGGCAGCGTCCAGGCAGCATCCCGCTGCAGCCCTGAGCCCCGGTCGGTCCACAACCCGCCTTCGCCGTTCACGAACACGTCCGTCACATCCGGCCCCATGAGATAGGGGGCGAGCGGGCCGAACTCGGCGGCCGTGCGCATCCGGGCTAGTCGTGCGTCTTCGAGCGCCTGCGGCCCAGCCCGGATATCGCTCGCTGGTGATGAACGCCCTGTGCCCGTCGTCGGCAGTTCTCGGCCGTGCGTTCGCGCAGCATCCCGCTCCGGCACCAGGGAACGGCCATCGGACGGGGCCGGGCGGGTCGGTTCTGAGATCACCGCCAGCGCAGGTCGGGCGACGAATCGGTCGGTCATGCAGCCAGATTAGGAAGCAGGACGTCCGCCCATGCCGGATCGACAGCATCCGTGGACAACCGGAAGAGAACCGGTCGAGGTGAGGGGATCCGCGTCGCGTGGAGCGACCGGGAAAATGAGAGGGCGACACCCATTGGGGGGAATGGATGCCGCCACACGCGACGCTCGATTGGGGGGAATCTTCACGTCGCACGCACGAATTAAGAATTCGGCCGAGCCCAAGTGTACGCGCAAACAGCTGCTGCGCAAGACCTGGCGGGGCGATTCTGGTCCCCCAAAGAGTGGACACCGCCGAGGCGCCCCCATGCGGGCGCTCCACACCCTCCAAGAGGGGCCATGACGATCGGAGTACAGTCTGTAGGAGTCACACAGTTGTCAGTGCCGAGAACCTGTCGCAAAGGAGCGAGTAGACACAAGATGAATACACAGATCGACAATCTCCTGCATGAACACCGCAAGTTTCCTCCGAGCGAGGACTTCGCGAGGAATTCGGTGGCGACCACCGAACTCTACGAGGAGGCGAAAGCCGACCGGCTGGAATTCTGGGCTCGGCAGGCGCGTGAGCTGCTGGACTGGGAAACCCCGTTCACTCGCACCCTCGACTGGTCGAACCCGCCGTTCGCGAAATGGTTCGACGACGGCCGCCTGAACGTCGCATACAACTGCCTCGACCGCCACGTCGAGGCCGGAAACGGCGACCGGGTCGCTTTCCATTGGGAGGGCGAGCAGGGCGACAGCCGCACAGTCACCTACGCGGAGCTCACCGCGGAGGTCAAGCGCGCGGCCAATGTTCTCTCCGGTCTGGGTATCGGCGAAGGCGACCGTGTCGCGATCTACCTTCCGATGATCCCCGAAGCGGTCGTCTCCATGCTCGCGGTCGCGCGCCTCGGCGCCGTGCACTCGGTGATTTTCGGCGGATTCAGCGCCGACAGCATCCGTTCGCGGGTTGACGATGCCAGTGCGAAACTCGTCATCACCGCAGACGGCGGGTGGCGCAAGGGCAAGGTGTCGGCGCTGAAACCAGCGGTGGATGCCGCGTTGCAGGCCCGCGGCGACCTCGGCCCGCAGGAAACGGTCACCAACGTGCTCGTCGTCAAGCGGGGCGAGAACGAGGTCGACTGGACCGATCGCGACCTGTGGTGGCATGAGGAAATGGCCAAGGCTGAGCCGGAACACGAGGCGCAGCCGTTCGCGGCCGAAAGCCCGCTGTTCATCCTCTACACGTCGGGCACGACCGGTAAACCGAAGGGAATCCTGCACACCTCGGGCGGGTACCTGACGCAGTGCGCCTTCACCCACAAGATCGTCTTCGACCTCAAACCGGAGACAGACGTCTACTGGTGCACGGCCGACATCGGCTGGGTCACCGGTCACAGCTACGTCGTCTACGGGCCGCTCGCGAACGGCGCCACCCAGGTGCTGTACGAGGGCACACCGGACACACCACACCCTGGTCGCTGGTGGGAGATCATCGAGAAGTACAAGGTGACGACCTTTTACACCGCGCCCACCGCCATCCGTTCGTTCATGAAACTGGGACGGAAGATCCCGAAGCAGTTCGACCTCTCGTCGGTGCGCCTGCTCGGCTCGGTCGGCGAACCGATCAACCCCGAAGCATGGATGTGGTATCGCAAGGTCATCGGCGGGAAGGCGGCTCCGGTCGTTGACACCTGGTGGCAGACCGAGACCGGCGCGATCATGATTTCAGCGCTCCCCGGCATCACCGAGACGAAGCCCGGCAGCGCCCAGGTGCCGATCCCGGGTATCAACGTCGACGTCGTTGACGACGACGGCCAGCACGTGGGCACCGGCAACGGCGGGCTGCTCGTCGTCACCGAACCGTGGCCGTCGATGCTGCGGGGTATTTGGGGCGACCCTGAGCGGTTCAAGGAAACCTACTGGGAGAAGTTCGGTGACAAGTACTTCGCCGGCGACGGAGCCCGGCTCGACCATGACGGCGACATCTGGCTGCTCGGCCGTGTCGATGACGTCATGAATGTCTCGGGGCACCGACTCTCGACGGCGGAGATCGAGTCGGCCCTCGTCGCGCATCCGTTCACCGCGGAGGCTGCGGTTGTCGGAGCGCACGACGACACCACCGGCCAGGCCGTCGTGGCGTTCGTCATCATCAAAGAGAGCATGCTTGAGGAGTCGGCGGCGGTCGAGGACATCGCGGCGGTTCTCCGGGCGCATGTCGGCGAGCAGATCGGCCCGATCGCGCGCCCCCGCGACGTGTTCGTGGTCAACGAGTTGCCGAAGACCCGCTCGGGCAAGATCATGCGGCGTCTGCTGCGCGATGTCGCGGAGGGTCGGGAGGTCGGCGACACCACCACCCTGGCCGACACGACGGTGATGCAGATCATCACGGGGCAGGTGACGGCGAAGTAGCCGCGAACGGATGGCAGGAGATCGCACGATTATCAGGACCGAATGCCCAAAAGCATCCTGAAAAGCGTGCGATCTCCTTTTCTGCGGTCGACTGCGCCGTCAGAGGTGCAGGCCTTGCGCCATTGCGGAGAGAACGGTTGACTCCACGTAAGCCCACTGGCCGACGACCTGTGCGTAGTCGAACCGAAAAACCGTGCACCCCATCAGCGTCAGTCGGCCGTCCTGTCGAATATCGCGGCGTCGCCGATCGGCATTGGAATGAGGCCCGTAGCCGTCGATCTGCAAGACCAGTCGTTTGCCGATGAGCCCGTCGACGGGATGGTCGTCGATGACAACCTGCTGTTTCACGACGACTCCGATCCGCGCAAGCCGGATACGCGGAATGGACTCGATACCTGAGTCGGAGAATTCACTCGCGGCGGCTCGTGCGCTCCCGAACCGTGTCGACTTCGTTGATATGCGCAGCAATTGGCTGGCACTGATCTTCTTCAGCCTCAAGGCCGAATCGAGGACGACGACTGCCGTTTCGAACGGCTGGCATTCCGCTACTCGCACGAGCACGTTCTCAAGTGGGTCGATCAGTTTCAGCGAACTGACCGCGATGGGGCCCTCAGACCAGTGCACCTTCACACTCGAGGGAAGAGCCAATCGTCCAGCATTGGACGGAACGGCCAGGTGCGTCGTGTCGTCGGGGATCGTCCAGAGGCCGTAGCGCTCGGAGGCGGTCAAACAGGTCAGCCTCCCGCCATGCCGGGCAGCCAGCAGTACCGCAGGGTCACAATCCGGTAGGGCGAGCCAATCCCGGCGAACTCTGACCAATGAGCCAGAGGAGAGTGCCGAACGGATCCCATACTTGGTGGCACCCGCCTTGATGATGTCGCTCGTATGTGCGATTCGCCCGCTGCGCCGCACCCAGTCCTCGATGTCCATGCTCGACCATGCAGGAACGCCGGGTACCCAATCCACGATCGGCGGCACATTGTGGAGAGCGGGCGCGCTGATCCTCAGGTGAGGGGCTGAACTCATCGAACGCAAAAAAGGAGATCACACGGTTATCAGGACGAAATGCCCGAAAGCATCCTGATAATCGTGTGATCTCCTGTCAATCGTGCGACGGCACTGCGATCAAGGCGAAGAGCTACGCGAACGCGACCACGAGCTCCACTTCGACCGGGGCGTCCATCGGCAGCACCGCAACGCCGACGGCGGAGCGGGCGTGGGCGCCGGAGTCGCCGAAGATCTCCCCGAGCAGCGTCGACGCCCCGTTGACCACTCCAGGCTGGCCGGTGAATGACGGGTCGGATGCCACGAAGCCGGTGACCTTCACGATCTGGGTGACACGATCCAGCGACCCGATCACACCGTGGATGGCCGCGAGCGCGTTGAGCGCACAGGTCGCCGCGTAGGCCTGCGCCTCCTCGGCAGACACAGAGGCACCGACTTTGCCGGTGGCCGGAAGGGCACCATCGACGAAGGGCAGCTGGCCGGAGGTGTAGACGAGGTTCCCCTGCACGACAGCGGGAACGTAGGCGGCGACCGGTGCGGCGACCGCGGGAAGGGTGAGCCCCAGCTCAGCGAGCCGGTCTGCGATGCGCGACATCAGGCATCCGCCACTGGGCGCTTGAGGTACGCAACGAGGCCACCTTCGGGCCCGTTGACCACCTGTACGAGTTCCCACCCGTCGCTGCCCCAGTTGTTGAGTATGGCGGCGGTGTTATGGATCATCAACGGGGTGGTGATGTACTCCCAGCGGGGCATATTTTCCTCTTGTTCGTGCGGGTAGGGGTGCTTTTACAGAATTGTCACTTATTCTCGATCTTATGCCTGAACAAAAACGCACGGCTAGAGGTGTGCTTGGGGGGTTCCTCGGCTTCATCGCACTGAGTGTCGCCGCCGGACTCCTCGTCACTGCTGCCATCACACCCGCCCTTGCCGTGACCGGCGTCACCGCCAACAACGCCATCAGCGTGTTCGATGGGCTCCCGGACTATCTCAAGGTCGGCAAGACCATGGAGAAGACGAACATCTGGGCGAACACCGCAGACGGCCAGCAGCAGCTGCTGGCCTCGTTCTTCGACCAGAACCGTGAAGAAGTGCCGTGGGAGCAGGTTTCCCAGTACGCCAAGGACGCGGCCGTCGCGGCTGAAGACCCCCGCTTCTACACTCACGGCGGCATCGACGTCATGGGTACGACCCGCGCCATCCTGAAGACCTACATCGGCGGCGACACCCAGGGTGGGTCGTCGATCACGCAGCAGTACGTGAAGAACGTGCTCGTGCAGCAGTGTGAGGTCGATTCAGCCAATCAGGAGGAGCTCGAAGCCTGCGCGAACGAGGCGACCACGGCTGACGGCATGGAAGGCGCCGGGCGCAAGCTCAAGGAGATGCGGTTCGCGATCGGCGTTGAGAAGGACTACAGCAAGGACGAGATCCTTCTCGGTTACCTCAACATCGCCAACTTCGGCGCGCGCACTTACGGCATCCAGGCCGCGTCCAAGTATTACTTCGGCGTCAATGCCGCCGATCTCACGATCGAGCAGGCCGCAACGCTGCTCGCCATTGTGAACGCCCCCTCCGCACTGCGGATCGACCTCCCCGAGAGCGAGTCGAACGGAGCAGCGAACGGCTACGCCAGAACCCTCGAGCGCCGCAACTATGTGATCGACAAGATGCTCGAAGAGGGCAAGATCACCCAGGAACAGCACGACGTGGCACGCGCCGTGCCGGTCACCCCCGCGATCAACGCGCCAAGCACCGGATGCCAGACAGCCGGCGACAGCGCCTACTTCTGTGACTACGTGACCCGGATCGTCAAGAACGATCCCGTATTCGGCGAGACCGCTGAGGACCGCGCCGCGACGCTGCGCCGCGGTGGACTCCAGATTTACACCACGCTCGACCTGGACCTGCAAGCCGCATCCGCTGCCGCCATCAACGAGTACCTCCCGAAGTCGATGGACTCCGTTCGGATCGGTGGTGCCGCTGTGACGGTGCAGCCGGGCACCGGTCGCGTGCTCGCAATGGCGCAGAACAAGACTTACAGCAACGACCCGGACCTGACCTCACCCGGTGGTGAGTACACATCCGTGAATTACAACACCGACTACAAGTACGGCGGATCCAGCGGCTTCGACGTGGGATCGACCTTCAAGTCGATGATCCTGCTCGACTGGCTCAAGAACGGGCACTCGCTTCGCGAGTCCGTCAGCGGCGAGAAGCGCACCTTCACCCGGTGGACAGACAGCTGCTCCGGCAACTACACGAAGTCGTACACCCCGGTGAACTACGACGGCACGAGCCCAGGCCAGATCACTCCGATCGAGGCGACGAAGCGATCGGTGAACACGGCGTTCGTCGCCATGGCGCAGAAGCTCGACATGTGTGAGATCTACCAGACCGCCGAAGACATGGGGATCCACCGCGCGGACGGCGAAGAGCTGCAGCGGTTCCCCGCCACGCTCCTCGGCTCGAACGAGATCGCCCCACTGTCGCTCGCTACCGCGATCGCCGGCATCGCCGCTCAGGGCCTGTCCTGCACCCCGGTCGCCATCGAGAAGATCACCGGTCCCGACGGCGAAGAGATCGCTGCGCCGAAGAGCCAGTGCACCCAGGCGGTGACCCCTGAGGTCGCAAACACCGCAGCGTTCGCGCTGGAGACCGTCTTCGAAAGCGGCGGCACCGGCGCTCGCGCCGCCGTTCCCGGAGCTCCGCTCATGGGCAAGACGGGAACAGCCGATGAGGCCAGGCACTCCTGGATCACCGGTGGGACGACCGAAGCTGTTACCTCCCTCTGGGTTGGCAACGTCGTTGGTGACTCGAGCATGTACGACGTCCGCGTCAAGAAGGGCGTGTCGGGTTTCAGCGCGAAATTCGGGATCTTCTCCGGCATCCTCCGCTCATCGATCGCCAAATACGGTGGCGAGAAGTTCGCGGCACCGGACGACGCCCTGATCCGCGCCAAGCAGATCAGGGTCCCGGATGTCACGGGCCAGTCGGTCGAGTCTGCGACCACAGCGCTCCAACGTGCGGGCTTCAGCACGCAGGTTGGATCACCCGTCGCTTCCAGCGTCGGCGCCGGCCTTGTGGCGTCAACCAGCCCAGGAGCGGGAGCATCCGTCTCCACCGGCTCCACCATCACCATTCAGCCGTCCACAGGCACCGCTCCGAAGGCTCCTGAGCCTCCCCAGGAGGAGCAGCCCGATTCCGGCAGCGTCCCCAACGTTGTCGGCAAGGCACCGGATGTCGCACGCAGTGACCTGGCAGCGGCCGGCTTCAACAACGTCAAGGAGGCCTGCCAGGCCGTGCCTGGTGGGGCGGCGCTTCCCGAGATCGTGACGGCACAGAACCCAGGGCCCGGTACCGAAGCCGACCCGGCGGGCGAAGTGACCATCACGGTCATGAAACAGAAGTGTTAGTGGAAAGAGCTGCTGGCGGTCGGGGGGCCGGGGGCGCCTTGAGCGCGCTCGCCTTCGTCGGTGCCGCCGCGTTCGCCTGGGGTTCCCTCGTCGAACGCCGACTCTTCACCCTGCGTCGCGAAACGGTGCCGGTGTTGCCCAGGGGTGCCGAGTCCGTCACGATCCTCCACCTCAGCGACCTGCACATGGCGCCGTGGCAGCACGACAAGCAGGCGTGGATCCGCTCCCTCGCCCTGCTCAAGCCCGACCTGATCGTCGACACCGGCGACAACCTGGGGCACGAAGACGGCATCCCGGGCGTGGAGCGTGCCTTCGCCGAGTTCGGCGGCATCCCCGGCCTCTACGTGCACGGATCCAACGACTACTTCGGTCCGATGCACAAGAACTGGCTGAAGTACCTCACCGGTCCGTCGAGCGCTCACCGCAGGCGGAAGAGCCCCAGATCCCGGAACCTGGACACCCCCCGGCTGGACACATTCTTCGCGGATGCCCTCGGTTGGCAGAACCTGAACAATGCGGTCGGCAGTGTCACGGTCAAGGGCACCCGGTTCGACGTGTTCGGCGTCGACGACCCGCACATCGGCGCCGACCGGCTCGATCTGCTTACGGGCCTGCTGGACAGCCAGCAGGACGATGAAACGCTCGAGACCGCGGATGCCGGCCTGCAGCACGTCGTCAACATCGGCGTCGTTCATGCGCCGTACCAGCGCGTTCTCAATTCCTTCCTCAACCACGGAGCCGATCTCATCCTCGCCGGGCACACCCACGGCGGCCAGGTCTGCGTGCCCGGCTACGGCGCACTTGTCACGAATTGTGACATCCCGCGCGCGCAGGTCAAGGGACTGAGCCTGTGGCGCCACGCGCTGCGCTCCGCTTTCTTGCACGTCAGCGGCGGGCTCGGCACGTCGATTTACGCCCCCATGCGCTTCGCCTGCCGGCCTGAGGCGACTCTGTTGACCCTCGTCGCCCGCGACTGACGGTAGCGGCGCTGGGACGGTCTAAGCACCGCTGAGGGCAGCCGCGCGGGCAACAAAAAGACCGCCCGGCTCCTGGCGGAACCGAACGGTCTGACTGTCGGGGTGGCGGGATTCGAACCCACGACCTCTTCGTCCCGAACGAAGCGCGCTACCAAGCTGCGCCACACCCCGATGGCCCGGAGGCCTCAATAAGAATAGCCGATAAATCCGCGGTCCGAGGACGCCATCGGCTCCGCCTCGGTCGACCCCGTTGCCAACTGCGGAGAAATCGCGCGAATCCGACCGCAACGGCCGGGTGACGTGCGTTCGGCCGAGAATCTCCGAAGTTGAAAACGACGTCGGGCTACCGGCGCCCGAGGCCCCGGTAGGTCCAGCCGGCCGCCCGCCAGGCGTCGGCGTCGAGGGCGTTCCGGCCGTCGACGAGAAGCGGATGCGTGACCTGCGCCGCCACGGACGACGGGTCGAGCGCGCGGTAGTGCTTCCACTCGGTGAGCAGCACCACGGCGTCGGCGCCGGCGAGGGCCTCATCCAGCGTGCCGAAGGAGAGCTGCGGATGCAGTCGCGTCGAGTTGGGGATCGCCTCCGGGTCCGTGGCGACGACGTGCGCGCCGAGCCCGTGCAGCTGCACGGCGACATCGAGAGCGGGCGAATCGCGAACGTCATCACTGTCGGGCTTGAACGCGAGGCCGAGCACGGCGACCTTCTTGCGGAACACACTCCCGCCGAGCTCTTCGACGACCACATCCACGGCGCGTTGCCGGCGGCGCAGATTGATCGCGTCGACCTCCTTGAGGAACGCGACAGACTCACCGCGGCCGAGTTCCTCCGCCCGCGCCGTGAAAGCCCGGATGTCCTTCGGCAGGCAGCCGCCGCCGAAACCGACGCCGGCGTTGAGGAACTTGCGGCCGATCCGCGCGTCATAGCCGATCGCATCCGCCAGCTGGGTGACATCGGCTCCGGTCACCTCGGCGATCTCGGCCATCGCGTTGATGAACGAGATCTTGGTGGCCAGGAACGCGTTCGCCGCGACCTTCACCAGCTCCGCCGTCGCATAGTCGGTGACGACAACGGGAGTGTCCGCGGAGACCGCTGTTGCGTACACCTCGTTCAGGAGGTCCACGGATGCCGTTTGGCCGTCTGCGATCCCGTACACGAGCCGGTCGGGAGTGACGGTGTCCTTGACCGCGTAGCCTTCACGCAGGAACTCCGGGTTCCAGGCCAGCCTGGCGCCGGTGGGTTCCACGAGCTTCGCGAGCCGGGCAGCCGTGCCGACAGGCACCGTGGACTTGCCGACGACGAGATCCCCGGATGCCACGTGGGGCATCAATGAAGCAAAAGCGGCGTCGACATAGCTGAGGTCCGCTCCCCCGCTCGTCTTCAACTGGGGGGTGCCGACAGCGACGAAGTGTACGAGGCTGCCGGCGGCATCCGCGATGTCCGTACTGAACCGCAGCCGCCCCGAGCCGAGCCCGCGGGCGAGCAATTCGGGCAGGTCCGGCTCGTAGAACGGGGCCCGGCCGTTCGAAAGAGCTTCGATTTTCTCGGCGTCGACGTCGATTCCGACGACCTCGTGCCCGAGGGAAGCCATGGACGCCGCATGCACGGCACCGAGGTAGCCGCAGCCGATCACAGAGATTCGCATAGTGCGTTCAGCCTATCGAGCGGGGATGAACGGCCGGTGTCCAGACCGCTCCACGGTGGTGCACAAAGCTCAGGTCAGGAGCATCTCGCCTCTCCCCGGGCGAGGCTGTTGACCGTGAGTCCGGGAGTCGTGTCCACGCGGGAGGGAACGGCGTTCGAGTACGAGACAGCTATTTGCCCGGACTCACCGGGCTTCACGTCGACGAATCCGGAGACGATGACGTGTCCCGCCGCGTCCTGCACCGACGTCAAACTCACTCCGTCACGCGTGATGAGCCGAGCGCCCGGCGGAAGGGCGATGAGTACTTGCGTTCGTATCGAACCGGCGGGCACGCCGAACAGAGACCCTCCAGTAACAAAAGCAGGAAGGCTCGTCGCGGCATCTGCGGGCGCCTCATTCGTGAGCTGGACGGTGACCCGCTGTACCCCGACTCTCTCACAGGAAACGGTGACGAAACGGTCAAGATAGAAGCTCATTTTGGCGCCGGTTGCGTCGTTCAGGTAGACACCGAGCACCGGATCGGATTCGTCGGGAACGGCAGCCAGAGTGGTCTCCGCGAGTGCGCTCTGTTCGGCACCGTCCGCGCTCCAGATCCGGATGCGCCCCTCGTCCCCTGCCCGCACGATCGCCGAGAGCAGTCGGGCGGGGTTCACTGTGTCTGAGTTCAGGGCGGTGAAGGCGGCTCGGGCAACGGATGCGAAGAACCGGTCCTGGTCGGCCGGCTGCTTCACGGTGTCATAGATGTCACTGAGCAGCATCTGGACGGCGTTGTCACTGGAGAGTATTGCGCCGTTGTCCAGCCGAACCGGGCCCGTGGCCGTGAGGACGTAGGAAAGAACGTACGGATCGATCGTGACGACGCCGTCAATCCGCATGCCAACGACCGGTTCAGCCATCGTCTTGGCGATGGCGCCGGTGCGGCTGAAGTCCGGGGTGCGGTTCACATCCTGAATCTGGCGCGCGAGGAGCGTGCTGTACAACTCGACCTCGACTGGGCTCAGCGGCAACGCCGGCTCCGGCAGCACGGGATAGTCCATGATTGACTTCTGCGCGGCAAGAGCAAGGTTTCCGCCGCTTGCCGCCAGCACGGCGGTGGCGCCTGACACACCGCCTGAGGCACGCAACTCAGCGCTGTTCTGGAAGAGGACAAGGTAGTTCCGCTGCCCGTCGGCGCCGAGCATGCCGGGCATCAGGGCCGTCGCCCGCTGGATGGACTGCACTGTCGTGGTCACGTCGCCGACAAGGTCAGTCAATTCGGTAACCGCCTTACGCACGAACGGCAAGGTCGAACCCGTCTCGATCTCAGCCACCCGGCCGGCGATCGCCTCAGCGGCGTCCCGCGCCTTCGTGGCGCCGGGAGCCATTTCCTGAAGCGGCTCGAGCGGGATGGAGGTCCCAGCGAATGAACTCGCATTGAGCTCACCGGCGAGCGGTAGAAGAGTTGCTGCGACTTCAGTGACCAGGTCGTCGACGGCCTGAGCCGACACGCGTACGGCAGAGAGGTTCGATCCGACGACAGGAACGAGTTCGACCGCACGCCAGACGGGATCGCTCGTGAGCAGCACGGCTGCCTGCGTGTGCGTTGCCGCGCGCCCGAGCGTCGTCGTTGCGTCCTGCACGTTCCCGTCGACCATCTCAGTACGGAGCGCCGAGGCGAAGGAGCGGGCCGTGGACAGTTCACTCGCCGCGGACGCCCCCCGAATGCCGATCCAGAGGCTGACCGTGACCATGCCGAAAATCAACACGACAAGAGCAAGAAGAAGGGGGGTGCTCGCTGTTTTCCGCTTCGAAAAGCTGCGTGGGGTTGTCATTCGAGAATCCGCTTCGAGTCCAGAGAGGGATATGACGATTACTCAGGTTCAGCCTACGGGGTGAAGTCGTAGCGCCCGTCACTCGAACGGGGGGTTGACCGCGTATCAGGTCCACGCGTACGCAGGCGGTTTACTCTCGAACAGGCCGCCGTTCGCAGAACTGATCCGGCCGGAATGCCCAACCGCAAGCCCCTCCCCATTGTCAGGAACTTCGGATCGAAGCCGGTAACGTAGTGGATTGTGCGCCGCTCAGCCGGCGCCACGCACAGACAGGATAATTCGAGTGATCGTACACAGGTTGACCGTCGATGGCCGGGACTACTTCCTCCCCCACCCCGTCACTGAGCTGCGCTCCAAGATACTTGCTGCGATTCAGGCCGGCGGTGGCTATGTGAACATCCCGCCCCTGCGTGGAGGCCCGGGCATCGACATCCTTTTCTCCCCTGGGATGCCAGTGGTCTGGAGCCAGATCGACGTCGGCGGCGAGAACAACGGCGCAGAGGCGAGCACCACGGTCAACGCGGCACTGGAGGACGAGGCGTTCGGCCTGTAACGCCCGCCCCGAGAGCCCTCACACGTCTCAGGTGAGCGCGCGGGAAAGCAACGTGTCGACGTCGTTGACAGGCATCGGGCGACCGAACAGGTAGCCCTGCGCCCGATCGCACCGCATGTCGCGAACCCGTTCGAGCTGTTCCTCCGTCTCCACGCCCTCAGCCACGACGCGAACTCCGCGCTCCTGCAACAGGGCAACGGCAAGCTCGATCAGCGCTCCCCCAACGAATTGCTCCTGGATGAGCGACCGGTCGATCTTGAGTTCGGTAATGGGAAGATCCTGGAGCTGGTTGAGCGACGAATAGCCCGTGCCGAAATCGTCGAGCGAGATCCCCAGGCCGAACGATTTGAGCCGCGCCAGCCGGTTCGCCACGTCGCTCAGGTCGGCGATGAGCTGGGATTCGGTGATCTCGATGGTGAGAGTTCCCTCAGGCAGCGCGAACGAGTCCAGCAGGTCGTGCAGCTGTGCGAAGACGCCGGGCTTGGCGAGCTGAACCGCTGAGACGTTCACGGAGACGTCGAGACGGAAACCCTGATCCCGCCAGCGAGCGGCGTGACGGCACCCCTCCCGCAGCATGAGGGCGCCGATCTCGTGGATGGCGCCGGTGTCTTCCGCTTCGGGAATGAAGACCAGCGGCGAAATCAGCCCCCGAGTCGGATGCTGCCACCGCGACAGCGCCTCAACCGCGGCGATCCGGCCGGTCCCGACGTCGACCTGCGGCTGGAACCAGGCCTGGATCTCCGCCCGATCGACGGCGCCGCGCAGTTCACTCGCGATGCTCACGTGAACCTGCCCTTTCGGAGCATCCGTTGCGGCACTGCAGGGCACGATGGGCGACGTCGGCAGCGGAACATAGGTTCATGCTTGTTCGGAACGGGTCGGAAATCTACCCGACCGCGACGGCCGCGTTTGTGCGTATAATCGGGCCGGCGCATGCGGGCCGCCTTTGTACACGATTTGGCGGCGGATGGGAACCCCCCGGGGTAAATTGGGGACTCCGGTACGCTCGGCTACGATTTTGGTTGTTTTACCGAGGATCAGAATCCGGCTGCCTCTCCACTTCACCGTCTCGATCAGGAGTGCCATGCCCACCGACCAGCTCAGCCCGGTTCAGCAGCGCAACAACGTCACCGTCTCAGGCAACCCTGCCGGGCGGCCGATGGTTTTCGCCCATGGCTTCGGTTGCAGCCAGGAGATGTGGAGCGCTGTCGCCCCCTTTTTCGAACAGGACTACCGGGTGGTGCGGTACGACCAGGTCGGCGCCGGCGGCTCCGACGTCAGCGCCTACGATGCGGGCAAATACGATTCGCTCCACGGCTACGCCGAGGATCTGCTGGACATCCTCGACGACCTCGACCTGCACGACGCCGTCTTCGTCGGGCACTCGGTGAGCGCGATGATCGGTGTCCTCGCCGCCGTGCGGAAACCGGATCGATTCGGCGCGCTGATCCTCGTCGGCCCTTCGCCGCGGTACATCAACGCCGATGGCTACATCGGCGGTCATGAGCAGGAGGACATCGACTCGCTTCTCGACGCGCTCGATGCCAACTATCTCGGCTGGTCCGCGACGATCGCACCCATGATCGTGGGCCACAGCCAGACCCCGGCTCTCGGAGAGTCCCTCACCGAGAGCTTCTGCAGCATCGATCCGATGATCGCCGGGCATTTCGCTCGTGTGACGTTCCTCTCCGACAACCGCCGCGACCTGCGGGATGTCACGACGCCGACGTTGATCCTGCAGTGCCAGGAGGACATCATCGCACCGTTGCCCGTCGGCGAGTTCGTGCACAGTGAAATTCCCGGCAGCTCGCTCGTGGTCATGTCTGCCACCGGCCACTGCCCCAACCTCTCCGCGCCCGAGGAGTTACGGGACGAGATCCGTGCCTACCTCGGCTGACGCAGGCACGGAGCATCCGTCGTCTCAATCGAACTTCGAAGAACTCTTCCAGAATGCTCCGTGTGGTTATGTCGTCACGTCGGCCGAGTGGGTGATCAGCGCCGCCAATGCCACTTTCGCGACGATGACCGGGCGTCCGGCTGGCGAGCTGATCGGCCGTTCGCTGGTCGAGTTGCTGACCACAGGGAGCCGACTGTTCCATGAGACGCGTCACGTTCCGGTGCTCCTGCTGCAGGGTCGAGCGGATGAAGTCGCCCTCTCCATCCAGCTTGCCGACGGCACGACGCTTCCCACCCTGGTGAACTCTGTCGTGATCCCGGGCGACGACGGCGAACCCGCCGAGATCCGGATGGCGGTGTTCGACTCGACGGGCCGTCGCGACTACGAACGCGACCTGCTGGCCGCTCGGCGAGCCGCTGAGTCGTCTGAGTCACGAGTTCGCGTGCTTCAGCAGGCGTCGAGCGCGTTCACCCTCGCCGACACCGAAGAGCTGCTCACCGAGGCACTCGTGGCTACCGTTCGGGATGCCTTCACCGCGACACACGCGTCCGTTCTGCTCCTGGACGCACAGGGCAACCTCCAGCTCATCGCCGGCACGAACCCGCTGGAGGAGCTGGTGACGCTCGGCGCCGCGACTCCCGGAACGGAGGCCATCCGGCTCGGACGAACCGCCACGATCTCGAACCCCGACGAGGCCGATGAACTCGTTCCCGGCCTGGGTGAGATTCTGCGCTCGGCTCGACTCGAGGCCGCCATCGCCACGCCGTTGCTGGACAAAGGGGTCCCGACCGGTGTCGTTGTCTGTCACTTCGGACGGCAGCGTCCGTTCGACGACGGCTCGATCGAACTCTTCGAGACGCTGGCGAGGCAGTCCTCCCACGTGCTCGCCCGCATCCGGCTGCAGGACCAGCTGGCGGAGCTCGCTCTGCACGACCAGCTCACGGGCCTCGCCAACCGCAAACTGCTCGAGGAACGCCTCGACCAGACTCTTGCGGCAGTGATTCGTAAGCAGCGCGCCGTCGCGATTCTTTTCCTCGACCTGGACGGCTTCAAGGTCGTCAATGACGAGTGCGGGCACGCCGTCGGTGATTCGGTGCTCCAGCAGGTTTCGGAACGGCTGCGCGACGTCGTTCGGGCGGCCGACACCATCGGTCGTTACGGCGGAGACGAGTTCGTCATCATCTGCGACGACACCGACGAGGCCGCCGCCACAGCCATTGCCGATCGCATCCGTGTCGCCGTCCGCGAGCCGCTGACCGGGGTTCCGGAGTCGTGTCCCATCTCTGCGAGCGTCGGCATCGCCCTGCTCGGGCCGACGACGAACCCGGCGATCTCGTCGGACAACGTTCTTCAATTGGCGGATGCCGCGATGTACACCTCGAAGAACGCGGGCAAGGATCGCGTCACGACCGTCTCGGTGTAGCTTCTCCTCCGCACCCAGCATTTTCGACGCCCGGGGACGCGATGACGGTTCATCGCCGACGATAGAATTGATGCTGGCCGCCCATATCTTGTGCGGCATGAAACCGAATTGTGGAGGTCTACCCAATGGGAACGCTCACTTACGACTCAAAAGTGACCGCGAGCATTGACGATCGCATCCTCGCTCATCTGCAGGTCGTCATGCTGGCGAAGCTGCGCCGGGGAGAGCCGTTCGCCTTCACCTGGAACGAGAACGCCAACGGCCTGGGTCGCACAACGATCTGGATCCACAACGCCATCTCCCTCACCTTCCAGTACTACGGGGGTAAGGTGCCGCCGATCAACTCGCGCTGGATCCAGGCGCTCGTGCGGTCATCGAACTCGGTGAGCGGGCTGGAGATCCTCCCCGAACCGCCCGCTGCGCCACTCGCACCCGATTCGCCGCTCTAGCTCGGCTCGGGATAAGGAAAAACCCCGTGCTGGTCGCCTGACGCGGGGCGTGCTCGGATCAGTCGCGGTTGTCCTCAGGGTTATTGACGTCGTCCGCGTCGGTGGGGATCACGGGCAGCGGGGTCGTCGGATGCGGCATCGGAGGCGTGAGCACTGATGCGACATCGCTCTCCGTCGAGTACGCCAGGAACCCGAGGTGGGCTTCGTATCGGTCGAGCACGTCGTCGATGATCTGCTGTTTCGTGAGGCCCATCAGGTCGTAGCCGCCCGATCCGGTCTGCGTGTACACCTCGAGCCGGTAATAGACGTCCGTCTCACGCGACATCCGGCCGGTGAACATCGGCACCGGCGCCTCGACGAGTGCGACCTGGTAGTGGAAGGGCCGGAACGAGTCCAGCGACACCCGCAGCACCGGTTCTTCGATGCCGGTCGGGCCGGCGAATGAGCTCCGCTCACCCTCGTAGCCCTGGTTCCGGAACTCGGCTGCGACGTCGTCGAGCGCCGGCCGCACCGTGCGGTCGAGGAACTGCGCGACCTGTCGGCGCGACGGGAATGCGCGCATCCGTTCGAGCCGCTGCTTCCAGGACCGCTCGGGCACGTGACCGCCGGTGGGCGCAACCGAACGTCGCCGAAGCACCAGACCCTCCCGCTCGGCCCGCTCCATGCGCAACACCTTGTAGAAGGAGATCATGACCAGGTAGGCGATGATCGTCACCGGGAGCCCGAAGATCAGGGTCGCGTACTCCATCGTGGTCACGCCGCCCGCCAGCAGCATCGCGATGGTGAGCAGCGCGGTGAGCAGTGCCCAGAAGATCCGCAACCACTTGGGCCCATCGTGCGACGGGTCCGGGATCGACGCCGAGAAGTTCGACATCACCATCGCGCCAGAGTTCGCGCTTGTGAGGTAGAACAGCAGCCCGGAGAGCGTCGCCAGTCCTACAAGGAACATCGGGAGCGGGAACATCTGAAGCAGGGCGTACCAGCCCTGCTCGGGGCTCTCGACGGCTAGATCGGCGAATGCGGTGTTGCCCTGCAGCACTTCGTGCAGAGCGGAGTTGCCGAAGAACGAGACGATGATGAAATCGCACAGCACCGGTGCGGTGATTGCAGCGATCACGAACTCGCGGAGCGTGCGCCCGCGCGAGATCCGGGCGAGGAACACACCGACGAAGGGGCCCCACGCCAGCCAGAAGGCCCAGAAGCACAGGGTCCACCCGCCCATCCACTCGGCGCCGTCCGGCTCGTAGGCGAAGGTCTGCAGGGTGCGTTCAGGGAAGGTGACGATGAACCGGCCGATGTTCTCGACGAGGGCGTTGAGCAGGAACCCGGTCTGGCCGGTGACGAGGATGTACACCATCATCGCCGCCGCGCTCCACAGGTTCAGCTCCGAAATCCAGCGGATGCCGCGGTCGACGCCCGAGGTAGTGGCCGCGATGGTCAGGACTGCGGCGACGACGACGAGGGCGATCTGCAGCCCGATGCCCTGCTCCAGCCCGAACAGTAGCGAGAAGCCGACGTTCAGAAGGACCACGCCGATACCCATCGACGTCGCAACACCGAAGACGGTGCCGACGAGGGCGATGATGCTGATGCCGTCGCCGAGCGGGCCCTTCACGCGCTTGCCGAGCAGCGGGTAGAGGGCGGCCCGGATCGACAACGGCATCCCCCAGCGGTAGGCGAAATACCCCAGAGCCATGCCGAGGAGCGCGTACATCGCCCAGCCGGCGATGCCGTAGTGGAACATCGTCCAGACGACGGCATCCTGCCTCGCCGCCGCCGTTCCGCCCTCGCCGGAGGGCGGGTTGAGGTACTGCACGACGGGGCCGGTGACCGAGTAGAACAGCATGTCGATTCCGACACCGGCGGCGAAGAGCATCGACACCCAGGTGAAGAGCTTGTATTGCGGCCGCGAATGGTCGGGGCCGAGGCGCACGCTGCCCTCTTTGGAGAAGGCTACCCAAATTACGAAACCGATCACGAGGGTCATCGTGAGCACGTAGTACCAGCCGAGGTTGGTCGCGATCCAGTTGACGACCGCAAGCATGGTCGAGCGGGCGCCGTCCGGCATGAGCATTGTCCAGACGGAGAAGGCGAGGACGATCACCGATGAGATCACGAGCACGGTCCAGTTGATCCGGGTCGTGTTGGTCTCGAGGAGTTCCGTCGGACCCTTGCTGAGGTCGCTGCGCGACACCGGCGCATCACCCTCGATGGGTCGCTCCTGCTTGCGTTCCGAACCGCCGAATCGGCTGCGCTCGAGTGGCGGGATCGGCTTCGGCACAGACGAGTTCTTGGGCGCGGATGCGTCGCGCTCGTCATTGGTTTGCTCAGTTGACATCGGTACACCTCTTCCTCGCAAAGCGCGCTGCCCTGCCTAGGGATATGGCGCCAGGGCATGGATCAACGCGGGAGAGAAATGGCGATGCGGAGATGCCCCGGCATGCGATCTGCGGCACCATGCCGCCGTCGTAGATCGTGGGCTCAAAGTCCAATTCTAATCGCGGGCGGGCGGTACGCCGACCACCTCGTCCGAACATCCCACCGACGACGCGCTCGAGGTGCCACGGGGCGTGCGGCGCGTGCGTCAGCGAACTAGACGCGTGCCGGCTGCGACTCCTGCACAACCCGGGGCAGCTCGGTCACCGGGATGAGCACGATGTCCTCGACTTTCCAGTCGAGCGCCACGCATCCCTCCCGCGCTTCCTCGAGGTCCGCGAGGCTCACCTTGCGCCGGGAGCGCGGCACAATGAAGGATTCGATGTGGAAGACGTGACCCTGATCGCGAGCGCGTGAACCGGCATCCGCAACCCAATCAAGGGAACGCAGGTACTCGTCGACCTGGTGCACGATCGGGTGAGGCTTCGCGTCGTCGAAGGTCATGGCGCGGGTGTCCATCAGATCTTCGACGGCGGCCCGCATGTTCTTCAGACCGTCCCAGAGGATGCTGCCCGCGATGAACAGCGCGGCGGACGCATCCAGCCACCACAGGCCGAGACCGATGCCGCCGACTCCGACCATGGAGCCGACGGCGGTCATCCAGTCGGCTTTGTTCATGTCGGCATCTGCGTACAGCACTTTGTCGTGCAGTTCGCGCGCCAGCCTCATCTTGGCCCGGCCGATGAACACCGGGGGCAGGGCGATGAGCGCCATCACGCCCATCATCAGCCAGCCCAGCCAGAACACCTGGCCGAAAAGCTCGACTGAGCCGATGCTCGGGTGTTCCGCGGCGATCAGCCCCGATGCCGAGTCGATGAGGAGGAAGGTGCCCATCGTCACGAGGGCCACAGCGGCGACGAGGTGGCCGACGCCAACCGAACGGTGGTAGCCGTACGGATGCTTCGCGTTGGGTTTCTTCCGCGCGATCCGGAGCGCGGCGAGGAACACGATCGCCGGGATGAAGGAGAGGAGGTCCTCGATCCAGGCGGCCTTCATCGCCTGCGAGTTGCCCATCACGAGGAAGACCAGGGAGACGGTGACGGCGAGGAATCCGATGGTGATCCACTCCAGCCGGACCGCTTTCTTCAGGGTCTCCTGCTGCTGTGGGGGGAGTTCGGTCTCGCCGAATCCGGCGCCGTCGCCCGCACGGTTGCCGTTCACGGTGCGCCGTCCTGGTTGAGCAGGAACCGCTCCAGTTCGAGCAGGAACGCGTTCTCCCCCATCGCGGTAGCCATGACGTGTTTCTCCATTCCCTTACTCGTGGTCACTTCGGTGAACGGTTTGGTGATGGCGCCTTTGTTGACCCACGGCGTCTTGTCGGTGAGACCGCCGACCACCATGTCGAGCGCCCCCTCGTGCAACTGGGTGAACAGCTGCTCCTCCCCGCCCTCGACCCAGGCCACCTCGGCGTCGATCGACTCGGCGAACCCCTCCACCAGGGTCACGTCGATGCCGGATGCCTCACCGCCGTCGCTGATGTCGGTCCACTCGCCGTTCGGTAAAATACCGACCCGGAGGGTTCCGCCGCTGACCCGATCGAGGGTTCCCTCCGGGTCGGCCGGGATACTCGACGCACAACCCGAGAGGCTGACCGCCAGCAGCAGCGCGGCGAAACGGAGTCGGATCGGGCGATTCATAGCCACACGATAGCGCCGAACTGGCGATTCAGGGCTCGATTTGCGGGCCGTCGCCTCCTCTGCTTGGATGCCGCTCCGCGCTGGCGCGGGGGTGCTCAGACCGGGGCGCTGCGACCCGATGGGCGCTCGCGCGGGTGCTTCTGCGTCGCGCTGGTGTTTCCGCACCCGCGCCAGCCCGATTGGTCCGCGCGACATCCGCCCGCCACGCCAGCCCGCGCGACCCGCGACATCCGCCCGCCTCCACCCAACACCGTTCGCCGACCCCCATCGCCCGTTGACGGCGGATACGACGTTCGCGCTGGTCTTTCTGCGTCGCGCTGGTGTTTCCGCACCCGCGCCGGCCCAATTGGTCCGCGCGACATCCGCCCGCCAGCCCGCGCGACCCGCGACATCCGCCCGCCCGCCACGCCAGCCCGCGCGACGCGCGACACCCGCCAGCCACGCCAGCCCGCGCGACCCGCGACACCCGCCCGCCCGCGACGCGGCGGCCCGCCCGACGCAGCGCATCCTAGCGGGCGCCGGAGCAGCAAAGGGGGCGGGTGGCAAGGCCTTGACCGGGCCTTCGCCGCCGCAGGATGGTTGAACAATGGCACTTTCCCAGACCCTGATCGACCAGAGCACCTTCCCCAACCCTTCGTTTGCGGCTCGCGGTCCGCTGAGCACCCGTCTTCTCGAGCTGCTGAGCGCTGCGCCCGACGGCGATCCGGACCTGCTGACGCGCGCCGGCGAGGCGCTCGAGCGGTCGACGGAGATCGTGCACGACGACGACATCCAGCTCACCTTGTTCGTGCTGTACGGCCTGCACTACGGCTCAGTGATCGAGACGGATGACGCGTGGGAGTGGCATCCGTCGCTCATCGCGCTGCGCCGCCACCTCGAGTCGGCATTCGAAGCGGAACTGCGCCGCGTCGTGCCCGTGCCCGAGCTGCCTGAGCCGACGAGCGCCGCTGTCGCCGCCGCCCTGTTCGCACTCACCGGCGAGGACTCCGGGCCGAGCCTGTCACGCTACGTGGCCGCGAAAGCGACCCGTGAGCAGCTCGCCGAATTCCTGGTGCACCGGTCCATCTACACGCTCAAGGAGGCGGACCCGCATTCCTGGGCGATTCCGCGGCTGTCCGGGCGGGCGAAGGCTGCGATGGTCGAGATCCAGTCGGACGAGTACGGCGGCGGGCGACCCGAGCGGATGCATGCAGCCATCTTCGCGGGCACGATGCGGGGGCTCGGCCTCGACGACCGCTATGGAAGGTACGTCGACCACGTTCCGGCGGTGACCCTCGCCTCCCTCAACATGATGTCGATGTTCGGGCTCAACCGGCGCTTGCGCGGGGCGATCGCCGGGCACCTGGCGGCGTTCGAGATGACGTCGTCGATCCCCAACGGCCTTTATGCGCGCGGGTTCCGCCGCAACGGTTTCGGCGAGGACGTGACCTGGTACTTCGACGAGCACGTCGAAGCGGATGCCGTCAACGAACAGATTGCGGGACGGGATCTCGCCGGGTCGCTCGCCGAGGACGAACCGGCGCTCCTCCCCGACATTCTGTTCGGGGCGGCAGCGTGCCTGACCGTCGACGGCTGGGCCGGAGCGCACATCCTCGATGCGTGGACCGCGGGGCGGTCCGCGCTGCGCGTACCGCTGGCATCCGCATCTGCTGATGCCGGGACGTCCTCGCCTGGGAGTGCCGGAGCATCCGGACAGGGGTTGTGACCGTGGAGGCAGACATGAGTGACCTCAACCGGGCGGCGCCGCAGATCGTCGCGTGCCCGAACGGCCCCCTGCTCGTGCGCGGGGAACTCGACCTGGTGACCCCCGAGGGCGACCCGATCGAGCGCAAGCGCAGAACCATTGCGCTGTGCCGCTGCGGAGTGTCAGCGATCAAACCGTTCTGCGACGGAACGCACAAGGCGATCGGGTTCACCACCGACGCGTGAGCAGCGCACGGTTTGCAGGAGATCGTACGGTTCGCAGGACCGATCCTCGAAAACGGTCCTGCAAATCGTGTGATCTCCTGAATCGGCGTCGGCGCTCCGGATGCCGGTCGGCACGGGACAAGGCCCGCCCTCTACGCTGGAGCGTGTGACTTCGACCCGACCGGCATCCCGCGCACCCCTGGGAGCAGCCGGGCTCGTGCTCGCCGGACTGTTCTGCCAGGAACTCGGGGCGTCGTTCGCCGTGCTGCTCTTTCCGACGGTCGGCGCGCTGGGAATGGTGACGCTGCGCCTGGTCTTCTCGGCGATCGTTCTGTTGCTGGTCTGCCGGCCGACGTTTCGCGGATACTCCGGACGGGACTGGCTCATTGTCACGGTCTTCGGGCTCGCCCTCGCCGCCATGAACGTGCTCTTCTACGAGGCGCTCGCCCGCCTGCCGCTCGGCCCAGCGGTGACGATCGAGGTGCTCGGTCCGCTGCTGCTCTCGGTGATCGTGAGCCGGCGCGCCGCGAGTTGGCTCTGGGCGGTACTCGCGTTCGTCGGCGTCGCCCTGCTCAGCAGGGGCGGGCTCGAAGAACTCGACCCGGTCGGTGTCGCATTCGCCGCCGGGGCGGGCGTGATGTGGGCGGCCTACATTCTCATGTCGGCGCGCACCGGGTCGACCTTCCCGAAGCTCGACGGACTCGCCATCGCCATGGCCATCGGAGCGGTCGTCACCCTCCCGTTCGGTCTGGGAACGGCCGGACCTGCGTTCTTCTCCCCGGCTGTGCTGCTGCTCGGCCTCGCTGTGGCGATGCTGTCGTCCGCGATCCCGTACGCTCTCGAGCTTCTCGCGCTGCGCCGGCTCGCGCCCGCCTCGTTCTCGATCCTGATGAGCCTCGCACCGGCGATCGCCGCCGTCGCGGGTGCCCTCGTGCTGGGCCAGGAACTCACCCTCGTGAGCGGCGTCGCCATCCTGCTCGTCGTCGCGGCGAGCGCCGGGGCCGTACGGTCGGCATCCCTCCACCGGAAAAAGCAGGCGGGACTCGCGGAGCCTGTCCTCTGAGAACGGATGCCGCTTCGCACGTTGTGCAGGAGATCGCACGCTTTGCAGGACGAAACTAGCGAAAGCATCCTGATAATCGTGCGATCTCCTGCCGGTCAGGCCGTCGGCACGGAGGCGCGAGTGTCCGCACTCCGCGCACCCGCACCCTCTGCACCCACCACGGCACCGGGCCGCAGGTCGAGCCGCCGCAACAGCTGAGCGTTCAGCGCCACGATGATCGTCGACAGCGACATCAGCAGTGCACCCACCGCCATCGGCAGCACGAAGCCGACCGGGGCAAGCACTCCGGCGGCGAGCGGCACCGACAGCAGGTTGTAGCCGGCCGCCCACCACAGGTTCTGCTTCATCTTGCGGTAGCTGGCCCGCGACAGTTCGATCACCGACAGCACCGAGCGCGGGTCGTCGCTGGCGAGGATGACGCCCGCCGACGCGATGGCGACATCGGTTCCGGCGCCGATCGCGAGCCCGACATCGGCCTGTGCCAGCGCTGGAGCATCGTTCACCCCGTCGCCGACCATCGCGACCCGTCGGCCCTCCGACTGCAGCAGCGCGACACGTGCGGACTTGTCCTCGGGGCGGACGCCCGCGAACACGCGGTCGATGCCGATGGCATCCGCCACCGACTGCGCCACCGGCAGCGCGTCGCCCGTGATCATCACGACCTGGATGCCGCGGGCATGCAGCGCGCGCACCGCGTCGAACGATTCCGGCCGCACCTCATCGGCGAGGGACAGCGCACCGGCGACCCGTCCGTCGACCAGAACGTGCAGGACCGTCGAACCGGAGCCGTCCCAGGCCGAAGCGGCGGGCAGCGGCGACAAGCCGTGCCTCTCGAGAAGGTAGGGACCACCCACCGCGACGGATGCTCCGCCCACCGTGGCGGAGACCCCCTCGGCCGGCGACGACCGGAAGTCGGTCGCGGGCGAGAGCTCCAGCGACGTGGCGGCGCGCACGATCGCCCGCGCCAGGGGATGCTCACTGTCCGATTCGGCAGCGGCGGCGAGCGCGAGCACCCGCTCGGTGGTCCAGCCGTCGGCGGGCAGCACCGCGGACACGACGGGCTCGCCGCGGGTCAGCGTGCCGGTCTTGTCGAACAGCACGGTGTCGACGGTGCGCATGCTCTCGAGCGCGAGCCGGTCCTTCACCAGCACACCGCCGCGGGCAGCGCGTTCGGTCGCGATCGAGACGACCAGTGGGATGGCGAGTCCGAGCGCGTGCGGGCAGGCGATGACGAGAACGGTAATCGTCCGGATGACGGCGTCGTCCGGCATCCCGAGCAGCGTCCAGACGACGGCGGTGACCGCCGCGACACCGAGGGCGAACCAGAACAGCCAGCCGGCGGCGGTGTCGGCGAGCCGTTGCGCCCGTGAGGACGAGTTCTGCGCGTCTGCCACCAGACGACGGATGCCGGCGAGCGCCGTCTGCTCCCCCACCGCTGTCACCCGAATGCGCAGCCCGCTGTCGGTGGCGACGGTACCGGCAATGACAGGGTCGCCGGGTTCACGGCGGACGGGCATCGACTCGCCGGTGACCATGGCCTCGTCGATGTCAGCACTGCCCTCGGCGATCTGCCCGTCGGCGGGGATCCGCCCGCCTGGGCGCACGATGACCAGGTCGCCGACCTCGAGGGCGGACGGCGGCACGGACACCACGGTGTCTCCCTCGACGCGTTCGGCTTCGTCCGGGATGAGGGCCGCGAGCGAGTCGAGCGCCGATGAGGTCTGCGCGAGCGACTTCATCTCGATCCAGTGCCCGAGCAGCATGATCACGATGAGCAGCGCGAGCTCCCACCAGAAGGCGAGGTCGAGCCCGAAGCCGAGAATCGGCTTGAGACTCGTGGCCCACGACGCGACGAAGGCCACCGTGATGGCCATAGCGATGAGGGTCATCATGCCGGGCTGACGGGACTTGATTTCGCGCACGGCACCCTGCAAGAAGGGCAGGCCGCCGTAGAAGAAGATGACCGTGCCGAGCACGGGTGCGATCCAGATGGAACCGGGAAACTCGGGCAGGTGGTAGCCGAGCAGGTGAGCGA
>NZ_JBKJWH010000153.1:0-17450 GCF_046716805.1 Mycetocola sp. | reverse complement strand
GTTGTGGTCCAGTCTGGTGAGTGCCGTGAATCTCTCGCGCGGGATGTCCGGAGCATGCGCTGACGCGATCAGGGCGTTTGTGTTCGCCGGGTTGCCGACCACCACGACGCGAATATCGGATGCCGCGCCCGCGTTGAGCGCGGCGCCCTGCGGTCCGAAGATGGCTCCGTTCGCCGCCAGAAGGTCGGCACGTTCCATTCCCGGGCCGCGCGGACGCGAGCCGACGAGCAGTGCGACGTTCGCGCCGTCGAATGCGGTGGCCGCGCTGTCGGTCACGGTGACGGCGTCGAGGAGCGGGAACGCGGCATCCTGCAGTTCAAGAGCGGCACCCTCCGCCCCGGCAAGTCCGGCGGGAATCTCGAGCAGGTTCAGTCGAAGCCGGGTGTCCGGCCCGAGCAGTTGCCCTGAGGCAATGCGGAAGAGAAGTGCGTAGCCGATCTGGCCCCCAGCACCGGTGAGCGTCACGGTCGCCAGAGTGGTCGCAGTCATGGGAACTCCCTCGATCTCGGTGCGGACAGCCTACGCGCGAGGCTGACGAGACGGAACGGGAAGGGTACCGTCGGAGAATGCGCAGTATGTACCCCGAAATCGAACCGTACGACGCCGGACTTCTCGATGTGGGCGACGGCCAGTCCCTCTACTGGGAGACGTGTGGGAACCCGCACGGAAAGCCGGTCGTCTTCCTGCACGGTGGCCCCGGCGGCGGTTCCAGCGCCGATCACCGTCGGTTGTTCGACCCTGCCCGGTACCGGATCGTGCTTTTCGACCAACGCGGCTGTGGAAGGAGCACACCACACGCGAGCGCGCCCGAGTCCGACCTGTCGTCGAACACCAGCTGGCATCTCGTGGCGGACATCGAGAAACTGCGTGAGCACCTGAGCATCGACACCTGGCAGGTCTTCGGTGGCTCATGGGGCAGTTCACTCGCCCTCGCCTACGCCGAAACACATCCGGAGCGGGTCCGTGAGCTCGTCCTCCGCGGTATCTTCACCCTCCGCCAGACCGAGCTCGACTGGTTCTATGAGGGCGGCGCCGCCGCTGTGTTCCCCGACCTGTGGGAAGAATTCCTCGCCCCCGTCCCGGCCGACCAGCGGGGGAACCTCATCCAGGCGTACTCGAGACTGCTCAATGACCCGAATCCCGCGATCCACGGCCCGGCAGCGATCGCCTGGTCCCGCTGGGAGTCCTCCACCATCACCCTGAGGCCTCGAGCCGACGTGATCGCCCGGTTCACCGAGCCCGATTACGCGGTGGCCTTCGCCCGCATCGAAAACCACTATTTTGTGCACGGGGGCTGGTGGGAAGACGGTCAACTGATCCGGGATGCCGGTCGGCTCGCGAACATTCCCACCGTCATCGTCCAGGGACGCTATGACATGTGCACGCCGCCGATGACAGCGTGGGCGCTCGCGCAGGCGATGCCGCACGCGGAGCTCCGGATGATCCCGGATGCGGGGCACGCCTTCGACGAGCCGGGGATCCTCGACGCCTTGCTTGAGACGACCGACCGCTTCGCGTCATAGCTGCCGCAGCACGTGAGCGCAATGTGCTGGTCCGCGAGGCACGTGAAGGATACGTTGTCCTCGTGACCTTCAACCCTGACTCCGACATCTCCGGTGGCAACGTCAAACGGCGAGGCCGTGGTGCCGCCGTCGGCGGGGGCGTCGGCATCGTCGGCGTGATCGTCGTTTTCGTCGTCTCGCAGTTGACCGGTGTCGACATCGGCGGGTTGATCGGCGGCGGGGCGCAGCCCGGACCTGCCGGCCCAGACCAGGCGATCACCGAATGCCAGACCGGCGAGGATGCGAATGAAAACGTCACCTGCCTGATGCAGGGAGCGAGCGCTTCGATCGATGACTTCTGGGTGGGCGCGTATCCCTCCGTGGCGGGGAACGAGTACGTGACCCCGAATTTCATCCTGTTCGATGCGTCAACGTCGACGGGTTGCGGGGCAGCGACAAGCGCGACCGGCCCGTTCTACTGCCCGCCGGATCAGACCATCTACATCGACACCACCTTCTTCCAGCAGCTCCGCGAGCCCCCGTTCGACACCACGGGTGGCACACTCGCGCAGATGTACATCGCCGCGCATGAGTGGGGTCACCACATCCAGCACATCTCCGGGATCATGGACCAGGCCGACCGCACCGGCACGGGTCCAGACTCCGACTCGGTCCGGATCGAACTCCAGGCCGACTGCTTCGCCGGAGCATGGGTCTCCGCGGCCTCCGAAACGGACGATGCAAGCGGTACGAACTATCTCGAGCCGCCGACCCGGACACAGGTGGCAGATGCCCTCGACGCGGCAGCTGCCGTCGGCGACGACCGGATCCAGCAGGGTTCAGGTCAGGAAGTGAACTCCGAAGCCTGGACCCACGGCTCGAGCGAGCAACGGCAGCGTTGGTTCACCACCGGTTACGAGGGCGGTGCCGCGGCCTGCGACACCTTCGGGGTGGACGGCTCGCGACTCTGAAGCTGCGGTACTGCAGGAACGGTACCGCAGTATGACCGATGAGCGCCGCAGACCATCCCGCAGGCGGACGCGGCACGACGACGTGCGCTCGTAGCCTCGCTACATGATCGAAGCACAGAACCTCACCAAGACATACGGCCCCAAGACAGCCGTGTCAGATATCACGTTCGCTGTCAGGCCAGGAGCCGTCACCGGCTTCCTCGGGCCCAACGGAGCCGGCAAGTCCACCACGATGCGCATGATCGTCGGACTCGACCGCCCGACGACCGGCCAGGTGACGGTGAATGGGCGCCTCTACCGCGACCACGTTGCACCCCTGCACGAGGTCGGTGCGTTGCTCGACGCCAAGGCCGTCCACACGGGCCGGAGCGCAGAGAACCATCTGCTCGCGATGGCAGCGACGCACGGCATCCCAAAACGGCGCGTGACGGAGGTCATCGAGCTCACCGGGCTCGAGCCGGTAGCGCGCAAGCGGGTGGGCGGTTTCTCGCTCGGCATGGGCCAGCGTCTCGGCATCGCCGCAGCCCTGCTCGGGGATCCGCAGACGCTCATCCTTGACGAGCCGATCAACGGTCTCGACCCGGAGGGAGTCCGGTGGGTTCGCGGTCTCGTTCGCGGCCTCGCTGCGGAAGGCCGGACAGTGCTGCTCTCGAGCCACCTCATGAGCGAGATGGCCGTCACAGCCGACCACCTCATCGTGCTCGGCAGGGGCCGGGTGATCGCGGATGCGCCAGTCGGCGACGTTCTCAGCGGCGCAACCCGCACCGGCGTTCGCGTACGCAGTCCCCGGGCGGCGGAGCTCGCTGCGCTCATCGCCTCAGCCGGCGTCACCGTCAGCCACGTCGAGCGCGATGTGCTCGACGTCACCGGGGCGACCGCCGGTGCCGTGGGCGAAGCCGCCGCCTCGAGCGGCATCGTCCTGCACGAACTCACCCCCCTGACCGCCTCGCTCGAAGAGGCGTATCTGGAATTGACACAAGACGACGTGGAGTACCGCACCGGTGCGACCGCTGACGACCTGGAGCTTTCACGATGACAACCGCAACTCTCAACCCGGCGCACGAAGCGTGGACACCCCGGATGCCGGCATCCTCCTCCCGGAATTCGGTCAGGTTCCCGGGTATCCTGCGCTCCGAATGGATCAAACTCCGCAGCCTGCGCTCCACCGTCTGGTCATACGCGGTACTCATCGTGATCTCCATCGGGCTCGCGATTTTGATGGCAGCCACGCTCAACTCGATGGCCGGTCCGTTCCCCGAGGACGCGCACGTCGGCCTGCTCGTACAGATCAGCTCGTTCCCGGTCGCACTCGGGCAGCTCATCGTCGCCGTCCTCGGCGTCCTGATCATTTCGGGCGAGTACAGCACCGGAATGATCCGATCGACGTTCAGCGCGGTGCCCCGCCGGTTGCCTGTGCTCTGGGCGAAGAGTGCCGTTCTTTTTGTCAGCACCTTCGTCGTCGGCCTCGTCGCGACGGTCAGCGCCTACCTCGTGGGAAGCCCGATCCTCGCGGCCAACGGTATCGCAGCGCCGATCACCGATCCGGATGTCCTGCGAGCGATCGTGGGCGGTGCGTTCTACCTCGCCCTCATTGCCCTCTTCGCACTCGGAGTCGGAACAGCGGTTCGCAGTTCTGCTGGCGGTATCGCCACCGTGCTGGGCATTCTCCTCATCCTGCCGACGATCCTCCAGCTCATCCCGGCGGACTGGGCCCAGGACATCCTCCCCTACCTCCTCTCCGATGCAGGCCTCGGGCTCGTCGGCCTACAATCGGATATCCCCGGCGCCCTCGAACCGTGGCAGCAGCTCGCTGTTGTGCTTGGCTGGGTGGCGGCCTCCCTCACAGCGGGGGCCATCCTGATGAAGCGGAGAGACGCCTGACCCACATGCCCCAGGACTCCCCGCCACACCCTGGTGTGGACGGGGAGCTTCGGCTGCCCCGGCCGCCCGGCGTCATCCGCCTGTGCTGGGCGCGACACCAGCGCACCGCAGATGTTCTCGTCGCCCTGATCTATGCGCTGCCTGAGGGCATCGCCCGGATCGTCACGTATGTGGACGGGTCGATTCCTCCGGCGTTCAATACGCTCGCGCTCCTGCTCGGGGCAGTCACCGCGGTGGCGCTCTACGTGCGCCGCAGCCGGCCGATTCCTGCGCTCGTCGTTTCCCTGGCCGTCACGTCGCTGTTCCTGTGGAGCTCGAGTAGCTTTGGTGGAATCGCGCTCGTGATCGCGTTGTACTCGGTGGCCGTACACGACAGCGTCCGTGCGTCGTGGATCGGACTCGGAGCTGCCGCCGTGACCCTCACGTTGTCCGGGATCGTCACCGTCGACATGTTCGAGGACGTGTGGACGAACGATGTTCTCTCGGCCCTGATCCTCTGCCTGTTCGCGGTCCTCATCGGTATCAACGTGGGAAACCGCGTGCGGTACATCGGGGCGCTCGTCGACCGCGCAGGCCAGCTCGCGCGGGAACGTGACCAGCAGGCGCAGCTGGCAGCGGCATCCGAACGGTCCCGGATCGCCCGCGAGATGCACGACATCGTCGCCCACAGCCTCTCGGTGATGATCCGGCTGGCCGATGGCGCCGAGGCGATGGTGGAGAAGGATCCGGAGGCGTCGCTTGCCGCCATCCGAAACGTCGGGTCCACCGGGCGGGCGTCACTCGCCGACATGCGCCGCCTGCTCGGTGTGCTTCGGGATGAAGAAAGCGAGCTCGCCGAACGGATGCCACAACCCACCCTCGATGACCTGCCCCAGCTCGTCGACAGCTATCGCGGAGCCGGACTGCCTGTCAGCCTCACCGTTTCGGGCGTCCCGCCCACCGGGCAGGGGGCGCAGGTCACCATCTACCGTGCCGTGCAGGAGGCGTTGACCAACGCGTTGCGTTACGCCCGCCAACCCAGCCAGGTCCACGTCGTTCTGGACTGTTCAGATTCCGTGACGCTGACGGTCACCGATGACGGCGAAGCCGGTCCGCGGCCCGAGTCCGTTGGTTCGGGACGCGGACTCATCGGTATGGCAGAACGCGCTGCGCTCTATGGTGGGACTGTGGAGAGCGGACCAGGGTCGAACGGCGGTTGGCGCGTGCGCATGACGATGCCGGAGGCGGGGGAGGACTCATGACGATCCGAGTGATGATCGTTGACGACCAGGACCTGCTGAGGATGGGCCTGTCCATGGTCATCGCGGCGGAGGATGACATGGTCCTGGCCGGCGAAGCGGCCGACGGCGCGACAGCTGTCGAACGGGCGCGCACGCTCCAGCCCGATGTCATCCTCATGGACGTGCGGATGCCCGGCCTCGATGGCATCGAAGCCACCCGTCGAATCATCGCGGAACGACCCGATGCTCGAGTGATCATTCTCACCACGTTCGACCTGGACGAGTATGCGTTCGGCGGGCTCAACGCTGGAGCGAGCGGATTTCTGCTCAAGGATGCCCCGCCTGTCGAACTGCTCGCCGCCGTGCGTGCGGTGGCCACGGGTGAAGCCAGCGTCTCGCCGCGGATCACCCGGAGGATGCTCGACCTGTACGGCGGCCGGCTGCCTGACTCAGCGTCGGAGGGCCCGTCTTCTCTGTTGTCCGCGCTGACTCACCGGGAGCGGGAAGTGCTCGTCGCCGTCGGTGAAGGATTATCGAACCCGGAGATCGCAGCCCAACTGTTCCTGTCCGAGTCCACGGTGAAGACCCACGTCGGGCGAATCCTCTTCAAGCTGGAACTTCGCGACCGCGTTCAGGCCGTGATCCTGGCGCACCGCGAAGGCCTCGTCTGAGCCCGCTTCCGGACTCTCGGAGTCCGATGGCTTCTCTCGACCGGCGCCGGCCGAGCAGGGGAGCGGAAAACGTCGATGTGACTATCTCTCATTAATCCCGTAGGATGGCCCACTTATGGGGGGCACATCACATAAAGGGAATACATATACATGAACTCATCGAATACAACGTTAGTCGCGCCGCAAGCGCGAAAAATCCCGCGCTGGCGACTCCTCGCCGGGGCGGTAATCTTTGCCCTCGCTTCCTCGGCCATGGTGCCGATGGCAGCGTCAGCGGCGGAGGCGACATCCGAAGTCGTGCTCTTGCCCACAGCAGCCACCTGGACTTCCGCCCGTCACCCAAGCACTCCGCTCGGTGATAAGCCGTACCTGAGCGCGTCGAGCACGAGTGACACGTCGTACCTCAAGTTCGACGGCGCTGCACTTGAAGGCAAGAAGGTTGTCAAGGCGTCGCTGGAACTGAACGTTTCGTACAGCACGGCCTCAACCGGTGGAGTCGTCGCCTACCCGACGTCTACCGCGTGGAGCGAGCAGACGCTCACGCACTCCACGAAGCCCGCACTTGGCGCAACCGCGCTCAACACCGCGCTCATCCCCGCGAAGACCGGGGCCCAACTCACCATCCCGCTCTCCGACGTCAGCACGGTGACGTCGAATGAGATGGCCTTCGGTTTGAAGTACTCGCAGCGGTACGTCAGCACCAACTTCTCCGTCGAGTCAGCGGCCCAGCCGAAACTTCGGGTCACCGTCGAGAACGCACCCGCCGCTACTGCGACCGCCTCCGCCCCGACGATCCCGGCAAGCGAATCGAACGGCAAGAGGGTCTTCGCCCACTACTTCCCGCCGTACCCTATTTCGATCGAGAATGGCGCGCCGGCGACGGACTACTACGCCGAGAAATACTTGACCGTCGATGGTGAGGGTGGAATCCACGCCGCGTACGGAGGACTTCTCCGTGACCGGCCGACTCCGCGAGCACCGCTCGCAGGATCGGACTGGAAGGTCCAGGACCTCAAGACTGAGGTGCGGCAGGCCATGGCCGCAGGTCTCGACGGCTTCACACTCAACATCATGGGCATTTCCGGTCGGAACTGGGACGCCAGCGTCAACCTGATGAAGGCGGCCGCCGCGGTGAGCCCGGACTTCACGATCATCCCGATGATCGATGCGTCAGCAGGTGTCGGGTCGAAGAGCCCTGAAACGGTCGCCGCGAAGCTCGCAGAGCTCTACGCATACCCCTCCGCCGAGAAGGTGGACGGAAATTTCGCTCTCTCGTCGTTCAAGGCTGAGAACAAGAGCGTGTCCTGGTGGTCCTCGATCATCCAGGCCCTGAAGAGCCAGGGCATCCCCGTGACATTCAGTGCGATTTTCCTCAACGCGAGCGAGGCGAACATGAAGGAGTTCGCTCCGATCAGCGACCGTGTCGGCAACTGGGGAACCAGGACCGTGTCCACCGTCACCCGCGCCGCGAACTACGCCGAACGCGCTCACGCACTCGGCCTCGAGTGGATCGCGCCCATCGCCGTTCAGGACGTCCGACCGCGCTCGTTCATCTACGACGAATCCAACAACACGGCGACGCTCCGTGCGATGTGGGCCCGGGCGATCGCTGACGGTGCCGACGACGTGCAGATGGTGACCTGGAACGACTACGGCGAGGGTACACACTTCGCGCCGTCGGTCGCACATGGTTCGACATTCCTCGACATCAACAAGTACTACGCCGACCAGTTCCGGACAGGAAAGTTGAACGCCTCTGACGATGCCATGTACGTGACTCACCGCAAGCATTCGTACTCCGCGACGCCGTCTACTCCGCACAAGCTCATGTCGCCCACCCTGAGTGGCACGTCGACCCAGCCTCGCGACACCGTTGAGGTGCTGACGATGCTTGCGTCACCGGCCAGTGTCACGGTGACTGTCGGCGGAGTGAAGACCACCTACAGCGCACCGGCAGGGGTGTACGCCAAGACCGTGCCCCTGGCCGTGGGTACGGTGTCCGCGACAGCGACCCGCGACGGCTCCACCGTTGCGTCGGTCACGTCGCCGTACACGGTCGTCTCGAAGCCGATCGTGCAGGACCTGCAGTACTACGGCGTGAGCAGTAAGCGCTAACTTCCCGCAGGAAACGAAGGAGCCGTTCGTTGGGCCGCGATCACATTCGTGAGCACTTCGAGCGGCTCCTTCAGCATTCCCGCCACCGCGCGATAGGTTGACAGTGACTGCTGCCACGGGTCCGGAACGTCGTCGCCGTCACCGGCCGAAGACTGGTGGATCCCGCGCCCTGCGGCGATGAGCGCGGCGAGACGAGTCACTGCGTTGGCGTCAGCGTCGATTGCCGCATCCCCCGGCCCCGACTGCAGCAGGCGCGCGGCCTGCCGGAGCGTGAAGATCCGGGGAAGGGCAGACGGCTGGAGTCGAGCTACCACTGCTCGGTGGCTGCGTTCTGCAGTGAGAATGAGATCGGCCGAGCGGACCATCTGCCGTTCGAGCTGGCGAGAACGGAACCAGTCGGCGTTGATTCCAGCGTCCGCGAGGATTCCGGCCATGGGAGGTGCTATCGGTTGGCGTAGCAATGCATCAGTGCCGGCCGAACGCACCCTGATCGACGTGATGTGCTTCTGACCCAGGCTGTTGCGGAGCATCAACTCGAGGTAGGGGGATCGGCAGACGTTGCCGGTGCAGACGAAGAGGATCGTTCCCCCGGGGTCGGCAACGGGAGGCATTGCGGCATTCCCTGTCATCGAGCCTCCACCCGCGGTTTCTCCGGAGTCGGACGGTGCAGATCGCTCGACCCGGCGCCCAGGGGGATGGGCGACGGCGCGGGGGAAACGAGTAGGGGGCTTGCGTCGCGACGCGCCGAGCGCGCCGGGATCGTCTGTGCTGGATTCGATGTGTATTTCAACCGGTAGCGCCCCATCACACTCGTCGGCGCGAGATTCAACACCGTGCCCAGGATGGGTGCATCGACGACGGTCATTCGATCCACAGCTTTGCGCAGCTCGCGCATCTCGACTTTCTTGGCGCCCACGATGAGGATCGCCCCACCGAAGAGGCGGGCCAGAATCGTCGCATCCGTCACGGGGATCACTGGCGGGGAGTCGATGATGGTGACGTCGAAACGCTCCCGAATCGCCAGGAGGATCTCCTCCGCACGGGATGACCCGAGCAGCTCGCTCGGGTTCGGAGGGATCTCGCCGGACAGCAACACCCGGAGACCGTCCGTTCCCCAGGGCTGAAGAACGTCATCGAGCTCGGCCTCGCCCGCCAGCAGCGTGGTGAATCCGACACCGCCTTCCAGATCGAGGATGCCGCCGAGGCTCGGCCTCCGGAGGTCAGCCTCAACGAGGCAGACACTGGCGCCAGATGCGGCGATGGTTGCCGCGAGATTCGCCGCTGTTGCGCTCTTTCCCTCGCCCGGAATCGACGAAGTCAGGAGGAACACTTTGTGGTCGGTGTCGGCCTGGAGGAAACGAAGGTTCGTGCGCAACTGACGAAACTCCTCGGCCCGCGGGGACAGCTTGTTCGCACGCAATGCCATCGGCGCGGAGGAGGCGGAGCGGTCATAGACAATCGAACCCAGGAGGCTCGCTCCTGTCGCCGCTTTGATCTGCTCGGCGGTGCGCACCTTCGCATTGATGTACTCGCGGACCGCCACGATGGCGAAGGCAGCGACGAGCCCGCCGAGCAGGCCGAGGGCCACGGCGAGCATGGTGTTCGGTGACGAGGGGACGGATGGCACGGCTGCGCTCTGCACGGTCTTCAACTGGAGTGGATAGGTGTTGTCCGGAAGCTTGGGTATGAGCTTCTGCACCGAGTTCGACAAGCTGGTGGCGATGGCGTTGGCGGTAGCGGCTCCCCTCTCGGCGGAGGTGTCCCTGACGGTGATCGAAATGAGCGAGGTGTTCAGCGGCACGGATGTCGACACCCGCTTTTTCAGAGCCTCGACGGTGGTGTCCAGGTTGAGGGAGTTGATCACCGGTTGGAGGACAATCTCGCGGGTGGCCACTGCGCTGTAGTTGCGTGCCTGCTGCTGGGAGTAGTTGCTGCCCTGGGCCAGCTCACCGGTGTTCTCGCTCGTGGACACAGCGACGAAGAGCTCGGTCTCTGCGGTGTACTCCGGTGTGGCGAGAACCGTGTAGCCGTAGCCCAAGCCTCCACCGATCATGGTGACGAACAACACGCTGAGCCAATGCAGCCTCAGCAGGTCGAGAATTCCCCGGTGGTCCACTGTCAAATCCCCTCGCGCGTCAGGCTGCCTCCGACCCATCTGGCCTGCCGGGTCGGCGACGGTTGCCGCCGGGTGTCGGGCAGGAGACGCAGGCATCGGTGCGCTGCCATGTGTCATGATATGCACATGACCGAGCTATACGTGAGCGCTTCTCAGCTTTGTGCCCCGTTATGGGTGTATGGCCCCGTTGCTCGCCAGGCCGCCGGTATTTCGCCTTGACTTCCTTTGGAAAGATCGCGTCCTCTGCAGGGTCGGCTCCGCCCCGGGCGGCTCAGGTCGGTCCGGGGGTGGCATTTGTCGCTATCGCAGCAGTACTGTCCGGAGTCATCCCGCTCACACTCATCGCGCAGGTCCCGGATGTCGGCCGAAGCGACGCGTGGGTGTTGACGCTTGCAGTTCTCGTCTGGGGCGGCATTCGGCTCGCATGGCTCATCGTTTCGGGTGCCCCGCGACTCTTTGACTTCTTTTTCTGGATGTTCAGCTACATCTTCATGGGAATCGGGCCGACGGCGCAGATTCGCTCCGGATTGACGTCGACAACGACGCCGGGCATAGATGAGGGGCTGTACATTCCGACCGCACTGCTGGTGTGCCTCGGCCTCGCCGTATATGAGTTGTCACGCGCTGCCTGGCTAGGGCGAGAGCGAGGCCGGAGAGTGGCGCAGCATAGAGCCGAGCTGGTGGAGCCTTTCGTGTCGCAGGTCGGTCGAACCCGCACCATCCTGCTTGTCGGTTTCGGGCTGGCTGCGAGCGCGTACTACCTCGCAGTCGTGGGGCCGGTTGCTCTGTTGGGCAGTCGCGAGGCCGCATTCGGAGCGAGGAGCGCAGCCTGGACCGACCCGGCCGTGCGTTCCATCATGTACGCGCTCGCGGTGTATCCACTCCTCGTCGGGGCGGGGGCGCTCGCCCAGCTCAGGCGTCGTGCCGAGAGCCCGTCTGTTGCCCGCTGGTATGCGGCCGGGCTGGCCGGCTGCGTTCTGGTGCTGCTGCTGATCGTCAACCCGATCGGCAGCGCTCGTTTTGTCTTCGCCACCGTGGCGTTCGCACTGGTGGCATACGCCGGCGCGCTCATGAGCCAGAAACGCGTCCGCTTCACGCTCGCCGGAATGCTCGGCGCATTCCTTTTCGTCTTTCCTCTGGCCGACGCATTCCGCAATGAAGAGGTCAATCTCACCCGTAACGGGTTCTTCGGTGAATATCTGAGTAATCCGGACTACGACGCATTCTGGCAGGTCGCCAATGCCCTGTCGTATTGGGTCGACGGGCTGGTCGTCCCGCTTCGACAATTGCTTGGCAGTGCCTTCTTTTGGGTTCCACGCGCGGTCTGGGCCGATAAGCCGACCGATACAGGTATCCTCCTCGCCGACTACCGGGGGTACAGCTTCAACAACCTGTCCGCGCCGTTGTGGGCAGAGTTCCTTGTCAACGGCGGTGTGATCGTGCTCGTCCTCGGGTTCGCCGGAATCGGAATCGCGCTCAGGGCAATGGACTCCCGGCTGCTCCCATCGTTCGCCAGCGGTGGGTTGTGGGCCATTGTCGGAGCGATCTTCCCGGTGTACATGACGATCCTCATGCGCGGGTCACTGCTGCAGGCGACCGGAGCCATGGCCGTCGCGACCGCCTGCGTCCTGCTCGTGCGCCAGCGGAGCGGTCCCCAGGCCCCGCCCCGGCATCAAGTCGAGTAGGCGTCCTCAAGAATATCGGCGACCGCCGGCATGCTGAATTCCTCGCGCGCGGTGCGCGTCCCTCGCTCGCCCATCGTCCTGGCAAGGTCCGGGTCTGCGAGAAGCGAACGGACAGCGGCATTCATCCCGTCCTGAGTTGCATCCGTCACAAGGCCGCATTGCGTCCGCCTGATCATCGGGGCGAGCGCGCAGGAATCGGTGACGACAACGGGAAGCCCGAGTGCCATAGCTTCGAGCACCGTCATTCCGAAGGGCTCGTCGATTGACGGCAGGACGTAGATGGACGCCGCCGCCATGCGACCGCCCGTCGCCTCAGGAGCAAGCGGTCCTTCCCACGACAGCCGTCCGGCTGGCTCGTCGGCTGCTGCCTGTTCTACACGCGTCCCTTCTCCCTCGTCCGGACCAACCAGAGTGAATCGGACGTTCGGATATTCGGTTGCCAGGGAGCGAGCCATCTCGACGAAGACCATCGGGCGCTTCCTGGGTGCCAGCCGCGCCAGATACAGCACCTCCGTCTCGGTCGGTTCGTTCCGCAGTTCGCGTGGCAGAGGAACCCCGTTGGGCAGTTCCTGAAAAGCCAAAGCATCGCCGCCAACCTGACGGAGGTCTCGCTGCTCACTCGGGGTAAGGCAGAACACCCGTTTGGCGGTGCGGAGCAATGGTCGTGTCAGTACAGCATCCAGGGGACGCGCGAGCGGGTTCGATGACAGATCGATCATGCCGTGGGTTTGCATAACGTAGGGAATGCCGGCGCGATGCACCCGGTGAGCGGCGGGGAGGGTCACCAGGTCACGCGCGGCATGGACGTGCACGATGTCGAATCTGCCGGCAGCCGACGCCAGCCATCGGTACAACCCTGGCGCAGCCAGACCCGCGAAACCCGCACCGGGCACCACCCTGCGCGCCGGGAAGAGGGCTGTGGGGACACCGTCAAGGCTCCTGGGCGCGGGCCCGTCGAAACCGCGGTGTCCGCCGGCGAGAACCACGTCGTGGCCGCGCTCCGTCAACGCCCGCGCCTGATTGACCGCGACTCTCACCGGGCCGCCGAAGTCGCCTCGAGGGGAGACGAGCGTCACGACGGAGAGGATTCTCATAGTCGAAATTCCCGCTGAGCATAACGTGTGGCCAGCGGGCCAAGCATGACGGAGCCGGGCTCGACGGCACCGGTGATGAGGGCAGTGGCGCCGATGATGCTGTCACTGCCGATACTCGAGCCTCGGAGGATGGTGGCGCGCGCTGCAATCCATGCGCCGTCGCCCACGGTAATCGGGGCATTGTCGAATTCGAACGTTGGGGACCGGCGATCGTGACTCCCCGTGCAGAGGAAGACATCCTGCGAGATGCACACGTCAGCCCCGATGGTGACCGGCTCGAGATTCAGGATCCAGGTCTGTTCACCGACCCAGGAGTGGTCACCGACAGTAAGTTTCCACGGCCAATGGATGCGGACTCCGTGGCGGATGTTCACCCCCCGACCGATCCTGGCGCCGAACGCTCGCAGGATGTTGGCGCGGATGGTGGGCGGGCACCACCAGCGTGTGACGACGAGTCCGGAGGTCGCCATCCACGCCACCTGCCAGAGAATGTTTCGCCCGCGGTCATACCCGGCACCAGTGAACCTCGCGAGCTGTCGCCTCGGTGGAATGTGAGGTTCCGGCGGCCGATTCGTCCGAGCCTTTTCCGTTTCTGTGTCGTCGGGGACGCTCATCATGCCGTTAGTGTACGCACTCTTCGCATCGGCGGCGATGGCAGCCGCCCCCGTATGGGGTATTTGAGGATTTCTCGCAAACGGCGATAGCGTGGGAGTGGCGTGAGTGCTCGAATCGATCGGGCCAACTCCCGAGAGGGGATGCCGTGTCGAGACGGGCGGGCCGGTTCACCGGTGCTGTGTCCGGGGTCAACAAGATCGCCGGCTACGGGGCGTCGATGGTGGCGCTCGCCATCGCTTCTCTTGCCATCATCCCCGTCATGATCGGCTCCGACGGGCCTCGGGCCTGGGCTGCGATCGCGGTCGGCCAATCGATCGGGGGAATCGCCGCCGTTGCAATCGCCTACGGCTGGGGGCTGACCGGGCCGGCCGCTGTCGCCAGGGCGGGGCGACCCGGCGCTGTGCGTGAGTACTCGGAATCCGTGCTCGTCAAGAGCATCCTCTTCGTTCCCCTCGCCGGAAGTGCGGGGTTGCTCGCCGCGGTGTTCGCCCCCGGACACGCCCTGCTCGCCGTCGTCGGCGCGCTCTCGACTGCGACGATCGGCCTGACGGCGAGCTGGTACTTCGTCGGCCTGTCGCGGCCGTACGCGATGTTCGTGCTCGAGACGATCCCGCGTGTGTTGGGGACGGTCGCGGGAATCATCCTGATGCTCACAGGTTCCGGCGCCTTGGTCGGGGTTCTTTGCCAGTTGGCTGGCATGCTGGCAGCCTTCGTGGTGTGCTCGGTCTGGATTTTCCGGTCGGCCGGAGTCCCGAAGAGTCATCGTCTACGCCACCGTCCGACCCGCCACGTGCTCGTTTCGCAGGGACTCGGGGTGAGTTCGACGCTGCTCTCCGCGGGGTACATCGCCGCGCCCCTCTTGATCGTCTCCGCGGTCGCGCCGTTGGTCCTCCCGGTTTATGCGATCGTCGACAAGGTCCAGCGCCAGGTTTCCGTGGCGCTCAACCCCTTCGTCACGGTGTTCCAGGGCTGGGTTCCGAGGGCATCCGGGGTTCTCCTTGCCTCGCGTGTCCTGAAGACTCTCGCTTTGTCGGCGGTGTTCTCACTCGCGCTCGGAGCCGCGATGCTTGTCGCGGCGCCGCAATTCATCCTCTGGCTCGGAGGGGCTCAAATTCATCCGAGCTACCTGACACTCGTACTCATGGCCCTGTTCGTCGCGCTCAACCTTTTCGAATCGGTTGTGAGCAAGGCGGTTCTCGTCGCGATCAACCGGATGAGCGTCGTGGCTAAGGCCACGTTGGTCGGGAGCATCCTTGGACTTCCACTCGTCGCGATCGGTTCCGTCCTGTTCGGCGCGGCCGGCGCACTCGCGGGGATTCTCATTGGACTGGTGCTCCGGCTGGGTGTGGAACTCGTCGCCGTCGTGAGATATCTGCGGCACCCGGACGCAGATGCGCCGGAGTCGTCGCGGAATGAGGAGCAACAACGTGAATACCTTTAAAGCAGGCATCTTTCTGGCCCTCTGGCTGCTCCCTGCGAGTCGATCGAAGAACCGCACGCTCCGCCGGCTCGGTCATTCAATCCACGACTCGGCTCGGGCCCGGTCGAACCTCGTCTGGAAAGTCGACTCGCTGTCTTTGGGACAGGGGTCACGGATCGGAAAATGGAATCTGATCAAACACATGAGGACGCTGAATATAGGCCCAGGCGCATCTATCGGACGATTGAATCTCATCTCCGCCCACCCCGTGTATGCCCGACTGTATCCTTCCGGCGCGTCCCTCACCGTCGGCGCGAACGCCTACATCACCAGCAGGCACCAGATGGACTGTTCCGGCTCGTTGTCGGTCGGTGAATTCTCCGCTCTCGCCGGTCACAATTCACGCGTTCTCACTCACAGCATCGACATCGCGCGGGATGCCCAGGCGGCCTACCCGGTAGTCATCGGTGAGCGCAGTTTCGTAGGAACGCGCTGCCTCCTGCTCGGAGGGGCGACGCTTCCTGGACTCTCCGTGCTTGCCGCTGGCTCCGTGCTCACCCGGAGCCGGGAGCCAGAGGAGTCGGGACTGTGGGCGGGCGTTCCTGCGAAGTTCAAGGGTCCGGTCAGGGGGGACTGGTTCACCCGCACGAAGATGTCGACCAACCGGGTCTTCATTCCGGAGACTGGCGCAACCGTCGAAGACGCGTTCTGAGGGTGATCAGGCGGCCCTGAGTTCGCGAAACCACTTTCCCAGGAGCAGGACCACGAGAACCGCATTCGCCGCGAACAGGAGAGCGTAGACGGTCTGGAACACCGCGGGCAGCCCCCACAGGAGAAAGCAAAGCGCCAGCACACCATAGTCAGCCGGCAGGAGCGCAAGGGCCCTGACCGTTGTTGTGGGGCCGCGGTCCGAGGTCTCGGTGGGCAGCGCCCTCTTCAGCAGGTCAATGAGCGTTCCGCCCGCAAACATCACGGTCGCGACGAGCTGGAACGCCAGCGGGATCACCAGCCACAGCGTCTCATGGGGTGCGTGCAGCCACACTGCCACGAGCACGCAACCATGCACGGCCACCATCTTGGCGGCATCGACGACGTGGTCCAGCCATTCGCCCGCCGGCGACGTGCGCCCGGAAAGTCGTGCGACTTGTCCATCGGCGGAGTCCAGTGCAAAGCCCAGCACCAGGAGGGCGGCGACGGCGACTCCACCTGCGACGCTGGGGTCCAGCGCGACGAGCAACGCGAGTCCGGCGGTCGTGCTCATCGCAGATAAGAAGGTCACCTGGTTCGGACTGGCGCCCACGCGATGAAGCGCAGCGGCAAGCACCCTCCCCAGAGGACGGTTCACGAAACGGGTGTAAAAGGAAGCGCCTTTCTTCGATTTCTGGGCGCGAGACAACTCGGCGAGAGCGGATCGAAACGTCGTCACAGTGCGGTCCTGACGTCTGGCCCACGAACGCGCGGGCGATTTCGGGATTCGGCTTTGCTGCAATCTACCGCACGGCTTGAGCAAGACTCACGTTCGGAGGCCGTTACCCCCCACCTGGGGTGATTGCTCCCTTCGCCTGAACCTGAGTAATCTTCACGTATTGCAAAGCATTGTTGCTCGACGAGTGTGCCTCAGCGTCGGCTGCGAGTTCCACATTCACTAATACACGTCTGGCTGACAGAAACCGCCGGATCCTGATCGGGGATATTTATGCGTTCACGCGTTCTGGGCAGCGCCGTTGCCGTTTTCGCCCTTGTCCTCGGAGCGGTGGTTGCCGCTCCGTCGATCCCAGCGGCGACTGCCCTCTCGCCTGGTGTGCATTTCAGTGCCGATAACCTTCCGACCTGGCAGACGAATGGCGTGGTCTGGGGTCTGGGGGAGTCGAACGGGAAGGTCGTTGCCGGTGGCACGTTCTCCCAGATCCGTCCACCAGACGGTGCTTCCGGCGCCGCTCAAACGCGGGACGGACTGGCCGTCTTCAACGCGGAGACCGGCCAGCCCGACAGCTGCCAGTATTCCATCGCGCTCGCGGGCGGCACCCCGACCGTCCGCTCCGTCGTGGCATCCCCTGACGGCAACACGATCTATGTCGGCGGAAACTTCTCAAACATCAGCGGCGTCACCGTCCTCCGGGTGGCCGCTCTCGACGTCCAGACCTGCACAGTGAAGCCGTT
>NZ_JBKJWH010000152.1:0-3290 GCF_046716805.1 Mycetocola sp. | reverse complement strand
CGGTTCTCCGTGAGCCTTTTCGACATCCGCGTCACATCAACGCTGTTCCGGTCCGGCCGTCAGTCGGCGAGCGGAATCACGTCGAGGCGAGAGCCCGGGCCGACGAGAACGAGCACACGTCTACCTGTGATTTTATCGAGCGCCTGCGCCAGGTGCTCCGCGTCCGGCGTCGGCGTCGCGGCAGGCGCCACACCGACCGCCGTTGTCGGAGCATAGGCCGCCGGGGCGACCGGCAGATCCTCGATCGGCGGGGGCACCGGTAGCGGCCCCTGAGCTCGTACGCCCGGGATCCCTTCCTCGACTCCTGGCAGCGCTTCGGGGGCAACGGATGCCGCGCGCCAGACGGTCACCGATGCTCCGGTTACCGACTCGATCGCCGCAACGAGCGGCGCAGGGTCAGCACCGGTAACGAGGATGACCTCGCCGATGGTCCGCCGGCGTGGCGCCGGGGCTGACGTTGCGGCATCCGACCGGTCGTGCTGCCAGACCCCGAAGTGGTATCCGGCTACGAGAGCGGTGGCGGTCAGCAGACCGAGCGGAGCGCGGATCTGCTCGATGAGCCCCGAGCCGCCATCCAGTACGGCCTGAAAAAGCTGGAAGCCGATGACGAGAAGGGTGATCAGCGCGACAACGGCGCTCACACCGAAGATCGCAATGAGGTAGATGCGACGTCCGGCGGCTGGCGCCGCGGCATCCGCAGGGGAATGCGGTCGCCAGGTGAGCGTCCACGCGACGCCGCCGACCAGCAGCGCGCTGAGACCGCCGAGAAGCAGCGGGCGAAGCCCCTCGCCCGCCAGCGGCGTGGCGAGAATGCCCAGCGCTGAGTTGACGACGACACCGAGGCCAGACGCAGCACCGATGAGAGCGACGCCGCTCGTGGCGAGGATGCTCGCCTGTCGAGTCGACGGCGACCGGCTGATCGCGACGCTCCGATGGTAGGTCCACACCACGGTACCGACGGCGGCGACCGCCAGTGCGACACCGACCGGTGACATCAACTCGCGCAGCGGATCGGTGTTGTCGAAGAGTAGCCGCAGAACGACGTAAAGCATGACGCCCATGCCGCCGAGCGTTGCGAGGCTGGCGAGGAGGATGCCGAGCAGGATGAGCGCGACGTTGGCGAGACCGGTCGCGCTGGAGCGTGCGCCTTCGCGGTACCAGTGCCAGACCCAGACCGCTGTCCCGCCGATCGTCCAGATGAGGGCCTGCAGGGTTCCCGCCCACCACGGGCCCCCGATCGTCGGGGTCGCGGTGATCTCCCGAGTGGCGGCGCTGAAGATACCGTTCAGAAGATTTATGGCGTTCCCCGCCCCGAGCACAAGTCCGAACGCGGCGCCGAGAACCGCCGGAACTGCGAACAGTCGCATCGGGCCCTTCATCGGATGACGCCACATCCACCGGTGCCACATCCACACCGCCGCCCAGATCACCCCCGTCGCAAGGCCCGATCCGTTCCAGTCGCCCTCGATCAGCGTTGCGAGAAAACCAAGGAAGCCTGTGACCGTCGAGACCAGCGCGACGATCGACATCGCCGCGATGTACACGCCCCACGCAAGCGCACCTCGCTCGGCGGGCTCGACGAGCCGACGCCAGAGAAACCACCAGAGCACGGCGGCGAGTGGACCACCGATCAGTGTGAACGCCAGGCCCTGGGCGATGATCGAGGTGTTCTCACCGATCAGGACGATCTTCGCGTCGAGGATCAGGCTCAAAAGCGTTTGCACGCCGGTTGCCGTGATGACGACCAGAGCGAACAGCAGTGTGTAGACGATCAGGCGGCGGACCGACTGACCCGCCGAAGATCCCGGCGCTGGGACATAGGGCGCCTGGACTGCGCTCACTTGATATCACCATCCATCGGGCAGACGGCGAGTTCCCAGGGGACGAATTCGATCAGCCACTCGCCTCCGTCCGAAACGAGTCTGAAGTTTTCCTCGTAGCTGTACTCGGAGCCCAACGCTCCTCCCTCGTGCCTGCTGATCTGCACGCGCACATCCGCTGAATCGTCGCGCAGCTCCGTGGAGATCAGCGTGACCCGGAGATCATCCGAAACGAAGTTACCGACGGTCCCGCAGTTCTCTCGAACGTCAGCAGACAGATAACCGACGGCCGTGTCGTCGTCACCGTCGACAACGGCGAGCGAGTATCGCTGCACAACGCCTTCGGGCGTCGACTCGTCCAGCAGCTCCGCTTCACCACGGGTGAAAACCACGACGAGCGAGACGATGACGAGCACCGCAATCACTGACAGGAGGATGACCAGGTTTCGGCGGGCACCGGCCGCGGCGTGCGTCATGTGGTCAGTATGGCGCACCCGTTCCGGCGAGGGCACCCCGAGAACGGGACGTCACGGGGCCGATACGCGGCGAACCTGTTCAGACCCGCGGGTCACCTTTCCTGTTGGCTGCGGCATCTGCTTCGTCCTTTCTGACAGGTGCATCCGGTCTCAGGCAGACGCCTCGAGCTTCACCCGCAGTGAATCGACCCGGGTGGCGATGATGTCGCTCGCCGCCCACCGCTGGGCGAGCCGGTTCAGCGTCGTGTCGAGTTCTGCACGCGTGAGGCCGTCGATGAGTTCGAGCCGAACGATCACTTCGGGGCCGCCCAGGCGAGCGGAGGGGTCACCGGCCGCAAGCCGAACGTTCAGCACCGCCAGCTCCGATCGAACGCTGGTGAGGAAGGCGTCGAGCACGTCAGGGTTCGCATAGCCGGGTTGCCACGGTTGCGACTGCGCGATCGCCCAGAGAGCCGGGCGGCGGATGGCGAACTCTGTGGTGCTCGTCGGGTCGAGTACGACCAGGTCGGTGTTCTCGCTCGCCGCCGCAAGTGCGACACGGACGCCGTCGGCCGGCACCGGGCGCGCCTGGGCATTCCAGGCGGACATCGCAGCAACCGACGAGAACACCGGCAGGACGTTGCGACCGTCAGGTCCCCCCACCGTGACGATGGAAAGTTCCTGCGTCTTGTCGACCTTCTGGCCGTTCGGCCCCAACCCGACGTCGCCCGCGTGCGCGACCAGAGGAATCAGCAGCCGCGATGTGCGGAACGCGTCGACGACATCCGCTTCCCCGGCCTCGCCTCCGCGGAACCGTGCCAGCGCGTCGATCAGATGCTCGGGCGCTGACCCGTCATCGGTCGACGCCGGGGCATCACCGAACGAGCGGCCCTGCCATGGCTGGCCGGCAGAGTCCGCGGAGTTAGTCGGATGCGACATCCAGCGCCTCAGCGAGCGTGAAGGCACCCGCGTAGAGCGCCTTGCCGACGATGGCACCCTCCAGACCGAGCGGAAC
>NZ_JBKJWH010000151.1:0-19417 GCF_046716805.1 Mycetocola sp. | reverse complement strand
GCCGCCTCTAGCGTTGCAGCATCCGCGAATGTGAGTTGGATGTGCCCACCTGGCACGAGTCGCTTGAGTTCGTCCGGCGTCCCTTCGGCGACGATGCGGCCGCCGTCGAGAACCGCGATCCGGTCCGCGAGCTCGTCTGCCTCATCGAGGTGCTGGGTGGTGAGCAGTACGGTCGTGCCCTCCGCGACGAGGCCGCGCACGATGTCCCACATGGTGTGGCGGCTGCGCGGGTCGAGGCCTGTGGTGGGCTCGTCGAGAAATATCACGCCGGGGGTTGAGACGAGTGTCATGGCGAGGTCAAGGCGACGCCGCATCCCTCCCGAATATGTGGCGAGCGGCTTGCGGGCGGCCTCGACAAGCTCGAATTGCTCGAGCAGCTCGGCCGCGCGAGCCTTCGAGCGCTTTGGCCCGAGATGGCGCAGCCGGGCCATCAGCAAAAGGTTTTCCTCGCCGGTGAGAAGGCCGTCGACCGCGGAGAACTGTCCTGTGAGGCCGATCGAAGCGCGGGCGCCGTCCGGGTCGCGCACAACGTCGCATCCGTTCACGAGTGCCGTTCCGCCGTCTGGGCGCACCAGGGTGCTGAGAATGTGCACGGTCGTCGTCTTGCCGGCGCCGTTCGGGCCGAGCAGCGCGGTGACGGTGCCTGCGCGAACGGTGAGGTCGACGTCGTTCAACACGACCTTGTCGCCGTAGGACTTCTGCAGTCCGCGGACGTCGATTGCCGGGGTATTCATTTCGTGTCGTTCCCTTCTTGCTTGAGGTCGCCCGTGCTCATCGCGCGCGCTGGATACTGATGTCACCGAACTGAGTCCGTGCACGAACGGCGACCGTCTGCTCTGATGCGTCGGGCGCGCGGTCGCCGTCGAGCTCATTCCGCACGCGCCCTTCCTTCGATGACAGGTCGAGCCATGCGGGGACGCCAGGCCGCACACCGATACCGATTCCGCCGAAGCCGCTCTCGACCTGGATGGAACCGTTTGAGACCTCTCGAAGCTGGATGCTGCCGTACGCGGTCTTCGCCGTGACGGAGGCGAGGGCCCTCGTGATCTCGAGGTCGCCGTAGGAGAGCTTGGCCTCAAGGTCGCCGCCGGAGTGATCCACCCGAATGCTGCCGTGCGACGACTTGAGGATCGCGTCACCGGTGACCGTCCCGATCCTGATCTGGCCGTGGTCCGCCGTGATCTCCACGGCGCCCTCAGCGCTGCCCACCGTCGCATTGCCGTGCCCAGCGCGCATCCACAGGTCGCCGACGCTGTCGACATCCACGGCACCGGTCGCCGCCTTGATGCGGGTGGCTCCGAGGCGGCCGACTGTGCGCAAGCCGCCGACCGAGATTTCGGCGGTGAACCGAGACCCCGCTGGAAGCTCGACCGTCACGTCGACGGACTCGGTCGGACCGATCCAGCTGATCCGAGGCTTCGGCCCGGTGATCGTAAGCCGCTGGCCGTCGAAGTCGACCCTGGTCTCGTCCGCGCCTCGGCGGTCGACGGCCTTCGCCGGGTTGGTGGGGGAGACCGTCACAACCGTGTCGGAGCGGTCGCCTGCGGTGATGTCGATCGCACCGACCGGCACGTTGATGGCAAGGTCGATGGGGTTCGGAGTGTTGAAAGTGGGCATGCTGATGCTTCCCTTTCTGTGGGCGTGTTCGACCGGCCCTGCGGGTCCGCGAGGCTGTGGATGTTGTCGGCTGGGCGGCTTAGCGCGCCCAGCCGGCGAAGTTGTCGCCGGTGCGCAGCGTGCGCTGAGCAGATCGACGTTGTTTAGGCTGGAGTGCGGCCGCAACCGCACGGACCAGCCAGGTGTTGACAGAGAGACCGTCGGCTGCGGCAGCCTCGTCCACCCGCGCTTTGAGCGCGTCCGGCAGGCGAAGCGTCGTACGCGAGGTACTCGCGTCGTCGAGGTCGAGCGCCGCGGCGGGGCGGTCGTCAGTGTCCGTCTCGATGGTCGACTGGGTCACGACGAACTCGACCTCACGTCCGCGCAGCCGTAGGTCGACCGCGCCTGGTGCGAGGTCACGGGTGATCTCCCCAGCCGCAGCAGACAGGGCTTCGAGCAGGACGAGCCGTGTCGCAGCGTCAAGCCCTGCGGCGAGACGCTCGGCAACGGCACGCGACTCGTCCGAGCCGTTCTCAGCGGCATCCACTAACTGTCGCTGAAGGTCGCTGACGTACGGTCCAAGTTCCATGCCACCATGGTGACACCACGCTGGTGTCATGTCAAGAGATTATGGTGTCATCGTGCCGATGCGTCTACGCGATGGGCTGCCTGTTCACCGTTTCGGCGATCCAGATGGGCGCAAACGGAGAGGTGCAGTTCGGGGGAGTCGGGTAATCCTTGAGCTTCCAGACGTTCTCCGATGTCTACGGCGCGATCGCGATACTCGGCGTGTTCGATTCCGATCTGAGCGGCCCGATGATCGCCGACGTGACACCGGGGTGATTGATGACTAACGCAATAGCCATCGTGATGGGCGAAAGTCCGGCCGGCGCCAAATCGTGCAACCCTTGACCCATGGATCTGGAGGTGTCACCCACACTCACCATTCCGGCATCCGAACTCAGCTGGCGGTTCTCCCGTTCGTCGGGTCCCGGCGGCCAGCACGTCAATACTTCGGACAGTCGTGTGGAACTCACCTGGAACGTCGTCGACTCCACAACGCTCTCCGACGATCAGCGGCAGAGGCTGCTCGCGCGACTCGGGCGTCGCCTCGTCTCGGGAGTCATCACCGTTGCGGCCTCCGAGGAACGCTCACAGCTGCGCAACCGTGAGATCGCCCGTCGCAAGCTTGCCAAGGTCGTGAGCACGGGGCTTGCGCCCGATGGACCTCGTCGGCGTCCGACCAAGCCGACGAGGGGCTCGGACCGGCGACGTCTCGCCGCGAAGGAACAACGGTCTGCGACCAAACGGCAACGACGGAAGCCGTCCGCCGAGTAGCCGGGAATTGCCCACGCGCTGGTGGCGTCTTCGACCTCAGGACGCCGGTGAGCGTGAACGGAGCCCCTCCGTTCCCGGAAGGGCTCCACCCTGGTTGAGCAGCTGTTGGCCCCAGAACTGATCGTCGGCGATATCGATCGCGGCCTGAACGCCTTCCATGCCGTCAGCCGGGTTCTCGAAGATCCGCTGGATCAGCAGGTCACCGGCGACACCGTCGTTCTGCAGGTCCGGTTCGAAGGTGCCGTCGTCGTTGCCGCCGGCCTGCTCAGTGGATGGTGGCATATCCTCTCGGCCTCCCAGGGCATGGACGCCCTCCGCTCACTGATCGGCCTCAGCTAAGCCCGCCTCAGCTTCTGTCAGTTGAGCCGTTTGCGCATCTGCTGGGTCGTCACTGCGTAGCCGGTCCGTTCGTACAGGGCCACTGCCGTCGCATTGTGACCGAAAACATTCAGTTCCAGTGCGCCGACCCCGTTTTCGACGACAAGGTTCTCCACTTCAGCCAGCAGCGCCTTGCCCAAGCCGAGCCCTCGGTGCGCCTCGTCAATGAGGATGTCATAGAGGAAGGCGGTGTCGGGCGCGCCGCGAGGGTGATCGAGTCCCACCCAGGCTCGTCCGACGGGTTCGCCATCACCCCGGATCGCCCGGACGAGAATCATCCGCGGGGTGTGCAGCCCTTGCGGCAGCAATTGTGCGTTTCCGGCCAGCGCGCGCTCCAGCGCGGTCTCCCGGTCCCAGTTGCCTGCCGCGATCTGGTCCTCGGCGTACTCGTGCGCAATCGCCTGCTGCCACCCGTCGAACTCCGTCTCGTCCATCGCGCGTACGGTGACGCGGGGCACGTGGTTCGGCTTGCGCATCGAGCTCAATGGTGGATCGTGAAGATGCTCCGTCTCCCAGCGAGCGGTGAACGTGGAGCTGGGCCGGTCCAGTCTGAGATGCAGGCGGTGGGGCGTCTCGAGGAAGATCACATCGACCGACAATTGCGAGCCGCCTTGCTCCCAGCCCGCGCTCGCCGCCGTCGCATCATTGGTGCTCCAGCCGCCGAAGCGAGCCGCGACCTCCAGGCGGCTCTCCCCCTCCTGAAGGGTGAGAGTCACGGAGTCGGCGTCCTGGCCGGGGGCGACGTCGATGCGGGTCAGGCGGGGGAGGGCGTTGTCTGGTGAGGGGCCGAATGACCCGCCGTCCACCGGGTCGTCGATACGGCCGGTGGGAATGGGGGAGAGGGCGAGGGATGCCAGTCGTGCGGCGAGCGCCGCATCCGCTTCCTTCCCACCTCGAGCATCGCCCGGTCGGCCGATCGACGGCAGCAGGTGCTCCCAAGCGAGGTCAAGGACGCCTTGCATGTCTTCGCTCTGACCGGTCATCGCCAGAACGACACCGAGATCGGGCAGCACCACACAGAACTGGCCGTAGGCGCCGTCTCCGCGGTACCCGTGCCGCGCCATCCAGAACTGGAACCCGTACCCCTGCTCCCAGTCGGAGGCGGGGTCCGAACCGTTCGACACATGCGATCGCGTTGCGTCGTCGAACCAGGCGGCTGGCAACAGCTGCCGGCCTTCCCATTCGCCGCGCTGCAGGTAGAGCTGGCCGAGCGACGCGATGGCTTCCGTCTGCGCGTGCAGGCCGCTGAAACCGAGTTCGTGACCGGTGGAATCGCGGATCCAGCCCACGTCGTCTATTCCGAGGGGATCGAACAGCCGCCGGCGCAGGTAGTCGGTCAGTGAGAAGCCGCTGACGCGCTGCACGATAACGGAGAGCGTGTAGGTGCATGGCTGGTTGTAGGCGAACACGGTTCCTGGTTCATCGTCGAGCGGCAACAGCAGAAAGCCGCGCACCAGGTCGGACGGGTCGAGGTCGAGCGCTCGCTGCAGCGTTTCCTCCCGATGCCCGCTCGCCATGGCCAGCAGGTGCCGGATCCGCATCCGGCGACTGCGTGCATCGGTGATCTCTTGGTCGAGCTCCGGGAAGTGGCTGAGAACGGTGTCGTCCAGACTCAGCAGCCCTTCGTGAACAGCGAAGGCGACGGCGGTGGACGTAAAGCTCTTGCTGAGGGAGTACAGCAGGTGTACGCGGTCGGCGGTGTACGGCGCCCACCATCCCTCCGCGATCACATGGCCGTCGCGCAGCATCATCAGGCTGTGCGGTTCGATGCTCGGAGCGTCCTCCAGGGCGTCGAGGAAAGCGGCGATTCCGCGCGCATCGACGGCGTGCGCGGACGGTGTGCTTCTCGGCAGTGAGCTGTGCATGCGGTCCATGCTAGAACGACACGCCGTTCAAGCGGCCGCAAGAAGAACCTGCACCGGGGTATGCCCGGCCGTCGCATCGGGGATCTCTCCGGTCGATGATGTTAAGCCCACTCACTTGACAGGCTGTAAAGCCAGTGGCAGGATGTACAAACTGCGCTCGACGAGTGCGGGCTACTCGATGGAGAGGATCATCTTGAGCGGCATCGTTAACACCGTCCTGGGCCCCATCCCCGCTGAAGAACTGGGCGTGGTTGCTGTGCACGAAGCTCTGCTCTCAGTGGTCCCCGGTGCCCAGTACGCCCCAGACATCACCATGGATCGTGCGGAGATCTTCGCAATCCTCGCGGCGAAGCTGAGGGACTTTCGCGAGCACGGCGGCACGACGATCGTGGACAGCACCGGCATGTTCCACGGTCGCGACCTGAATTTGTATGAGGCGTTGTCGCGCACAACCGGCGTGCACATCGTCGCCTCAACCGGCATGGGCCCGGAGGAGACGCTCGGCGGCTACTTCCTGACCCCGCAGACCAACCCGCCGACACCGTGGCCTGCCGAGAAATTCGCCGACCTCTTCACTCAGGAGGTCACCGAAGGCATGGTGGTGCCGCGCGTCGAGAGGCGTGGCTCCGCTGGGCTCGTCACCACCACAGCTGACCGCACCGGCATGACTCCGACAGAGGAAAGCCTGTTCATTGGCGCCGCTCGAACCGCCCTGAACACCGGGATCCCGGTATCCATTCGTTTCGGCGCCGACCCGCTCCACGACCTCGACATCGTCCTCAGCGAGTCGCTGCCGGCAGACCGGGTGCTCGTCGGAGGACTCGACCGCACCGCCGCCTCGGCCGGTGCTGCGCTCGAGGTGGCCCGCCGAGGAGCGTTCGTCGGACTGGACCATGTCGGACTGGACGATGACGGCGAGTACGTGAACGACCGCGAGCGCGCTGCCCTCGTTCTCGAGCTCGTCGAAGCCGGCCACGGTGCCCAGATTCTCCTCTCGAGCAACGCGATCGGCGTCGCGAAGGGACAACCGGACTACGACCTCCCGTTCAGCCACGTCGTCTCGACGTTCGTGCCCTTCCTCACGTCGCAGGGTCTCAGCGAGGACGACGCCCGGCGCATTCTGGTGGACAATCCACGCGATCTGCTCTCCGTGCGGTGAGCACCGGACAGACGATCGACCAAGAAGCTCTTGAAATTTCGTGAGGTGAGTGTGTTGTCAAAGGTGAACACGGTGCTGGGGACGATCCCAGCAGAAGAATTAGGACTCGTGGCAATCCACGAGCACATCGGATACGGGATGCCCGGCAGCGAGCTGGACAGCAGGTGGTGGAAGACCCCTGAACAGCGGTACGAAGAGACGGTGCCGAAACTCCGCGCCTTCCACGAGTACGGCGGCGGCACCTTCGTCGATGCGACAGGGATCTGCAACGGCCGCGACATCGCCTACTACAAGTCCCTGTCCGCCAAGACCGGGGTGCACATCGTCGCCTGCACCGGCTTCGTCGGCGGTGACACCGCGTTGGCGCACTTCGCTCGCGCCAGCGTCGACTACCTCGCCAAGGTCTTCATCCACGAAATCACGGTCGGGATCGGCAACACCGGTAGCCGCGCCGGCGTCATCAAGGTCGGTGTGAGCCGCGGTGGAAAGATGACAGACCTCGACAAGCGCATCTACCGAGCCGCTGCGCGTGCATCCGTCTACACCGGGGTGCCGGTTCTGACCCACCTCGCGATCGACGCCGAGAACGCGATCTCGATCTTCCAGGAAGAGGGGCTTCCCCTGGACCGCGTGCTCTTCGGTCATGTGGATGACGGTGTGAATGCCGACAAGACCCGCGACACCTGGATCGCCGAGCAAGGCGGTCGGGTCGGCTTCGACACCTTCGGCTACGAGACGGAACTGGAGGACCCGCCGTTCTGGGCACGCCCCCGCCAGGAACGCCTCGACCACTTCCTCCGCTTCCTCGGCGCTGGGCACCTCGACCTCGCACTCGCCGGCGCCGACGCCAACTGCAGCCCGCTGGGATGGCCGGGAGTCAAGGGACACACCGTGAACTACATTTTTGAGGACCTCATCCCCGACCTGCGCACGTCCGGGCTCGACGAGGCAACCATCCACAAAATCTTCGTCGAGAACCCGGCAGACTTCCTGTCGATCCGCGCCTGATCACAGACCACACCAACCCACGTTCTCCCAGGCACGCCCTGGGTCCAGAAAGAGAATGAATCCATGAAGGCTTCGGAAATCAAGAACCTCACCATCGCCATCGTCGGCGCGGGATACGGCGGCGCTGCCGCGGCGAAAGCACTGAGCCTGCTCGGTGCTGACGTCACCGTGTACGAACAGGCGACCCAGATCCGGGAGGTCGGCGCCGGTATCGGCCTGCGCCCTTCGACCATGGACCGGTTCCGCCAGTGGGGCAGCTTCGACGCGATCGCAGCGGTGAGCTCGCCGAGCGACTACTTCGAGATCCTCACGGCCACCGGCGACCCGATCATGAAGGAAGCGTGGCCGGAGATCCCAGGCGACACCGAGAACACCAAAACCCACCTCATCCACCGCGGCGACTTCATCGACGCTCTCCTCAGCGTTCTTCCCGAGGGCATGGTGAAGCTCGGGCACAAACTCGAGACCGTCGAGGACCGGGGCGACCGCGCCGCCCTCACGTTCACCAACGGCGAGAGGGTCGAGGCCGACCTGGTCATCGGTGCCGACGGCATCAAGTCGGCGGTGCGGCAGCAGCTGTTCAGCGACAAGGGCCCGGTGTTCTCCGGCGAGCATGCCTACCGCGCGGTGATTTCCGCTGACGACGCATTCGGGATGGTCGTCGATGACAACCTCCGGATGTACATCGGCAAGGGCACGAAGGTGTACCTGCTGCCGCTGCGTCACCGCAACCAGCTGTCGTTCGACATCACCGCCCTGAACCCGGATGGCACGTGGGCGCCGACCGTCACGAAGGAGGACCTCGTTGCCACTGTGGAGGGCTTCGACGAGCGGATCGTCAACATGGCGCGTGGTCTCGACCTGGACACCGTCAGCATCCGTGCGGTGTACGACATCGACCCGGTCGACACGTGGCACACCGACTCGGTCGTGCTGCTCGGCGACGCCGCCCACTCCATGCTGCACCACCAGGGCCAGGGCGCGAACTCGGCGATCATGGACGCCGGTGCCATCGCGGACGCCCTCTCGGAGGCGGACTCCGTTCGCGAGGCGCTTGCCCTGTTCCAGGCAACCCGCAAACCGGTGACGGACGAGCTGCAGCGCATCTCCCGTCAGGGCTGGTCCGAAGACGAACTCAACGACGTCTTCCCCGGCCAGAAGCCCGTCTCGCAGGACCAGAGGTAGCACCATGACGATCCACCCCGAGATCGCGAAAATTCTCAGTACTCTTCCGGCGCCAGACGGTTCTCCGCTAAACCCTGCGGCCATGCGCGCGGGCGAGGCCGCGCAGGTGCCCCCGCTCGAGGACCGGCTTCCGCTCCACCGGGTCGAGGACCGAACCGCTGCGACGGCCGACGGCGACGTTCCCGTGCGGATCTACACCCCGGTCGAGGCGGACACCTACGGCCTGCTGGTCTACTTCCACGGCGGCGCGTTCTTCCTCGGCAGTCTCGACACCCACGACCACGTCGCGCGGGCACTCGCCAAGGAAACGGGCTACAAGGTGATCTCGGTCGGCTACCGCCTGGCACCCGAAGCGGGCTTTCCGGCCGGTCTGGACGACTGCTACGGGGTGGTCCGCTGGGCCGTCGACCAGGGCGAAAGCCTGGGCTGGGACAGCGAGAACCTCGCTCTCGCTGGGGACAGTTCGGGCGGCACCTTTGTCGCCGCGGTCGCCGCACGAGCCCACGATGACGGATTCGATCGCATCACCCACCAGGTGATGTTCTACCCGTCCCTCGACCTCGACTTCGACGTCGACCGCTATGCCTCCCTGCGGGAGAACGCCGAGGGGTACGGGCTTGAGACGGCAGGCCTGAAGCCGTTCAACGCGTTCTACCTCGACGGCGGGGCGGACCCGGCAGATCCACTCGTCTCGCCGATCAAGCGCGAGAACCTCGCCGGGCTGCCCGCAGCCCTCATTCTCACTGCCGAACACGACCCCCTCCGCGATGAGGGCGAACTCTACGGAGCGCGCCTCGCAGATGCCGGGGTCGAAGCGACGGTCAGCCGCTACGACGGAGCCAACCACGGCTTCGTTCAACACTTCTCCTGGCTCCCGGAGTTCTATCGGGCGTTCGCTGAAACGGGCGAGTTCCTGAACCGGAAGCAGGCACGATGACGCCGAGCGTGCCGGTCCACCCTCTGGCCTCGCCATGGGGTCGGTTTCACCTGTACAGCTTCTACATCGACGCGCCCGAGCCGGCCATCGTCGACACCGGGATCGCCTCGTCGCCTGATGCCATGGCATCCGCTCTCGAAGCGCTCGGGCGCCGGATCGAGGACGTGCGCTGGATCCTGCTGACCCACGGTCACATCGATCACCTCGGCGGGGCGCATGCCCTCTGGGAGCTGACGGGGCGGCGCGCGACAGTCGTCATTCACGAGGCCGACGCACACCTGCTGCGGTCGCGGCGTGCCCACGTCGACGAGTACCTTGGCGGGCGCGGCACCTACCTGAACGACCCCGAAGGTGAAGCCAGGCGGGTGGCCGCGGCCGAAGCTGTGATCTCCGGGGAGCTCGAGCCAACCGTGCTGGTCAGGGGCGGCGAGACGCTGTCCCTTGGCGGAGATGTCACCGTTTCGGTGCACTCCATCCCGGGGCACACGGCGGGGTCCGTCGCCTATGTCGTCGACGGACAGAACGACGTGTTCGTCGGCGACGCCGTCCAGGCCCATGGGGCCGCCAATGGCTTTCCCGGCTATGAGGACCCAACCGCCTATCGGGCGAGTCTGGAGTACCTGCGTGACACGGTCCGTCCGGAGCGACTGTACCTGGGGCATCCGTACCGCCGAGCGAACGGTGAGGCATACGGGATCGGGACCGGTCTCGACCGCGATGTCGCGCAGGAGGCTCTTCGAGAGAGCCTGGACATCGAGGCTCAGGTCGCTGACGCCGCCCGTCGATGTCTGCACGATGGACTCCAGACGACGGAGTCTGCGTACTCGCCGTTTGCCGGCGTCGCCGAGGAGCTTGGTTACACGGGCGACCCTACCCTCGAGCCGTCGCCGTTCTTCACGACACTGAACGGCTACGCGAAGCAGTTCGAACAGGGACTTTCGAATGAGAAGGAGCGACGCTGAATGGCTGACGCAATCACGTGGAACGCCGGTGGCGAGACCATTTCCATCCTCAAGGACCTTCGGGTTCCGATGCGGGACGGTGTCGAACTCGCCGCGGATGTCTATTCCGGTTCTGAGGACAAGCCCCGGCCGGCGCTGGTCGCGCTGAGCCCGTATGGCAAGGAGTTGCAGGCGCTCGCCCTGACGACGCCGCCGCAGCGTCGTCCAAGTCCGATGTGGGATGGCTGCATCGAGGCCGGTGACATCGCCCGCATCGTCAAGGAGGACTACGCCCACGTCATCGGAGACCTCCGCGGATCAGGCGCCTCCGGTGGCGAACACATCGGCAACTACAACGCCGGCGGCGTTTCGCTCGGCCAGGACGCCTACGACTTCATCGAGTGGGTTGCCGCGCAGCCCTGGTGCGACGGCAACGTCGGCATGGTCGGGATCTCGTATTTCGGTTCGATGCAGGTGCTGGCCGCGGCCGAACGCCCGCCGCACCTGAAGGCGATCTTTGTCAGCGGCGGTCACTACGACTTTTATGAGACCACATACCACGGCGGTGTCATGTGGTTCATGCCGCGCGCTGCCCGCGAAGGCCGTGGCGGCGACTCCGGCTGGGCGTTCACCGACGGCGTGAAATCCCGGATGATTGAGAAGCATTCACCGGAGGAGCTGAAGAAGCTCGTCGCCCAGCGGCTCGAGGATCCCGACGTCCGGGCCTGGCCGAACCTGGTGCACGTGTTGAACTATCCCAAGAACCATGAGGCCTGGTTCGACATTGTGATGAACGAGGTCGACGGCGAATGGTACGAGGAACGCAACCCGATCACGCTCGCGCCGAACATCGACATCCCGGTCTACCTGCAGCTCGACCAGGGTCGTGGCTGGACCCTGGACGGAACGATCGAGCTGTTCCACGAACTCAAGGGTCCGAAGAAACTGGACATCGGCCCATACCCGCCCATGCAGTCGCGGCCTTTCGTCGAGGAACACGACAAGATGTTCCGCTGGTACGACTACTGGATCAAGGGCATCGACAACGGTGTGATGGACGAGCCGGCCGTCAGCGTGTTCGTGGAAGGATCCCGCGAGCTCGTCACCGCCGAACAGTGGCCACCGAAGGACGTTGAATACCGCTCTCTGTACCTGCGCCCGCGCCACAAGCTCTCCCCGGAGCCCGAGCCGATGGGGGTGGAATACGCCGCGCCTGATGGCTTTTACCAGGCACCGTTGACGGTGACCGACAAGGTGGAAATCATCAACTGGAGCACGGCGCCGTTCGAGGAAGACACGGAGATGATCGGCGCCGGTGCCGCCCACATTTTCGCGGAGATCGACCAGATCGACACCAATTTCATCCTGCGCCTCTGGGACACCGCTCCGAACGGGAAGCGCCAGCTGATCACCACCGGCTACCTCAAGGCGTCGCACCGCGAGCTCGACGAGCGCACCACAGAGGGGAACCCGTACCATCCGCACACCCGCGCAGTGCCAGTGGAGCCGGGGAAGATCGAGGAGTACGTTCTGCGTCTTTACCCGTTCGCGAACACGTTCAAGCCTGGCCACGTCCTGACGGTGGAACTGTCGAATGGTGAGCCGCTGGCTGACGAGCACAACTCGCTACTGCCGCCGGATGCCTTCCACCTGCCGGTGGGCCGACCTGTCACCCACAAGATCTACCGTGACGCCGCTCACCACTCACGACTTGTCCTGCCGTTCACGACGCGGGGAATAGCAGAAGCTCAGGCGAACTGATTCGAACCGCCGGGCCGTGGCGTTCGGACATCCCGAATCTCACGGCCCGCCGGCGTCATGTCACCTGACGGTTGCGCGCTGCCCATTCGATGCCGTTCGTCGCCTGCTCCTTGGTCAGAGCCGTCGCGCCGCCGCAGTTCGAACACACGACGAAGTAGCGCCGCGAGACGGTGAACAACGGGATGAAGAAGAGCGATACCTTCGTCGCGCTCTCGACGACGTCCTGGGAGGCGTCGGTGCGGCAGTACTCGCAGACGAATCTGACGACGACGAGGATCCGGTCTCGCAACGTCGTGCCGAAGATGAGAAACATCCGTCGAGTGTATGAACCATGGCGCTGGAGCAAGAGGGGCTTGCGCAGACATCGGTCATGTGACGTTCTTCCTGTGGTCACTTCGGAGGCATAGGTTGAGACACAGTCCGCCGCAACTGCGCCCGTTCGCCGTCAAGGAGAGCCAATGTCCACGAGACGCCCTTTCGCCGCCCTCTGCACCGCTGCCGTTCTGGGCAGCATCACCGTGGCGCTCGGCGCCGCCCCCGCTTCGGCGGAACCGAAAAAGCACGAGGCGGTCGAACTTCGCGTCGCCACCTATAACCTGTCACTCAACCGGGCGAGCGCCGGCGAACTCGAAGCCGACCTCAGCACCCCGGACGACCAGCAGGCGCGCACGGTCGCCGAGGTGATCCAGCGAGCCGACCCCGACATCGTCCTGCTCAACGAGTTCGACTATGTGCCGAACATGCGTGCCGCGGATCTGTTCCGCGACAATTACCTCTCCGTCGGGCAAGGCGGAGCGGATCCGGTCGATTATCCGTACGCCTATGTGGCCCCATCGAACACCGGTGTCCCGAGTGGTTTCGACCTGAACAACGACGGCCGGATCGGCGGCGGTGACGACGCCTTCGGGTTCGGCGCATTCGCCGGCCAATACGGCATGGCCATCCTGTCGAAGTACCCCATCGTCACCGAGAAAGTGCGAACGTTCCAGAACTTCTTGTGGAAAGACATGCCTGGGGCGCTGCTGCCGGATGACCCGGCCACCCCCGAACCAGCCGACTGGTTCTCCGCCGATGAACTCGAGGTGGTGAGGCTCTCAAGCAAATCGCACTGGGATGTTCCGGTGACGGTTGGCCGGAAGACCGTGCACGTGCTCGCTTCACACCCCACGCCGCCGACCTTCGACGGCCCCGAAGACCGCAACGGCCGGCGCAACCATGACGAAATTCGGTTCTGGGCCGACTACGTCAGCCCAGGCACATCGAAATACATCGTGGATGACGCCGGCCAGAAGCGCGGACTGAAGCCGAGCGAACCGTTCGTCATCGTCGGCGACCAGAATGCCGACCCGTTCGACGGTGACTCGGTGGATCTGGCGATCAACCAGCTCCTCGAGCACAAGCGGATCGTCGACCCGTTGCCGGCATCCGATGGCGCGGTCGAGGCGGCTGCCTTGCAGGGCGGCGCGAATGTCGCGCACGTCGGAGACCCGCGGTATGACACCGCCGATTTCGCTGACACGGCACCCGGCAACCTGCGTGCCGACTATGTGCTGCCCTCACGCAAACTCCGTGTGCTCGATGCTGGGGTGTTCTGGCCAACCCAGGCTGACCCGCTCTCGCGGCTGACCGGGGTGTTCCCGTTCCCCAGCAGTGACCACCGTCTCGTCTGGGTAGATGTGCGGGTGCGCGGCTGAATTCCCGTCGGTAAGACAGAAACGCCACCCGGCAAGGCTTCCGTGTAGCCGCCCCTCGGTTCTAGACTCGCGTCATCCTCGAGGAGAGGCGAGATCATGGCGGTCATGCGGGTGCTCGAGTTGCGGATTCACGGCATCGCGAATTCGCCGCCAGCAGACATGCTTTGCACGACGACTGAGGAAGTCGAACGAAAGGACGGCGACGAGCAGGGGTCCTTCTGGCGAATCAAGCCGAAACCCTCCGTGGCCTCGTCGACTCCGTCGCCGGAGCCGAGCAGCCCGGTGGTGGAGACTGTGGCCGAGGCATATTCGTGGGGGAACCAGGCCCGCAGCGGGGCTTCGGCCTTCGCCCTGATCGGGCGCGCGGTGGTTCATGTCGGGTGGCTGTTCGTGCTCCCGTTCGGTCTCTGCAACCTCGCCTACTGGGCGAGACGGGACATCAAAGGGACAGACGAAGAGCCCAAGTGGTGGGCCGGCGGCGACGGAGCCGTCACTATTCGGGTGTTCGCGCTCCTGCAGACGCTCTTCTACACCGTCGGGTTCCTCACGGTTTTCGTGCACCTGATGGGGCTCCAGTGTTTCCAGGCTTTCACCAGGGGAGAGGACACCCCTGAATATCTCGCCTGCGCGCCGCTGCCCGGTTGGCTTGACTTCCTGGCAGCATGGAGCCCGGTCGCTCGAGCGGCGCTGTTCAGCATCGCCCCGATCGCGGTGACGCTGCTGATCTACATGGTCAGCCTGCGAGCACGCGGAATGTTCAACCCGCAGATGTCTTTCGACGACGATGCGAAGCGGACGTCGAGCGGGGAGGAACCTCCCCAGGAAGGCGCGAGCGAAGCAGACCCACCACGGCCGGCGCTGCTCTCATCGGCCGGTTTCTGGCATCGCTCGCGCGTTGGGCAGACGTCCGAGCGAGCCCATTTCGCTGCCGCGATAGCGCTGATCCTTCTGCTTCTGGCAGCAGACGCGCTGCTGGACGCCATCCCGGGCGAGGGACCGGACTCCGTTCCCGGGGCCGATCTCATCGATGTGCTCCTGGGGCGCGTCGACACGACCGGTGCTGATTTTGTGCCGTTTATCGCGCTGATGGTTGCCGCCGTACTGCTCGTCGGTGCCGCGGTGATCGCGGCTGCGGCCGGGCTGAGCGGAAAAAGTTGGTCCACCCGATCGAAGCGGGGCTGGTCCACCGCCATTTTGGTGTTTTCGGCCGTGGCATACGTGGCCTGGGTGGCCTGGGCGATCCTCGTAGCCCGGGCACCGACGGTGGGGGAGCAGCTTCCGGATGCCGCCCGCAGTCTCCGCGGACTCACCGTCACACCAACGGTCATAGCGGCAGGCGGCGCGCTCATCGCGGTGGCAAGTCTCACCTGGGGATATCGATGGCGACGCCGACTCGTGATGTGGCTCGTGTTGCCGCTGACCATTGCTTTCGGCGTCGCATCCGCCCTGTGGGGACTCGCCCCGGCGGATCTCGGCGGAATGCGTCCCGTCCTGGGGTGGATTTCGGTCGGACTGGTCGGGCTCGCCATCATTGTCGGGTATCTGCCCTTTGCCGATGCGCGGGTCAGGGAGGCCCGCCGCCACGCCGGCTGGCGCGGGAATGGAGCGGCGGTCATGCTGTTGCTGGCCTTGCTGGCTTCCCTCATCATCACCAGCCTGCTCGTCCTGGGTACGCACGCCTGGCTGACGGCGGATACAAACGTACCCGTGGTCAGGGACAGCTGGCGGCTCATCAACCCACCCGAGCTCGACCCGACAGGCCCTGAGCCGATTCCGATCCCCGCGCCGATCGCTGCACCGCCGTTCCACGAACTCTTCAGCGGGATGCTCGTTGTCGGGTTGATCGTCTTCCTGGCGTTCGTATTGCTCACAGTGGGCGCGGCATTGCGCAGTTTCCCAGCTTTCAGCCTGCCCGGACCCATCTCCGAGAATCTTGGAGGTACCGGACGGCTCGTTCCAGACCACGCAGAGATTCCGACCTCTCCGACACCGGAGACCGTCGTCACGCCGGGCTCACGCAGGGACGAGATCAAGTACCCTCGCCAGACGGTGCGGGAGAAAAACTACCCTCCAGGCGAGAACGGGCCCAGCGGCCGCCTGCGCGCTGTCGCGGACGCTCGCCGAGTCGCAGGGCTACTTCACCGGGGCGAGCCGCTCCTCGGCGTACTCGCCGTCCTCACCGCCGTCGCGCTCATTCCGCTGGCCATCCCGTCCGTCGGCGATTTCCTCGAGGACCGACCGTTCTGGGACGGTCTCCTGGCCGGGTCGCGATGGGCGATCGGCCTCATCGCGCTGGCGGCAGTAGCCGGGGTGGTGACCAACGCCGTCACCTCGGCGGAACGTCCTCTTGCTCTCGTCTGGGACATCATTTGCTTCTTCCCCCGGGCGGGGCATCCGTTTGCGCCACCGTGTTATGCCGAACGTGCCGTTCCTGAGGTGACGAAAAGGATCAAGCGGTGGATGGGGCCCGGCAAGGACGAGGGCGGCCAGGAAGGCAGGGTCATTCTCTCCGCCCACTCGATGGGAGCGACCATCGCCGTCGGCGCAATCCTCGCGATGAAAGGGAACGATGAAGACGAGGCGCTCGGGCGGGTGGCTCTGCTGACTCACGGTGTGCAACTGCGCCCATACTTCAGCCGGTTCTTTCCTGAGGTGTTCGGCCCGAGGGTCCTGGGGGTGCGCGGAACGCTTGGACCTCAGATGCTCGCCTCGGATCCGTGGACGAGACAGGTGATTGCCGACAACCGGCCGCCAGCGTTACCGGTGCATGTGGAGGGTGATCCGGACTCCGTCGTCGAACTTCTGGGCGGGAACCTGGGCGACCCGGACAACCCGATCTGGCCGAGGTGGCGAAGCCTCTGGCGGCGAACCGATTACCTCGGCTTCCCGGTCACCGGCTTCTGGAGCAACGAGACGAACGGCCTCAATGAGAACCCGATCGACCGAGGGGCGACGGAACGGTCGCCTCGCTCGTATCTCTGGGCGGTCGCGAAGCACAACGACTACCTGTCGACCCCGCAGTACCGGACGGCGCGCGACGAGCTGATCGCCATGCTGGCGAAGGACGACAGCAGACCGGAGCGCGTTTCCCGACCACCGGAAACCCGCTCCGGCTGGCGCCTGGCGTGGTTGCGGTGCTTCCGAAGGCGGCGGCGCGATGAGAAATGAGGCGCCACCTGAGCGGCGGCGCCTCATCTGCCAAGTGTGACCCGGGCACACGGCCCGGGACTTCGTCAGCCCGCTGCAGGCACGCCAATACGGTCCATGAGCTGGTTTGCAACACTCTGGAAGTGCGCGGCGCCGTAGTCGGTGAGGTAACCGGCTCTGAGCTGCACGGCGTCCACCTGGGTAACCAGCGCGAGGTACGCCTCACGCGTGCCGTAGGTCCGGGCGAACTCGTCGGCTGACATCAGGTCGACTGACCCGTACACGGCACCGGGAGCAGCGGCGCCGCGGTACTGGCCGAGTGGGTGCTCGAGAAGGCCATAGCGGACTCCGCCGGTGACGTTGCCTGTCTCATCCCTGGCGAGTGCGCCGTTCTCCTGCTCGAACCACTTCGACGGCGCAGCATCCTTGTTCCGCTTGCTCCAGTTCACGAGCGACTCGGCAGCAGCGATGACCGTGGGTTCGATCGGGTACGGGTTGAGCGACTCGCGGAACGCCGGGTTGTGGACGGCGGTGTTCGGCAGCCGGCCCGACTGGTAGATTTCCTCGTCCGCCGGGATGACCGGCGAGAGCAGGTCGGTGTGCGGGGTCGCCGGTACTTGCCAGTGGCGCCGATTCTCGGGGAGGTCCTTGGCGGCGAGTGTTGCGGCACCGAAGAGGCCAGGGTCACCCTCCGCGGTCACTGTGATGAACGGAACGTCGAGAGCCGGCTCGGAGCCGGGCACGGTGACGAATCCCCCCTGTGGCGACTGCTGCAGCGGCCGCTCGAGGACGGCGCCGACGGTGTTGAGGTACCCGTCGAAGACGGGGCCCCGGTTGGCGCGGGTGACCGCCGTGTGGAAGTTGCTGGCGTAGGTGTTGAGATACACGCCTGACTGCGACTGGCCCATCAGCAGGACCGTTTTCGCCTTCTGGCCGCCGAGGACCGCGCGGCCCTCCTTGGCGTCGAGCAGCGTCCCCACCTGGGTAAGGATGTCCCAGGCCAGGCCCTCCTCGGCCCCGGGAACGACCAGGAACGGGTTGAATGTGGAATGTTTCTGCGGGTCGGCGATAATCGGCTCCCGCTCGACGTCGGTGACGTTCCAGGTCAGGTCCGCGTATCGCTCCGCGTCGAAGTTCTTCAGGGCGTCGACCTGGATGGGTTTCGACGTCACGCCGATGACGGTGTGACCCTGCTCCATTGCCCAGTCCCACATACGCCTCCAGTGGTCTTCGCCGGGGAAACCATTCGACGCGTTGAGGATGTCGACGAGCACGACCCCTGATGAGTCGACCTTCTGCGCCGGGCGCCGAACCAGGATGTTGTTGACGTACGGCACGTCAGCGGTGCTGACCTGGAGCCGGCCGCCGGCGTTGTCATAGACGTTCGCTGTGCCCGAGAGGAAGTACTCCTCTTCGACATAGCCGCGGTCGGCGACGTCGAAGGGGACGCGGGCGTGCTCCATACTCGACCAGAGGTGGCTGTCGGCGTCCTGCGCAACAGGCCCTTCGACTGTCGGCACGGCGGTAAGCGAAGCGATGATCGGATCGGTCGCCGGGCTCGGCGCGGCAACAGCGGTCGAGGCCGTTGTGAGGGCGAGCACACCCGCGCAGGCGAGTGACAAGCCGACGAGCGTTGGGCGGCGAAGTGGGTGGTGCATGGGTCTCTCCTTGGAACGACGGTGTTCGTTTGCCGTTCCAGCTTGGTGCCCACAACGGGGGACAACCATCTGTTGCACCGAGTTGTATCGACGTCGGCTCGCTGCCGCCGGTTTCTGCTCGCCGTTCGCCGGCGTCAATGCTCGAAAGCACCGATCGCCCATAGAGTGACAGTATGAACCATAGAGTGACAGTATGAAGAGGGAACAATGACCGTTTCGACCGTTGCCATCATCGGCGGCGGTTATGCCGGGGTGATGTGCGCCAACCGGCTCCGTTCTTCGTTGACACCGGATGAGGCGGCCAGCACCGCCATCACACTCATCAATCCCAGCCCGTTGTTCTACGAGCGCATCCGTCTGCATGAGCTCGTTGCCGGCAGCCGGAAATCTGCCGCGATCCCACTCACCGAGCTGTTGCACCCGGACATCGACCTGCTGATCGGGACCGCCGTCAGGATCGACGCGACCGCTCAAAACCTCACGGTCCTCTCCGGGATCGACAGCCTCAGCGAGTACCGCTACGACACCCTGGTTTATGCCCCGGCAGTTCATCATCGGCGCACCGCGTGCCGGGTGCGGCAGAGCACGCGTACGCCGTCGGCGATCTGGCCTCCGCCGAAGCCGCCGCGCATGCTCTCGCGGACGGGGGCAGCCGCCAGCGAATCGTCGTCGTGGGCGGAGGTTTCACCGGGGTCGAGGCGGCCAGCGAAGTCGCCCAGCAGCATCCGGACGCCGTGGTCTTTCTGGTGT
>NZ_JBKJWH010000150.1:0-26055 GCF_046716805.1 Mycetocola sp. | reverse complement strand
CGCCCGCGGCGGGCAATTCCACCCGCGCGAAGGGTGAAGTCCCTCCCGGTGTCAACTCGGCGGGGCACGGCCGCCGATCCTCGCTCTTGTCCTGAAGCACACGGTCGCAGCGCCGGCGCGGGCGTTTCTGTGCTGCGCGGGTGCAACAGCGCCCGCGGTTCACCGTCTCACCGGCGTGAACGCGGGAGGCCGGCACGAATGAGGATGTCCACCATTCGGGACGGTGGGTACAGATCGGCCGGTTCCCAGCGTGACACGGTGCGGACGACGCGTCTCAGCCGGTTCTCGCGGTTCTTCTCGGCAATGACGACGTCGGCCGGGTCCCGTCCGCGGAGATAGGCCGGATTCCGGTACTTGTCCCGGCCATCGCATTCGCCGGCGTGGTCACAATCACGCCAGTAGAAATCCGTGTCGGCGATGAACCCCTCGGCATCGACAAAGGTTTGCTGCAGTTCGGGCCTCGGAAACCCGGCCAGGTGGATCTGGATCCTACTGTGAGACTCCTCCGGGGAGTCGGAGAGGTGGGTGGAGAATTCCGCCGCGAGGTGAGCCCGGCGCCAGCCGCGCTGTCCTTCGATAGCGGCGCACCGATCCAGGAGTGCGTCCTTGGTCGTCAGCGCGCCGCCCGCCCGCTTGCGATGCAACGCTGAGTCCATCGCCACAACGGCATCGGCGAAGGGGAGCATCCGCGCCAGATCCACAACCGTCTGGGCGGGGGATGTCACGGCCACCTGGCCAGAAACGACGATGTCGACGTCGTCCAGGCCGGTGCAGTGACGTCGAATCCCGCCGTCCGAGCGCCCCCCGGTGGCGCGCTCGAGAGTCACATCGACGGTACGAGGCCAGTCCCCGAGAAGACGGATGCCGAAAAGGGCGGCTGCGGCGTGATGCGAGAAGACGACGGGTGTGCGCAGTCGTTCGGCGGTGGCGAGTACAAGCATCCGATGGCGGGCAAGTGGGTCGAGTACCCGCCACCGCTCGAGCTCTGCGTAGATGCCTGGGGCGACACGCACCAGCTGTCCATGGCGCAGTCGACGTCGGATCGTGTGATCTTCGCCGATGGCGACCAGGTCGCGCCGCCGAAGAAGGAGGTCGTGCTGAGAGTCATTCACGCCACCAGCATCCGCCGGTGCAGGGCCGCTATCGCATCGAAACGGTATGGGTGGAAAGGACCCGGCGGCCCAGCGGTTGGGGAGGGGCGGCGGCGAACCGCCGGCGCAGGTGCATTGGCCCGGCGCTGGCGTTCGTGCACCAGCGTTGCGCAGACACCCCCGCGCGAGCAGTCGATGTCGGCTTGCCGCTGCCTCACACCGGCGCCAGGGGAGGAGCGGGAGGGAGGCGCCGGTGGACGGGGCCGCCGCGTCGAGTGATGGCCGGCGCGGGCCAGACGGCCTGGCGCTCCTGCCCGTGCGCCCGCGCGACACCGTAAGACCCGCGCGAGCGCTCCGGCTGCCACGACCGCCCCGCAGCGAACTCCCACCGCGGCCTGCGTATACTTGAGCGCACAATGGACGACCCCCCACCTGCCAGTTCGCCCGAAGCCCATCAACCCGTCTCGCCCCGGCGGGAGTTGACTCATGTTTGAGTTGATCCTCCTCGCCGCAGGGCTGGCCCTCACCGTCGGAACCGGCCTGTTCGTCGCCAGCGAGTTCGCTCTGGTCAACCTCGACAGGTCAGAACTCGAAGCCCGCCAGGACCGTGGCGAAACCCGGCTCGGCATGACCATCGCCGCGCTCAAGATCACATCAACCCACCTGTCGAGCGCGCAACTCGGGATCACCCTCACGACACTGCTCACCGGGTACACGATGGAACCGGCGATCAGTTCCCTGCTCACCCCGCCGCTCCTGGCCCTCGGCCTGCCTGAAGCAGCGGTCACCCCGATCGCGGTGACCGTCGCGGTCATCGTCGCCACCCTGCTGTCGATGATCATCGGCGAACTCGTGCCGAAGAACTTCGCACTCGCGCTGCCGATCGCCACCGCCAAACTGGTCGTTCCGTTCCAGACCCTGTTCACCACCGTGTTCAAACCGGCCGTGAGCCTTCTCAACGGCAGCGCCAACGGCATCCTGCGCTCGATGGGCATCGAGCCGAAAGAGGAGCTGTCAGGGGCCCGCACCGCCGAGGAGCTCTCGAGCCTGGTCCGCCGCAGCGCCGGCGCCGGCACGCTCGAGAACGACACAGCCACGCTGCTGAACCGCACACTCCTGTTCGCCAACCACACGGCAGCCGACGTGATGACGCCGAGGCCCCGGGTCGAGTCTGTTCGCCGCAGCGCCAGCGCCCAGGCTGTCGTCGAACTGGCCCGCACCACCGGGTACTCCCGGTTCCCCGTCATCGACGAGGACGCCGACGACGTGGTCGGTCTTGTGCACGTCAAGCAGGCCATCGCCGTTCCCCGCGAGAAGCGGGCGGATGTTCCGGTGTCCGCATTGCAATACGACATCGTCCGCGTGCCGGAGACCATGCGCCTCGACGCTTTGCTCGAAGAGCTGAGGGGCCGCGGCTACCAGATGGCTGTCGTCGTCGACGAATACGGCGGAACGGCCGGGATCGCCACGCTGGAGGACCTCGTCGAGGAGCTCGTCGGTGAAGTGGCCGACGAACACGACCGCACCCGTGCCGGCGTCGTCAAGACCCTCGGCTCCATCGCTTTCCCCGGAAGCCTCCGCCCCGACGAGCTTCTCGAACGAACGTCGATCTCCGTCCCGGAGGACGGTCCGTACGACACCGTCGCCGGATTCGTGATGTCCGAACTCGGGCGGCTCCCGCTCGTCGGCGACGAAGTTGCCATCGACTCCGGTTCGCTGAAGGTGGAACGCCTCGACGGGCGCCGCATCGACCGCATCCGCTTCACCCCCCACCCCGCCGAGGAGGGCGAAGAAAATGAGTGACTGGGAAGGAATCGCCTGGCTGTTCGTCCTGCTGGCTGGCAACGCGTTCTTCGTCGGCGCCGAATTCGCCGTCATCTCGGCCAAGCGCTCGCAGATCGAGCCCCTCGCCGAGCAGGGCAAACGCAGCGCGATCACCGCGCTCTGGGCGATGGAACACGCCACCCTCATGCTGGCCACCAGCCAGCTGGGCATCACGGTGTGTTCGCTGCTGATCCTCAACGTCTCTGAGCCGGCGATCCACCACCTCCTCGAGGTGCCGCTCGGTCTCACCGGCCTGCCCGAGGAAGCCATCGGCACGATCGGCTTCATCATCACCCTGCTGCTCGTGTCGTACCTCCATGTCGTCTTCGGCGAGATGGTGCCCAAGAACCTCTCGTTCTCGGTGCCGGACAAGGCCGTGCTGTTCCTGGCGCCCCCGCTCGTCTTCGTCGCCCGTGTCTTCAAGCCGGTGATCTGGTCGTTGAACGCCGTCGCAAACGGAGTGCTCCGCCTGTTCGGGGTCGAGCCCAAGGACGAAGCGACGTCGACGTTCACGCTTGACGAGGTCGCCAACATCGTCAATCAGTCGACGAAGGAAGGGCTGCTCCTCGACTCCACTGGCGCGCTGCTCGCGGCCTTCGAGTTCACCAACAAGAAAGTGCTCGACGTCGCCATCCCCGTCGAGCACCTCGTCACCCTGCCGTACGACACCACCCCGGAGCAGGTCGAGCGGGCCGTCGCCAAGCACGGCTTCTCGCGCTACGTGGTCGTCGACCAGGAGGGCCTGCCGAGCGGCTACCTGCACCTCAAGGATGTGCTCCGGCTCGAGTCGTCGGCTGAGCCCGGCGACGAGAACGAGCCGGTGCCAGCGAAACGGATCCGACAGCTCGTCTCGATCTTCCAGGACACCGACCTCGAGGACGCCCTCGCGATCATGCGCCGCTCAGGCGCCCACCTCGCCCGTGCGTTCAACACCGGTGGGGAGACCACCGGGGTGCTCTTCCTCGAGGACATCATCGAGGAACTGGTCGGCGAAGTTCAGGATGCCACGCAGCGCCGCTGATCCGGCCGTTTCGTTCTGACCCGTCGTTCCCGCGCCGGGGACGGCTCAGCCCCCGGTGGGGTACGGCGCACGCTGGTACGCGCCTGGGACGAGGTCGTCGACGCCCGACATCGACGCTGCGCGCAGGGCGAAGTGCGGGTCGCGGAGCGCCTCCCGGGCGATCATCACGGCATCCGCTCGGCCTGAGCGCACGATGTCCTCCGCTTCGGCGGGGTCCGTGATGAGACCCACGGCCGACACCGGCACCCGCGCGTGCTCGCGAACGTAGGTCGCGAACGGGACCTGGTAACCCGGGGAGAGCGGAATCTCGACGCCCGCGACGGCGCCGCCCGTTGAGATGTCGAAGAAATCCGCACCGGCATCAGCAGCCCAGCGGGCGACGGATGCCGTGTCGGCCTGGTTCCAGCCGCCCTCCGCCCAGTCGGTGGCTGAGAACCGCACCAGAAGGACCCGGTCGCCGAGGACCGCGCGCACCGCTTCGACCACCCGGAGGAGGAAACGGGCCCGATTCTCCAGCGTGCCGCCGTACCGGTCGGTCCGCGTGTTCACGAGCGGGGACAGGAACTGGTGCAGCAGGTAGCCATGGGCGGCGTGGATCTCGACGACGTCGAAACCGGCGGTCACCGCGCGGGTGGCGGCATCCGCAAACGCCGTGACGACGCGGGTGATGCCCGCCTCGTCAAGGGCGGCAGGCGCGTCGAGGCTGCCGAACGGGTCGTCCGTCGGACCGACGGACTGCCAGCCGCCAGCCGTCATCGGGACCGTACCTCGATCGTCGCTGCCCCAGGCCGGGAAGGTCGAACCCTTCCGCCCCGCGTGACCGAGCTGGATGCCAGCGGCAGCTCCCTGTGACCGGAGAAAGGCGGCGATGCGGCTCCAGGCGGCGGCCTGCTCGTCGGTCCAGATGCCTGTGTCGCGTGGCGAGATGCGGCCATCCGGGGTCACAGCCGTCGCTTCGGTGAGAACCAGGCCCGCCCCGCCGGTCGCGAACTGGCCCAGGTGCACGAGATGCCAGTCGGTGGGGACGCCGTCCTCGGCGAACACGGAGTACTGACACATCGGCGCGATCCACAGGCGGTTGCGCACGGTGAGTCCGCGAAGGGTCAGCGGGTCAAACAGTTCAGGCATTCTGCTCCTCATCGGCGACTTCAACCTATCGTGATGGCATGGAGAATTTTCCGGGAACTCACTGGATGCCGTGGGCTGAGCACGATGCGGCGTCGTACGTCGCCGTCCCGACCGCCGTCAGCGACAAATACAGCCGGGGTGTGCTCGGCATCGTCACCGGCTCGAGCGCCTACCCCGGTGCCGCTGTGCTCGGGGTGGAGGCGGCAGCGAGAACAGGCCTCGGAATGATCCGGTACCTCGGTGATGCCACCGATCTCGTGCTGGCCAGGCGACCAGAGATCGTGTCGACGCCCGGTCGCGTCCAGGCGTGGCTGATCGGCTCAGGCACAGACTCGCAGGACCTCGGACTGCTCGGCGCGCTGTTCTCCGACGCCCTCGCCTCCATCGAGCCGGTCGTCGCCGACGCCGGCGCCCTGGAGAGCGTGGCGCTCGCCCCGCGCCGCGGGGTGATCGTCACCCCGCACTACCGTGAGCTTTCGCGCATGCTTGCCGCGGCGGGCACCACTGTGGGCGTCGCGGACATCGCGGCGGAGCCTGGACGCTGGGCGATCCGTGCCGCGCACCGGCTCGGTGTGACGGTTCTGCTCAAAGGCGCGACGACGTGGATCGCCGAACCGGACGGCCCGCACCTGTCCGTGTCGATCGCCCCACCGTGGACGGCGACGGCCGGTGCGGGCGATGTCCTCGCCGGCATCCTGGGCGCGCTCCTCGCCACCCACTCCACGGCGGCGGTAGAGCCGGGGATGCCGGCGCGGCTGGCGGCATCGGCGGCAGTCATCCATGGGCTTGCCGCGTCGATCGCGTCCAGGGGCGGCCCGATCGTGGCCCTCGACATCGCGGAACGGGTGCCGGATGCGGTGCGTCGCCTGCTCGGTGCCGACCGGGCGTGATCAGCTTTCACAGCCAGCTCACAGCCGGCGCAACGAAGAGCTACTGACACGCGCGCTAGTTTTGCCCAGACGGCACCACGAACGATGCACCATTTTCGGAAAAAGAGGCAGGCAAATGCAGATTCGATCGAGGCAGAACGTCGCGGCGGCACTCGCCGGAATCGCCATGGTTGGTGGCCTGGCCGGGTGCGCCGGCTCCGGTTCGACGGCGAGCGCACCGTCGGAGTCCCCGGCAGGCGAATCGCCAGCGGGGGAGCCGTCGGGCGCCGAGTATGAGAACGGTGAATACACCGCTGAAGGTTCGTACATTTCGCCGGGTGGGCCTGAATCGGTGACGGTGACGCTCAGCCTCGAGGACAACACAGTCACCGACCTGGGGGTCACCGGCTCCGGCGGCACGCCGAACGCGAAGAAGTACCAGGGCGAGTTCATCGAGAACATCGGCGAGATGGTCGTCGGCAAGAACATCGACGAGCTCGACGTGTCGAGGGTCGCCGGCTCGTCGCTCACGAGCGGCGGATTCAACGAAGCCCTGGAGCAGATCCGGGACGATGCTGCGAGCTGAGCCGGACGTGCTCCCGCTCGTTTTCGAGGCGATCGGTACCCGCTGGCGAATCGACTCGGCCGTGCCGATCGAGCCCGGGCTGGCGCAGGCGATCCACGACCGGATCGCGGCGTTCGACAGGACCTGGTCGCGGTTCCGGTCGGACTCCGTCGTCGCCGCCATCGCGCGAGCGCCGGGCAGCCACGATCTCGGGGCAGACGCCCCGCCGCTCTTCGCTCTCTACTCCCGGTTCACGGATGCCACGGACGGTGCGGTGTCGCCGTTCGTCGGCGATGCCCTCAATCATCTCGGCTACGACCCCTCGTACTCGCTGCGGGAACGCGACGAGCCCCGGTCAGGCGCGCCAGGCTGGGCCGACGTCGCACGGCTCGACGGAACGATCCTGCACACCACCCGCCCGGTGAGCATCGATATCGGTGCTGCGGGGAAAGGTTATCTGGTCGACCTCGTCGCCGGCCTCCTCACCACGGCGGGCCACTCGGAGTTCACCGTCGACGCCTCCGGTGACATCGCCCACCGTGGAGCACCCATCCGGGTCGCCCTGGAGCATCCGTACGATCCCTCGCGGGCCATCGGGGTCGTCACCCTGACCGGCGGGGCGCTCTGTGCTTCGGCTACCAACCGACGGGCATGGGGCGAGGGCCTGCACCACATTGTCGACGGCCGCACGGGATCGCCGGTCGACGAGGTCGTCGCCACCTGGGCGCTTGCTTCGGACACGGCGATGGCGGACGGGGTCGCCACCGCCTTGTTCTTCCTGGCTCCTGCCGACCTTGCGACGCTCTTCGGCGCTGAAGGGGTCCGCGTTTTCACCGACGGGCGGATCGAACGATCGCCCGGTTTTCCCGGGGAACTCTTCCGATGAAACGCTCTCTCGACACCGCGATCCATCGTGTGACCATGTACCGGCTGGTCAGCATCCTGCTCGGAATGCTCGCGGTGGTCAGTGTCGTTCTCTCGCTCACGGGGGAACTGTTCTTCAGCCCGGTGGAACTCGGGGCAGGACTTGCCGTTGCCGTTGGCGTCAGCGTGATCTCCAACCGGCTCATCGCCCCACTGTTCCGTGTCACGCCGCACACGGAGTCGGCGCTGATCACCGGACTGCTCCTGTTCTTCATCTTCCGGCCGAGCATCGAACCGATGGAACTCGCGGCGACCGCGGGAGCGGCCGTCGTGGCGACCCTCTCGAAGTATCTCGTTGCCGTGCGCGGCAGGCACATCTTCAATCCGGCTGCCTTCGGTGCCGTGATCGTCGGCGTCACCGGTCTGGGCGTCTCCTGGTGGTGGGTCGGCAGTGCCGCCCTGCTGCCGGCCGTCGCGGTCGCAGCCTTGCTCGTGCTCTACCGCACCCGCCGGTTCGCGCTCGCCGGGGTTTTTCTCGTCGTGAGCGTCGCGGCGACCGTGGTTCAGCTGATCGGCAACGGTATGGCTCCCGCCGCCGCCCTGGCGACTCCATTCACCTCCTACCCGGTGGTGTTCTTCGCGGCATTCATGCTCACCGAGCCGCTCACCCTGCCGCCGCGGCGCTGGCAGCAGCTGGCTGAGGCGGCCGTTGTGGGGCTGCTCTTTGCGTTGCCGTACAGTTTCGGCCCTGTCTTCGCGACGCCGGAGCTCGCCCTCATCGCCGGGAACCTGCTGGCGTTTCTGGCCGGCCAACGCCGTGGCATCCGCCTGGTGCTCGAATCGAGGCTCCGGCTGACCCCGACCGTGGTCGAATTGCGGTTCCGGCCGGCCGCACCTGTGCGCTTCGCTGCCGGCCAGTACCTGGAACTGTCAGTGCCTCACCCCCATGCTGACTTCCGGGGGAGCCGGCGCATGTTCAGCATCGCCACGGCGCCCGCCGACCCGACGGTCGCGATCGCCTTTCGCGAGCACGAGCCGGGCAGCAGCTTCAAATCCGCCGTCGCCCGATTGGACCCGGGCGCCGTCATCCGGGTCACCGGCGTCTGGGGGGACTTCACCCTGCCGGCGGATGCGACCACACCGCTCGTTCTCGTCGCTGCCGGCATCGGGGTCACCCCGTTCCTCAGCCAGCTGAACGACCTGCGCCGTTCCGGGAAGCTCCGCGACGTGGTCCTCGTCTACGCCGTGTCGAGCCCGAATGAGATCGCCTACCGGACCGAGCTGGAGCAGCTCGGGGTGCGGGTGTTCGTCGCCGCCCCTGAGCCGCCCGACCTGCTGCCGGCCGGCTGGACCTACCTCGGCCCCGGTCGGCTCACCGGCGATCGGCTGACGGCAGCGATACCTGACCTGGAGAAGCGTACCGCCCTGATTTCCGGGCCGCCGGGGCTTGTCGACGCTCTCCGCCCGGTCTTCGGGAGACGGGCGAAGACGGATTACTTCTCCGGCTACTGACCCCGCCCGCCTAGGATGAGACCGGTGATCGGGCGAATCGGCTTCTGGACGGCGTTCGTCGTTGTGCACGCCGTCCTGGCCTGGATCTGCCTCGGCCTTCCTGGCTCCGGCATCGGCGAGTACGCCATCGGACTTCCGCTCGGCGACGTCAGCCTCGTCTACCGTCCCTGGATCGAACAGGCGCTCTCCGGTGGACCGGTCGTCGGAATCACCCAGGAGTGGGTGTACCCGATCGCCGCAATCCTTCCGATGATCGCCGCGATGGGGTTCGGCCCCGACCTGTACGCGCCGGCGTGGCTCGCTCTCATCACCCTGCTCAACGCCGCCGGTTTCGCCGTGCTCCTCGGTACTCGGCCGTCCAGGAGACGGGAGATCGCAGCATGGTGGTGGCTGGCATTCACCGCTCTGCTCGGCCCGATCGCCGTCGCACGAATTGACGCCGTCACCGTTCCGATCGCGGTTGTCGCCCTCCTGCTGATGGCGAGGCATCCGTCCGTCGCGGGGGTCCTGCTCGCGGTCGCCACCTGGATGAAGGTGTGGCCGGCAGCCCTGATCGCCGCCCTGCTGGTCTCCAGCCGGTCCCGGGGAGCCGTGCTGCTCGCCGGGGTCGCCACGAGTGCCGCCATCGGTCTTCTCGTCGGTGTGCTGGGTGGCGGCGAGCACCTGTTCGGCTTCGTCAGTGCGCAGACCGGCCGCGGGCTGCAGATCGAATCGCCGGTTGCCACACCGTACCTGTGGCTGGTGTCAGCGCAGGTGCCCGGCAGCTACATCTACTACGACCGCGAGATCCTCACCTTCCAGGTGACCGGCCCCGGCACGGAGGCGGTGATCGGGCTGATGACGCCGCTTCTCGCGCTCGCTGTGGCGGGGACGGTGCTGACCGGTGTTCTCGCGGTGAAGCGCGGAGCATCCGTTCTGCGACTGTTCCCGTCGCTCGCTCTCGCCCTCGTGCTCGTGTTGATCGCATTCAACAAGGTGGGGTCCCCGCAGTTCCAGACCTGGCTGATCGCGCCGGTGATCGTCGGGCTGGTCTACCGGGGGAGGGCGTTCGCGTGGCCGGCGGGGATCGCCCTCGCCCTGGCGTCGCTCACCCAGCTTCTGTACCCGTATCTCTACGGCGGGCTGCTGTCAGCGACACCGGCGATGGTGTGCGTCCTGAGCGTGCGCAACGCCGGGCTGTTCGTGCTCCTCGCGTGGGCGCTGGCTGATGTGTTCGGTGCCGGGGCAGATCAGTCCTCGCCGAGGGCGGCTTCGAGCCGGTCGACCTTGCCGGTGAGCTCACCGGAGTAGCCGGGCCGGATGTCCGCTTTCAGCACGAGCGACACGCGTGATCCGAACTGCCCGACGGCGTCGGTCGCACGGCGGATCACGTCGAACACGTCGTCCCAGTCGCCTTCGATGGTGGTGAACATGGCGTCGGTGTGGTTGGGCAAGCCGGATTCACGGACGATGCGGACGGCTGCCGCAACAGCGTCGTGGACGGAGGCGTCGGTGCGGCCGGTGCCGGAGGGGGCGACTGAGAAGGAGACAAGCATGAGCCCATCTTCCCACTGCGCCGTGGGCGCGGATAGACCCGGGCGGGTCAGTCGAGGATGATGCCGTCGAGGATGGCGCGCTTACGCAAGGCGACTTTCGTACCGACGTCGAAACCTGAGGCGCGGTACTTCTCGCGGATGCGCTTGAGGTAGCTCTTCGCCGTTTCTTCTGAGATGCCGAGTTCGTAGGCGACCGACTTGACCGGCTCGCCTGCCGCGTAGAGCGCCATCACGCGGCGTTCCTGGGCGCTGAGCTTCGGTGAGCCCGTCGTCGTGGCGTTGAGCGCGATGTCGAGTTCGTGGGAGATGAACGACTCGCCGATGTAGGCCGCGCGGATTGCCTCAACGATCATTGTGGGATCTTCGGTCTTCACGAGGTAGCCGAGCGCTCCGGAAGCGAGTGCTTCGCGGACGACAGCGGGGTCGGAGTACGTGCTCATCAGCACGGTCTTCACCCCGGTCGTCTTGAGGATCGACAGCTTCAGCGAGACGGGGATGTTGTCTTTGAGGTCCAGGTCGAGAAGGACGACGTCGACGGGGAACTCCGCGTGGGTGAGCAACTCGGGCCAGGTGGGCACAGCAGCGACCATCCGGATGTCGCTGGCAGCTCCGCGGATCCACTCCGTCAACGCCCCGAGAAGCATCTTGTGATCGTCGACGATGGCGAGTCGGATCGGGCTTTCCACGCTGGTCATGTGTGATTCTCCTCTGTGTGTCCTCGGTCTATTGATCGATCGGACTGTCGACCGTGCACTCGATTACGACCAGGAGGGCACCCGTCGTCGTTGTATCAACATAGCGTCCTGTGCGGCCCAAGTGCTGCCATGTGGCGGGTTCCACGTCGACGCGCCGCATCCCACGCGCCTCGATCGTGATCGGGAATCGCAGTTGGGGTCGTCCTCTGGAAGCGATGGGCGCGGCAGGGCCGAAGGTGACGACGGCATGCCGGGTCGTGCGCTGCTCGCCGTACATGAGCAGCCACAGCGCCGAGAGCAGACCATCACGCTGACGCTGGTCGAGGAGGGCCGCGAGGGCGTCGTCGTCACGAAGTTCCACCGAAACCGACAGGAAGTCCGATTCTGCGATGGCGTGGTGCAGCCAGGTGTGTCGACGACCGGCGATCAGGTGACGCCGCAGCACCGTGGACAGTTCCCCGGCCCGCTGTGCCCGATCCGGTTCGAGAGGGAGCGGCTCCCGTCCAGAGGCGATGTCATCGAACAACTGCTCGACCTCGAGGTCGACCTGCGCGAGTTCCTCGGACTCCAGCATGCTCACGCCGAACGCGGGCGCCATCACCGTGCTTTGGATCAGCACGCGGTCGAGGGCCATGAACACCATGCGACGGTAGGAGGCGACGAGGATGCATGCGATGAGCGGAGGCATGACGGCGAACGCGGTCCCCAGGATCTCCGCTCCGGAATTGAGCGTGTCCGAGTCCGGCCGGATGAGGAACGTTCCGATGAGCGCGGCACCGAGGACGCCGGAACTGATGGCGACGTCGCGCACGGACCGCAGGGTGACGATGCCCAGCAGCACCCCGCCCACGGCGACCGCCGCCGTCGGGTAGACGGTCTGGCTGGCGTCCCACAGCGCGGCGAGGTCGAGGATGACCACGACGGCGAGACTCCCGAGAAGGAACGCGAACGAGAGGTTGCCGAGGAGATAACCGCTCGCGCGAACGGCGATGATCGACAGGGCGGATGCGGCGAGCAGCAGCAGCCATGAACTCGCGCTGAGCAGCGGATGAGGAAGTTCGCTGAAGGAGAAGAGGAACCGCCACAACGAGTGGAGCACCACCACGCTGCCGGCGACGGCGAGCGACGTTCCGAGCTGGCTGGTGCCCAGGGTGGCCCTCGCCGATGCGGCGCGGTCCGGCCGTTCGGTCGTGCGGTTCATTTCGGCATCTCCAGGACGACGGTGGTTCCTGCGCTGGGGGCGCTGAAGACGCGGACGCTTCCGCCGGAGTCTCGAACGCGGGCGACGACGGAGTCGGCGAAACCCAGTTTTCCGTCGGGAACGGTTGCCGGGTCGAACCCGCTGCCGGCATCCGTCACCACACCGCGAACCATCTCGCCGTCGTCGCTCAGGGTGACGTGGGCTTCACTGACACCGGAATGCCGTCGCACATTCTCGAGGCACTCCGAGAGCGCGAGGATGAACGCCTCAAGTTTCGTGCCTGGCAGGCCGATCTGGCCCGAGCCGTGCCACTCGATGTCGAGACCCATCGAACCGAACCGCACTTGAAGAGCCTCGAGTGTTCCGCCGAGCGAGAGTTCGGCGGTGTTGGTGAGCGTGTATTCACCCGATGAGCGCGGTTGCGGCGTTTCGCCGAGACGGAGCCGTTTGAGAAGGAGCCCGTCGGATTCGGCTTGGGCGCGCATCGCTTCGGCCGGAACACCCACCCCTGCATGTGCGAGCAGGGTGAGGGTGGCCAGCACCGTGTCGTGCAGGAGCCGGGCGTCCCGGTGCCGTTGAGCCTCGGTCTCGCTCGCCCGCCGTTCGACGTTGTGCGCACGACCGATGCTCGACACCCGCCGCATCACCCGCGGAAAACTCGACCGGAGCCAGATTCCGAAGAGGGTCGAGATCGCCCAGCCCGAAACGATGAAGAGCAGCATGGAACCGGTGCGAGGGTCGTTGCCGCGCGTGAGCAGCAGGAGGAAGACAACTGTGGCGGCGAGCGCCCCGAGGAGGGACAGGACCTGGCCCCACGATGACACGAGAATGGTCGCCATCGAGCCGATTCCCCACGCACCGATCGCGGAGATGGCGGCGGCTGTGGCGATGTTGAGCTGGCCATTCGCCGGCATGTAGATCCCGGCGATCAGCGAGAGCCCCAGTGAGAAGGCGAGGATCATCCAGAGCGGATGCGGGCGGTGCGTCATCAGAAGCTGGGTCGCGAGAAGGGCGGCGAGAAGGGATGAGCACGCGATCGAGTTCGATAGGGACATCGCTCCTGGCAGCCAGAAGCAGACTCCGGCGACGGCGGTCCCTGTGAGCCCGAACAACCGGGTGGTGCGGTAGAGCAGCCGGGCCAGCTGCCACGAGAAACGATCGCGTTCCTCGGTGCTCAGGCGGGACGGGCTCATGACACCACCCGCCGGTCGCAACCCCAGTCGTCGCCACAGCCGATCATGTCGAGAAGTCTAGGGGGAGCGGGAGTCAGGAAACCCAGGCGGCTCGCCGGTCGGCGGTGTCGAGCAGCCGTCTCAGGTGCGTACTCACCGCATCCGCCTCGATCAGGAAGCCGTCGTGGCCGAAGTCCGAGGTGATGACGGCTGGCACCTCGCCGTCGATGTTCGAACGGATGCCCCGCGCGATCGTCTCCTGCCCCTCCAGCGGGAACAGCCGGTCGGAATCGATTCCGAGGACGAGGGTTGCCGCCGTCACCCGGGCGAGCGCCGCGTCGATTCCGCCTCTGCCGCGTCCGATGTCGTGTGAGTTCATGGCCTCGACGAGCGTGATGTAGCTGTTGGCATCGAACCGCCTGGTGAACTTGTTGCCGTGGAAGTCGATGTACGACTCGATGGCATACTTGCCGCCGTCGCCGAGAGGGCTGATCGCCGACTGCCAGCTCCGGCCGAACCGGGCGTTGAGCTCCGACGGGCTGCGGTAGTTCAGCAGTGCCATGCGCCGGGCGAGAGCGAGCCCTCGGTGCGGGCCGTTGCCGTCCTGGGCGTCGTAATAATGCCCACCGGCGAAGAGCGGGTCCATCCGGATGGCTTCGATCTGTACGGAGTTGAGGGCGACCTGGTCGGCGGTGGTGTGCGGGGGAGCAGCGAGCACGGCAAGACGCTCCACCCGGTCGGGGTAGCCGACTGCCCACTCGAGTGCGTGCATGCCGCCGACGGACCCGCCGACCACAGCGGCCCAGCGGTCGATGCCGAGCAGGTCGGCGAGCTGCACCTGCGCTCGGACCTGGTCCCGGATGGTCATGTACGGGAACCGCGACGACCATTCGTAGCCGTCAGGCGCAAACGACGCGGGGCCCGTCGAGCCCTGGCAGCCGCCGAGCATGTTCGGCGTGACGACGAACCAGACATCGGTATCGATGGCCAGGCCAGGACCGACGATGCTGCTCCACCAGCCGGCTGTCGCATGACCGCTGCCGGCGTCGCCGGTCACATGGCTGTCGCCGGTGAGAGCGTGGGTGATGAGGACGGCGTTGTCCCTGTCTGAATTCAGTGTGCCGAGGGTCTCGTAGGCGAGGCGGACATGCGGAAGGTGCCCGCCCGTCTCGAAATCGAACGGACCAAGGTCGGCAAACAGGCGGTCGCCGGGGGCGTCGCCGTCGCGCCAGGCGCCGGTCGCCGGAGGTTTGCCCAGCAAATGCCTGGCCAGCTCCTCGGTGATGAAGCTGGACGGAACCGTGTCTTCGGGTGTCTGCCAGTCCATGCATCCATTGTGTCGGCTTCGGGGAGCCCGGTGGGCCGTGTTACGACAAGGGTGCTGCGCCTTCGTGGGAGGACGCCGGCTCGCCGAGCCGGGCGATGCGCCTGGAAGCGGCGTCCTCAGAGGTGGAGGTTCTACCGAGGACGTGCCTGACCGCTCCGAGCACGAGGCCGGTCGCCGTGACGACGGGGAGCCTGGAGCGGCGCAACCCGAGCAGTTCCCGGTATTCAGGCGGGATCGATGCGACAGCGCCGGCGAACATCACCCGGTACGCGGGCATCATCGACCGGCGCAGTGGAGGGTTGCGGATGAACCGCACGGCCTCGGAGACTCTCTCGTCGTAGTGCAGGATGCCGGCCAGCCGGTAGGCGGACAGGGCCTCGGTGAGTTCGGTGGCAGACCGCGGCGGGTCGAGGACGCCGACGAGCTCGCCCGCCTGCGCCCACTCCCGGACGTATGCATCCGCTCCGCCCGGAATCGGGTCGCCCCACAGCGTGTGGCAGGCAAGGAAGGAATCGGTGAAGACGATGTGCACCCAGGAGAGCAGGTCGGGGTCGCCGGCTGAATACGGATGCACGACGCCGGCGGCGTCCGTGTAGGTGCCGGCGACGCGTTCGTGGAACTTCCCGACCCGGGCGGATTCCCGTCTGGCTGTTCCCGTGTCGGCGAAGGTGACGGTGATGAGCCACTGGATGGTTCCGGAGAGGCGGCCGAGCGGGTCCTCGCGGTACCGGGACCAGTCGTGGACGCCGGCCATCGCACCGGGGTGCAGCGTCTGCAGGAGCAACGCCCGGATACCGGCGACCATCGTGGCGAGCCCCCCGTGCACGGCCCAGGCGGCGGAACCGGGGCCGAAAAATCCCGCGTCAGAACCCTCCTCGATCCGGTCGACCCAGTGCGGTCGGCCGTCACTCGAGCCGGACAGGGTGCTGAGGAGATGGGACCGCCACGTGTCGGTGAACCTGCTCATCCACCGAGGGTAACCCGGGAAAACACTTGTGGCGGCCCTTTGCGGGACCGCCACAGGAGAGTTGCAGTTAACCGCGGGCTGCGACGACGACGGCGCGAGCCGCCGCGAGTCCCTGCTCGAGGTCTGCCTTGAGGTCGGCCACGTTCTCGAGCCCGACGGAGAGGCGGACGAGACCGGGGGTGACGCCCGTCGTCAGTTGCTGCTCGGGGGTCAGCTGAGAGTGGGTCGTCGATGCCGGGTGGATGACGAGTGAACGCACATCGCCGATGTTGGCGAGATGGGAGAACAGGCTCAGCGTGTTGACGAGTTCGCGACCGGCGTCGACGCCGCCCTTGAGCTCGAAGCTCAGCACCGCACCGACACCCTTCGGGGCGTACTTGTTGGCTGCCGCATACCAGGGGCTCGACGGGAGTCCCGAATAGTTGACGCTCGCGATGTCCGGGTGGCCGTCGAGCCACTCGGCGATCTCCTGGGCGTTCTGCACGTGGCGTTCGATCCGCAGCGACAGGGTCTCGATGCCCTGGATGAGCTGCCAGGCGCTCGCCGGGGCGATCGCCGAACCGAGGTCGCGGAGCAACTGCACCCGGGCCTTGATGATGTAGGCGAGGCCGTCGCCGACAGCTGTGGTGTAGCTGGCGCCGTGGTATGACGGGTCGGGCTCGGTGAGGCCCGGGAACTTCTCGACGTTCTTCGACCACTCGAAGGTTCCACCGTCGACGATCACACCGCCGATGACGGTTCCGTGGCCGCCGAGGAACTTCGTGGCGGAGTGCACGATGATGTCAGCACCGTGCTCGAACGGGCGGATCAGGTACGGGGTGGCGATCGTGTTGTCGACGATGAGCGGGATGCCCGCCTCGTGCGCGATGCTCGACACGAGCGCGATGTCCAGGATGTTGATGCGCGGGTTGCCGATGGTCTCAGCGAAGAAGGCTTTCGTGTTCGGGCGGATGGCGCGGTGCCATTCGTCGGCGTCGTCCTGGTCCTCGACGAACGTCGTCTCGATCCCGAGCTTGGCGAGCGTGTACTTGAACAGGTTGTACGTGCCACCGTAGATCGACGACGAGGAGACGATGTGGTCGCCGGCCTGGGCGATGTTGAGGATCGAGAACGTCGAAGCTGCCTGGCCGGATGCGAGCAGAAGGGCGCCGGTGCCCCCCTCGAGCGCAGCGACGCGCTCCTCGACGACAGCCTGGGTCGGGTTCTGGATACGGGTGTAGATGTTGCCGAACTCGGCGAGGGCGAACAGGTTCTTCGCGTGGTCGGCGCTGTCGAACACATAACTCGTGGTCTGGTAGATCGGGGTCGCGCGTGCCTTGGTGGTCGGGTCAGGGGCAGCGCCCGAGTGGATCTGCTTGGTTTCGAACTGCCAGGTGGCGTTGGAATCGGCCATGATAGCCCCCTCGTTTCTTAGTCGGGTGGAAGATTACGGATGCTCGTTCCTTCGAGCCTAGGCAGGGAGCGAAACCGAGACAATGATCAACGCAATAGAACGTAATGCGATCGCCCTAGGCTGAGGCCATGAGTGCACAACGCGTGGTCGTGACCGGGGCTAGTTCAGGGATCGGAGCCGCGACGGTGCGGCTGTTCCGGTCGCGCGGCTGGGACGTTCTCGGCGTCGCCCGACGCGCCGACCGGCTGGAGGCGCTCGCCGCAGAGACCGGGGCGGAGGTGGTTGTCGCCGACCTGACCGTGCAGGCGGATGTCGACGCCCTGCGTGACGTGGTGGCGGCATCCGGCGGGGCGAACGCCCTCATCTGCAACGCCGGCGGCGCGTTCGGGCTGGACTCGGTCGAAGCGGGCGACCCGGACGACTGGGCCCGCATGTTCGACATCAACGTGCTGGGAACGAAGCGGGTCATCTCGGCTCTGCTTCCGATCCTGCGCCAGGCGGATGCCGCGTCGATCGTCGGCGTCACCTCGATTGCCGGCTCGGTGGCCTATGAGGGCGGCGGTGGCTACAACGCCGCGAAGTTCGCCCAGCGCGCCCTGTTGCAGGTTCTGCGGCTGGAGCTGGCCGGCGAGCCCATCCGGGTGATCGAGGTCGCGCCGGGGATGGTGCGTACCGAGGAATTCTCCCTCGTGCGGTTCGCGGGAGACCGGGCGAAAGCGGATGCCGTCTACGACGACGTGCCGAACCCACTGACCGCTGAGGACATCGCCGAGACGATCGTGCACGCCGTCGAACTGCCTGCGCACATCAATCTCGACTCGATCACCGTGAAACCGGTCGCGCAGGCTGCTCCCCACAAGGTCATGCGCGGCGACCTGACGATGAAGGCCTGAGCATGAACGGCGCGATGGCCGGCGGGAACATGAACGTGGTTCACCGGGTCGGTGACACGGTCCACCGGGTGTCCGGCCCGTGGACCCCGACGGTGCACCGTTACCTCCGGTACGTCGCCCGCAACGGTGTCGGCTGGGCGCCGACGCCGATTCGGACCGAAGGCGATACCGAGATCCTCAGCTATGTCCACGGGACTGTGCCGGTCTACCCGTTGCCGGTTTGGGTCTGGGACGAGTCCGTCCTCGTCGACGGGGCACGGATGCTCCGGCAGCTCCACGACGCATCGATCGGCTTCGGGGTCGACGGCGCCGTGTGGCAGTCGCCGACGAAGATCCCCTCAGAGGTCATCTGCCACAACGACTTCGCCCCGCACAACCTCGCGTTCAACGGCGAGGGTCGAATCACCGGCGCCATCGACTTCGACATGTGCTCGCCTGGGCCCAGGCTCTGGGACCTCGCGTACTTCGCGACGCGGGCCTGCCCGCTGACGGCGTCCCCTCCGGATGGGGCGCCTGGCCCGGATGCAGCCCGCGGTCGGATCGAGCTTCTCCTTCGCGAGTACGGGTCGGATGCCTCCTGGCAGGACGTGGTCCGGGTTGCCGTGACGAGGCTCTTCGACCTCGCGGAGTTCTCGGTCGCGAAGGCCGACGAGCTGTTCAAACCATCGTTGCGTGCCGAAGCCGTCGCCTATGAGCGTGACGCCAAGTACCTCGCCGGCTGGCTGTGAGTTTCAGAACGGCGTGATCCCATAGACCGGCTGGTCAGAGGCGAGCAGGTTGCGAAGCGTCCGAACGGCACCGGGGGAGTGTTCGGCGAGCTGCCCGGCGGCGGCGAGGCTGAGCGGGTCCGCTCCGCCGAGGTAGAGGGACCCGAGCACCCAGACGTCGAGTTCGAGGTCGGGCGCGGCGGTGTCTTCCCGCGTGACCTGGGCGCCGGCATCCGTCACCGAGAGACGGAACACCCCTGACGCGTGGCCCAGTGCGTCGACGATCCGGAGGACGAGATTCCCGGCAGAACTGTACGGACGGGCCTCGAGCGCGGCGACCGGATCGAGCACGCGGAGCCACAGCCAGTCCTCGACAGCCTTCACCCTGAGCAGTCGCGGATCCTCGAGCCCCCAGGCCAGTGGCTCGTCCAGCCGCCCCTGCTCCCAGGTGACCGTCTCGGTGAGGTCGATCGAGGCGAGGTACTGCCACAGTCCGAGGGCGGCGTTGTCGTCCGCGGCCACGAGATCGAGAAGCTTCACGGTGCGCGGGTCGCCGGTGACGGTGTAGGAGACGTAGCCGTCGATGTCGCCGTGCTCGTCGTAGTGCGCCGCGGCGCGCACACTGCGGTCTTCCTCCCCGTCGGAGTCCACCATGCCGGAGACGTGGTGCCAGATGCCGACGTGACGGTCGACCGAGCCCGTCTGCCCGGCGTGGAACCGCCCGAAGACCCGCGGTCCGATCTCGGTGAGCTGTTGCGCGTCGATCTGGTCACAGCTCCCGTGAGGGACCGTCAGGAGGCGGAAGCGCGCGTCGGTCGTAACCTCGATGCTTCGGGTCCACGCCGCAGGACCGAATCCGAATCGGCGGTAGATCGTCGCCTCGGATGCCGTCAGTGCGGCAACGGCGAAACCGTCGGCGGCGGCGATGGCGAGGTCGTCGGTCATCATCCGGCGCAGCAGGCCGCGACGTCGGTGAGTGGGACGCACGGTGACGGAGGAGATGAGGTGGGCGGGGAGCATCCGCCCACCGCCTACGTTGAGCGACTTGGCGAACGACGCGAAGGTGGCGACCGGGTATTCCGCCGGGAGGGACGCCTCCTGGCGGGATTTCGCGTAGGCGCCGGCGAGGGTCTGGCGGTCGGTGGTGAGGCCTTCCGACACCCGCGCCAATGAGGCCTCGGTGAACTTCTTCGCGTGGAAGCCCTGGGCGTCAGCCTGCAGCCAGCCGCGGGTTTCGGGACTGACTTCGGCCCCTGACGAAGCGAATCGGCGGAATTCGTAGTCGTTCTCAATTGTGGTCACGCCGAAAACCCTATGCCGAAGCGGAACGACGTCGACGAACCCGGGAGCAGCGCACGACGACGCACAGCGGATACAGGCTCGATTTTCGCGAGCGCAACCCCGCTCCGGTCGATGCCGCATCGCTGTAACGTGACTGCATGATCATCCCGACCACCGACCTTCCGGCGTCTTTCCCTCCCGAGCGGGAGGTGCTCGGTTGGGAAGAATTCGGCCAGGCCTCGCGAGAACTCGCCGTCAAGGTCGTCGAATCCGGCTTCCGCCCCGACATCGTCGTCGCCGTCGCCCGCGGTGGGTTGCTGCTCGCCGGATCGGTCGCGTATGCGCTCGGCACCAGGAACTGCGGCAGCATCAACGTCGAGTTCTACACCGACATCGACGAGCGGCTGCCTGAGCCGGTGCTGCACCCGCCCCTGCTCGATGCCCCGGCGCTGAACGGCAAGGATGTGCTGCTCGTCGACGATGTCTCCGACTCCGGTCGCACGCTCGCGATGGTCGTCGACCTGCTTCAGGACCACGGCGCGACGGTCAGGACGCTCACCCTCTACTGCAAACCGCGCACGGTGCTCGTTCCCGATTACGTCTGGCGCGACACCGACCGGTGGATCACCTTCCCCTGGTCGGCGTTGCCCCCGCTCATAGCCCCGTAGGCTCGACGCATGAGTGTGCACCTGGTTGGCGGCGGTTGGTCCGAATCGAACGACGGGGCGGTCTACGCCCCCTTCCTGGCCGAAGCGGCTGAACGCGCGGCCGCGTCCGGCTTCGAGGGAGTACCGCGGATCGCCGTGGTCGTCGTCCGCGACGGTGACGGCGCTGAGCATGCCGAGAAACTGATCCAGGCGACCGGTGCCCCGGGGGACTTCGACGCGGTGGTCACGGCGCTCGCACACGGTGACGAAGCCACGAACGCGGCGCTCGCCGACGTCCACGGCATCGTCGTCGGTGGCGGGCTCACGCCGGCCTACCTCGAAGCACTCCGCCCGATCTTCGGCGAGATCCGCAGGCAGGTGGCGGCCGGCGTGCCCTACCTCGGTTTCTCAGCGGGGTCGTCGATCGCTTCCGAGCATGCGCTGGTCGGCGGCTGGCGGATCGGCGGAGTGGAAGTGAGCCCCGAGGACGGCTCAGAGGACCTTGACGAAGTCACCGTTGAGAACGGCATCGGGCTTCTCGACATCTCGGTCGACGTCCACGCGGTGCAGTGGGGAAATCTCTCCCGGCTCATCGCCGCGACCGAGGCGGGCCTCGTCGCTGGCGGCATCGCCATCGACGAGAACACCGCGTTCATCGTCGGAGAAGGCGCCCTCCGGGCTGTCGGAGCCGGCAACGTGTGGCAGGTTCTTCCCGCCGAGGCGGGTGTCCGCGTCTCGTCGCTGGCTGCCGGATGACGACCGGTTTCGACCTGGCGTCCCTGGCGGCATCCGGTCGTATCGATCGGGGATGGGCCGACGCCCTCGCTCCTCTGCAGGGACAGCTGGATGCCATCGGGCAGGTCCTCGACGCCGACCGCGGAACCGGCACCGAGGTGCTCCCAGCCGAGCAGAACATTCTTCGCGCCTTCGCTGCGCCCCTCGCCGACGTACGCGTCCTGATCGTCGGGCAGGACCCGTACCCGACGCCAGGGCACTCGATCGGTATGGCGTTCGCCGTCGAACCGCACGTGCGACCGTTGCCGCGGAGCCTCGCGAACATTTTCCGGGAACTCGCCGACGACCTGGGGAAGCCGCCGCCGGCATCCGGGGATCTCACCCCGTGGACGAGGAGCGGTGTGCTTCTGCTCAACCGTGTGCTCACCGTGCGTGCCGGGGATTCGGGATCGCACCGCGGCATCGGCTGGGAGGCGGTCACCGACCACGCCATCCGCACGCTCGTTGAACGGAACCGTCCGCTCGTCGCCATCCTCTGGGGACGCGACGCCCAGGCGCTTGCACCGCTGCTCGGCCGCACGCCGATCGTGGCGAGCGTCCACCCCAGCCCGCTGTCGGCATCGCGCGGTTTCTTCGGATCCCGGCCGTTCTCCAGGGCCAATACGCTCCTTGCGGAGCAGGGGGCCGACCCGGTGGACTGGAGCCTCGACTCCGCTGGGCTCTGGTGAAACACGCCGGAAATCTTCCGTCGTCTACGCTGTAATCGTGCTTGAAGAGGAATACCAGCCGCGCAGGAAGTTGCCTCCGCACCTGCGGAAAAAGCCCGAACCTGAGGCGCCGTTCCTGTACACGGTCAGGGAGGCTGAACTCGCCGATCTTCCGCACGTTCGAGAGATCTACAATTACTACGTCGCCAACAGCGTCGTCACCTTCGACGAAGAGAAGATGTCCCTCGCGAAGTGGAAGGCGAAGTTCGCACACCTGCAGAAACTCGGTCTGCCGTTCATCGTCGCCGAGTCACCGAACAAGGTGATCCTCGGGTACGCGCTGGTGTCACCGTGGAGGGAGAAGCGGGCGTATCGTTTCACAGTCGAGAACTCGATCTACCTGGGCCCAGCGTCGACGGGCAAGGGTCTCGGCCGCGTCCTGCTTGGCGAACTCATCGACCGGTCGAAGGCGGCCGGCCTCAAAGAGATCCTCGCTGTGATCAGTGATCGGGGCGCAGAGGCGTCGATCGCGCTGCATGAGTCGTTCGGCTTCGTCGAGATCGGCCGGATGGGTCGCGTCGGTTTCAAGTTCGAGCGCTGGCTCGGCACCGTTCTGCTTCAGAAATCTCTCAAATGACGGATGCCGGCTGCGATAGCGTGTCGGCATGCCGAAATCCGCACCATACGACCGCCCGGCGAAGAACACCGTCCTTCGTTCATACGCCGGGGAGATCCACGCGAATCCGGCCGACGTGTATGCCGCCATCAAGCGAAGGCTGACTCCGCCCGACCCTGATGTGTCCGGTTTCACCGCCGATGACGACCAACGACTGCTCATCATCCAGGGCGGCTGGTGGTACCGCGGTGAGTACCGGGTGCTTCCGTCTCCGGGAGGATCCCGGATCGAACACGAGCTTCTCAATGTCGCTCAGGCTGCGCACTGGGTCGGACCGATCGCCGGGCGGAAGTCGATCAAGCAGTCGGCGCACGTGTTCGGCCGGCTGCTCACCGAATTGGCCGCCGAACTCGAGGAGTGAACGGTTCGCCAATAGGCTCAAGACGTGACCGAACTGCATGAACTCAGCGCCCTGGACCAGTGGCTCGCCCTCCAGAGAGGCGAAGTGTCCCCATCGGAGCTGACGGCACACTACCTCGAGCGGGTGGAGAAGCTGGACCCGCAGCTCGGGGCATTCGTCACCGTGACCGCGGATGCCGCCACCCGGCGCGCGCAGGACCTCGAACGCATCGTGCCCAGGACCAGTGCGCTGTGGGGGCTGCCGATCGCCGACAAGGACCTCACCATGCGGCGCGGAGTCGCCACAGGTTTTGGGTCGCGGGCGTTCGCCGGAACGATCTCCCCACGATCCGACGAAATCGTCGAGGTGCTCGACGGGGCAGGCGCAATCAGCCTCGGCAAGACCAACACGCCGGAATTCGGGATGCACGGCTACACCGAGTCGCTCGTCGCGCCACCGGCTCGAAACCCCTGGGACCTCGCGCTCGGCGCGGGCGGATCCAGTGGCGGAGCAGCGACCGCGGTGTCAGCACGGTTGCTGCCGTTTGCTCCCGGTAGCGACGGTGGCGGCTCCATCCGCATCCCGGCGGCCGCGTGCGGGCTCGTCGGGATCAAACCGTCGCGTGGCCTCGTCCCCGCCGGCTCCGGCATCGAGTCCATCGGCGGCCTGGCGGTGAAGGGTCCGATCGCTCGTTCGGTGACGGACGCCGCCCTGCTGCTGGATGCGATGATCGGCCGAAGGAACGGACGCATCGACCACCATTTCGCGCTCCGTTCACCGGATGAGAACGACGGGGACCTGCTGGGGGCTGCCGTTCGGGGGGAGGGACGATTCTCGATCGGTGTGCTCGGCAACTCGCCGTTCGAGGACGGGATGGAGATCCGGGTCGCTCCTGAGGCATCCGCTGCGGTCAGCGTCGCCCTGGCGCACCTCGGTGCGATGGGGCATGGGATCGAGAACGTGCACCTCGAGCATGATGGCGTGTACCCGGATGCGTTCCGGACGTTGTGGCACATCTCGGCGGCATCGATACCCGTCGACGACGATCGGTTGTCGCTGCTCGAGCCGGTGACCAGGCACCTGGTCCAGTCGGGCAGGCAGATCGGCGCCCGTGAGATGGCCGAGACGCTGGCTGTCATGACGACGTTTGAACGCAGTGTCATCGAGCAGTTCTCCCGGTTTGATGCGGTTCTGACGCCGACGCTCGCGCAGACGCCGAGGCCGGTCGGCTCGTTCGACAGTGAGGATGCCGAACGGAACTTCGTTCAGCAGTGTCAGTATTCGCCGTTCACTTCCTTCGTCAACGTCGCCGGGCTTCCGGCGATCACTCTCCCCGTTGCCGAGACGGCTGACGGGTTGCCGATGGGGGTGCAGCTGATCGGACGTCCGGGTGGTGAGTCGACGCTGCTGTCGATCGGCAGCCAGTTGGAGCGCCGCATCCGCTGGCAACTGCGCACGCCGCCGATCGCCGCACGCTGAGAGCTTCTCGAGCCCCATAGGCCACAATGGTTCCATGACCACCGCTGCCCGCGTGCATCTCTCGAAGACCCGCCCGACCGCTTACGAGAAACTTGCGGCGCTGTCCAAGGAGATCGGTCACCTGGCTCGCGATGCGGGGATCGAGCCGCTCCTGTGCGAGCTGGTGCAGATGCGAGCGTCGCAGATCAACGGTTGCGCCTACTGCCTTCGGGTGCACACGAAGAAGGCTCTGTCGCTCGGGGAGACAACCGAGCGAATGACGGTGCTTCCCGCCTGGCGGGAGGCCGGGCTGTATTCGGAGCGGGAACGTGCCGCTCTGGCTCTCACCGAGGCGATCACCCTCGTTTCGCATGGTCACGTGTCCGACGAGGTCTACGCCGCCTCTCGGGAGATCTTCGATGAGGAGGAGTTCGCGACGCTGTCGTGGATGATCGTGTCGATCAACGCGTTCAACAGGATCGCCGTCACCAGCAGGTATCTGGTCGACCCCGAGGAGTCCTGACTGCGGGACGCTGGGAACGGGCTGGACGGGTTGGCTCCCGTCTGGCGAATTGAGGTAAGGCTTGCCTATACTGAGAGGGAGATGATCCGACAGACCCGCACCGACCACACCGGTCACCGAGCCAATGAGGCGAACCACAAGCATCGCGTTCAGTTCCTCATCGCCGGTGACGAAACCGTGCTTCCCGAGCTCGAAGCGACGCTGACGACCCTTCCGCTCTGTGCGACCGGTCGGGTGTTCGTCGAGGTAGGGTCCGCGGATGACATCGGCACCCTGCAGGTTCCGCCGCGGATGACGGTGACCTGGCTGCCGCGATCCCATCGCTCCGGTGCTCCCGGATCGGGTCGGGACTGTGCGCCAGGCGAAGCAGCATCGCGTGCCGTTCGTGCCTGGGCCGGTGAGATGCTGTGCGAGAATCCCGAAGAGATCCACGTCTGGCTCGGAGGTCAGTACCGCGGCGTCGCCGAGGCTCACGACTACCTCACCGCCGAACTCGGTGTCGCGGAGGATGTCATTCAGACTCCTCCCGCCTACCGCCTCGGCGTCTCGCGCTGATCTTCGTCGGTTCGCTGAATCCCGTTCAGCTTTCCGGTGCGAGTGTCGCGCGTTCACCAGACACCTGGTCGACGCGGTGAGGATTCACTCGTCCGCCCCCGGGCGGCCCTTGATTCGCAGCGGCAGCACCCTCAGTTCCGTCGGCGTCGATGTCCGCTGGACTCTCGGAGTCTGCTTCTGGTGCGGCTGCGGCTGCGCGGCGTCGGGCGCGGGCGAGCGCGGACTTGCTGCGCAGCGGGATTGGTTTCTGCTCCGGGTCGATCTCGGGTGGTGGGACGGCGAAGTAGGTGGTGCCGTCGCGGAGAATCTTCCACCCGTTGTTGTGGATTAGCAGGTGGCATTGGCGGCACATCAGGATGCCGTCGGCGA
>NZ_JBKJWH010000149.1:0-105487 GCF_046716805.1 Mycetocola sp. | reverse complement strand
GCGCGCACCAGTCGTACGAGCCGCAGCGTGTCGACGGTCAGCACGAGCCACAGCACGGCGTACCCCGCGAGCAGGATCTGCAGAGCGGTGAGGGCGAACGAGTTGGTGACGATGGAGAGGGTGGCGGTGCGCCAGAGCAGGTAGGCGACGATCACGAACGCGGCGAGGAGCCACATGGTGAGTGTCCCGGCAAGTCCGATCCGCCCGAGTCTGCGGTTGCCGGCGAGCACCTGGGTCGAACCCGGAATGAGGAAGTTCAGGGCGACCAGCCACCAGCCTCGACGGGTCATCAGTTGGGGGGCGCCCAGGTCCGGATAGCGGATCGGGCTTGCAGTCTGAGCGCTCATAGTTGCAGCTTGAGCGCCCGGTTCTTCACCTCGACCTGCTCGGCGAGGTCGGTCTGGTAGGCAGCGAGCTTTCCGGAGAGACCCTCATCGGTGGTCGCCAGGATCCGCACGGCGAGCAGTCCGGCGTTCTTCGCGCCACCGATCGAGACGGTGGCGACGGGGATCCCCGCCGGCATCTGGACGATCGACAGCAGAGAGTCGAGACCGTCGAGCCTCGCGAGGGGAACCGGGACGCCGATCACCGGGAGCGAGGTGACGGATGCCAGCATGCCGGGCAGGTGCGCCGCTCCGCCCGCGCCCGCGATGATGACCTTCAGTCCGCGGGAGGAAGCATCCCGCCCGTAGTCGATCATCTTCTCGGGCGTGCGATGGGCGCTGACGACCTCGACCTCATGGTCGACTCCGAACTCGGAGAGGATCTCGCTGGCTGCAGCCATCACCGTCCAGTCAGAATCGCTGCCCATGACAACGCCGACGCGTGGACGCACTGAATCGTGGAATGGCATGAAGCCCATGGTAAATGTCAGTCCTGAAGAAACGCCGCTGCGGCACGCGCTTCATAGGCGACAAGGTCCAGTTCAGGACCGCTGGCGTTGACGTGACCGACCTTGCGGCCCGGGCGTGGGTCCTTGCCGTAGTTGTGGATCTTCGCGGTCGGGTGCGCCGCCATGGCTCCGGCGTACCGGTCGGACAGCGACCCTTCGGTGGGACCTCCGAGGACATTGACCATGACGGTGTGCGGCTCGGTGCACCCGGTCGCGCCGAGCGGCAGGTCGAGGACGGCGCGGAGGTGCTGCTCGAACTGACTCGTCGTCGACCCGTCCTGCGTCCAGTGTCCTGAGTTGTGCGGGCGCATGGCGAGCTCGTTCACCAGCAGCCGGTCGTCGACGGTTTCGAAGAGCTCGACGGCGAAGACGCCGGTGACGCCGAGTCCGGTTGCCACGTCCGTCGCGATCTGGGCGGCGACGTCGGCGATGCGCACCGCGAACCCGGGGGCCGGCGCGATCACCTCGGCGCAGACGCCGTCACGCTGGATCGATTCGACGACCGGCCACAGCACGAGTTCGCCCGACGGCCGGCGGGCGGACAGCTGGGCGAGTTCACGGCGGAAATCGACGAGTTCCTCGACGAGGAGCGCGTCGCCCGCACCGTGCTCGGCCAGGACCGTGAACCAGTCACTGGCCTCGTGGGCGGCTGTGACCACCCGTACGCCCTTGCCGTCGTAGCCGCCGCGAGGCGTCTTCACGACCGCGTGCCCGTCATTCGCGTCGAGGAATGCCTGCAGTTCCGCTTCGGTTTCGACCCGTGCCCACACCGGCACGGGCAGTCCGAGGTCACTGAGCTTCTGCCTCATGAGCAACTTGTCCTGGGCGTAGAGAAGGGCATCTGGCCCTGGGTGCACCGAAACACCCGCGTTCACGAGGGCGTGGAGCACGTCCTGGGGAACATGTTCGTGGTCGAAGGTGATCACGTCGACCTCCTTGGCGAAAGCCAGGACGGTGTCCACATCGTGATAATCGCCGACCGCCGTCGCGGCGAGCCTGGCGGCCATTCCGTCGGCCTCAGCGAGGACGCGCAGGTCGATGCCGAGGTTCACCGCTGCGGGGATCATCATCCGGGCGAGTTGCCCGCCGCCAATAACACCAACACGAACCACAGCCGTCGCCTCCCAGCGGTCGATTTTGCTTGTGCTCGCAGGAACTCCCAGCGGTCCCCGATGGGAGTTCGCCTAAACTGCGTACGCCACACTATCTTCGCGCATGGCGCACGAGGCATCCAACCAGCCCCTTTTCGAATCGGAGCAGGACATGACCGCAGCAGCGTCGCCCGGGCCTGTGCGCCTTCTTCTGGTGCAACTGCTCCAGTTCGGGCTCGTCGGTGGGGCGGGGCTGCTCGTCGACCTGACCGTGTTCAACGCCCTCCGACTCACCCTGCTGGCACCGGAGAACATCCATACCGGCCCGCTGATCGCCAAAGTCGTCTCCACCCTGCTCGCGATCGTCACCAATTGGCTCGGGAACCGCTACTGGACCTTCGCGGACGACCGCCGCTCGAACACGGTCCGCGAGGGCCTCGAGTTCTTCGCCGTGTCACTTGCCGGCATGGGGATCGGCCTCGGCTGCCTCTGGGTGTCGCACTACGTGCTCGGGTTCACCTCGGTGCTCGCGGACAACATCTCGGCGAACGTCGTCGGGCTGGCGCTCGGCGCCGTGTTCCGTTTCACCCTCTACCGCTACTGGGTGTTCTCGCCGAACCGCGGAACATCCGCTCTGCGGCCGGCTGCCGCTCCAGCGGGTCAGAAAGCCGTCGTCGCGGTTCCGGGCGAACCGGCTTGATTCGTCAGCACGATCTGATTGCGCTCGATCAGCTCGTGCAGCGTCTCCAGCACCTGGGCGGCACCGGGAACATCGCGGAGCACGAGCGGCTTCTCGACGCCCGAGCTGATGTGGATGTCGCCCGAGCGGAAGGCGCTTTGCAGCCAGCTCTGCTTGAGCGTGACATGGTAACCGCGGCTGTGGAAGATCTCCCTGCGCTCACGGACGAAGAATCCGCGGCGGGCGATCACCCGTCGTGTCGTGATGGTGCAGCGGTGATTGAGCCAGGCGATGTACGGGAACAGGACGAGCAACGCGAACAGCACAGCGGCGGCAACCACGAACAGGACGTGCTGCCAGGTCTCGCGGAACATGCCGATGGCGAGAACCGTCGCGCCCGGCAGGGCGATCAGCAGGAGGGCCGGCCAGAACAGCACACGCGCGTTGGGGCGCAGCCGGGCGATGACGCGCTCGGTCGGCACGACGGGCCGTGAGGCGTCTGGGGGCAGGCTCGCTGCGGCGCTCGGATACTCTGCCATGCTCCATTCTTATCACCGGCGAGGGCGCTGCCCGGACTGCACCGCCGTCGCCCGGGCGGTTTCACGGCATCCTGGGCGGTAGCGACATCGGCGAGCGGGCGTTCCGGTCGGGCGCGGGCGAGACGGCCCCCCGCGCGCGGCCACATCACCCGCGCGGGCGTCAGCGGGCGCGCAGGTGGGTGACATCGCCGGCGGAGATCGGCGTGAGGTCCGCCGACCCGTCCGCCTGAACGAGAATGCGGCCGGAGACATCGATGCCGCGGGCGATCCCGGCGAGGATGTTCCCACCGGGGAGCTCAACGCTCACCCGGGAACCGACCGTGCCGCAGGCCTCAGTCACCGCAGCCTGCAGACCGCTCGCTCGTGCGTCTCCTCCGGCGGCCAGGAAGGAATCCACGAGGCCGCGGAACTCGCGGAGGTACGTCGAGAGCACGCCGTCGGCATCCGGATGCTCCGCTCCGGCCAGGACGAGAGAGGTCGCGGTGGGAACCGGCAACTGCTCCTCGGTCATGGAGAGGTTCACTCCGGCGCCGACGACCACGCTCGGCGCCTCCCCCACGACGAGCTCGGAGAGCACACCGCTGATCTTCCGGCCACCGACGAGGACGTCGTTGGGCCATTTCAGCGCCACGTCGTCCCTGGCCGGCAGCGCCTCGCGGACGGCGCGCGTCATCGCGAGGCCGGCGGCGAGGGGCAGCCAGCCGAGCGCGTCGATGCGAAGCGACGCGTCGGCGCGCACGAGGACGGACACCGCAAGCGTCGTCCGGGGCGGGCTGACCCAGACCCGGCCGAGACGACCGCGCCCCGCCGTCTGGGTTTCGGTGACAACGACCGAGAAGTCCGGCCAGTTCTCGGTGTCGGCCGCTGCCGAGACGAGCACGTCGTTGGTCGACGGCGTCTCCTCGAGCACTTGAAGGCGGCTGACAAGGGGCGCTGAACGGGGGAATTCGGATGTCATGGCACCACGATACGCGCCGCTATTCTCCAAGACACCGAAGGGCTCGTTGTAGGCATTCGCCAACGGTATGGCCCTATCCCTGCACACTAGAGTGAATAAGTGACCGAGAACGCAGTAACGCCCGACGCATCCGACGCTCCCGACCTGTACACGACGGCTGGCAAACTCGCCGACCTGAAGCAGCGGTACCACGAAGCCGTCACGGCGTCCGGTGAGACCGCGATCGCCAAGCAGCACGCCAAGGGCAAAATGACCGCCCGCGAGCGAATCGCCGAACTCCTCGACCCGGGCAGCTTCGTCGAACTCGACGAGTTCGTCCGCCATCGCACCCACGCCTTCGGCATGGAGAAATCGCGTCCGTACGGTGACGCTGTCGTCACCGGCACCGGCACGATCCACGGCCGCCAGGTCGCCGTGTACTCGCAGGACTTCACCATCTTCGGCGGATCGCTCGGGGAAGTCGCCGGCGAGAAGATCATCAAGATCATGGACCACGCCCTCAAGACCGGCGTTCCGATTCTCGGGATGCTGGACTCCGGCGGTGCCCGAATCCAGGAGGGTGTCGTCGCCCTCGGCAAGTACGGTGAGATCTTCCGCCGCAACACGGCAGCATCCGGGGTCATCCCGCAGATCTCGATCATCATGGGCCCGGCAGCCGGCGGCGCCGTATACTCCCCCGCCCTCACCGACTTCGTCATCATGGTCGACAAGACCAGCCAGATGTTCGTCACCGGCCCCGACGTGATCAAGACCGTCACCGGTGAGGACGTCGGCATGGAAGAGCTGGGCGGAGCCCTCACCCACAACACCCGCTCCGGTGTGGCGCACTACCTGGCCAGCGACGAGTCCGACGCTCTCGACTACGCGCGCACGCTCGTCGGCTTCCTGCCGGACAACAACCTCGCCGAACTCCCGGTGTACGAAAGCGACGTCGAGCTGGAGACGACGGATGCCGACCGCAAGCTGAACACGATCATCCCGGACTCGCCGAACCAGCCGTACGACGTCACCACGGTGATCGAGCACGTCGTCGACTCCGGCGACTTCCTCGAGGTGCAGCCGTTGTTCGCTCCGAACATCGTCATCGGTTTCGCCCGGGTCGAGGGACGCACGGTAGGCATCATCGCGAACCAGCCGAACGCCATGGCCGGCACCCTGAACATCGAGGCCGGTGAGAAGGCGTCACGGTTCGTCCGCTTCTGCGACGCGTTCAGCATCCCGATCCTCACCCTTGTCGACGTTCCCGGTTACCTGCCAGGCACCGACCAGGAGTGGACCGGCGTCATCCGCCGCGGCGCGAAACTGCTCTACGCGTATGCCGAGGCCACGGTTCCGCTCGTCACGGTCATCCTCCGGAAGGCCTACGGCGGCGCCTACATCGTGATGGGTTCGAAGCAGCTCGGGGCTGACATCAACCTGGCCTGGCCGACAGCGGAGATCGCCGTCATGGGCGGTCAGGGCGCCGTCAACATCCTCTACCGCGGCGAGATCAAGCGCGCGGAGGCCGCCGGCGAAGACGTCGCCGCTGTGCGGACGAAGCTCGCCAACGAGTACACCTACAACGTGGCAAGCCCGTTCCTCGCGGCCGAACGCGGCGAGCTCGACGGCGTCATCGAACCAGCGGCGACCCGCGTGGCCGTCATCAAGGCGCTGCGTTCGCTCAAGGGCAAGCGGGCGAGCCTGCCGCCCAAGAAGCACGGGAACATTCCGCTGTGACCGGGCAGGAACCGGCTCAGCGACCGCGGCGACACGGAGGACTGCCTGGGCGCCCCGGCGTGTTCGTCACGGAGGAATCCGAACACGGGGTCGACGTCCGTGTCCTTCGCGGCTCTCCGACGCCCGACGAAGTCGCGGCGATCACCGCCGTCCTGACCGCCGCTGTCGTCGAAGAATCCGCAGGAGCTGACGCTGTGATCTCGCACGGTCCGTCCGCGTGGCAGCGAAGTACCCGCATCCTCCGCACTCCCCTTACCGCCGGCCCGGGCAGGTGGCGGAACTTCTCCGCGTGACGGTCCCCCAAAGAGCCGACTAGCGGCTTCGCCACTTCCCCTCCAGAATAAGAGCGCACGGTGTCTCTCTGTGAGAGTTACACCACCAGACGATTCGCTCGATTAGGGTAGCAGCGGCGTCTGGGGGCGGGTCAGAGCACTATTCGGGTTAGTGCCCTGACCCGGGGATTCAGAAGGGCCGGCTTGAGAAAGCCGGCCCTTCTTCCCTTTCACCTCGCGACGCGGATGCCGTCAGTCGACGTCCACGGACATCGAACGCGGGATCTCCAGCCACAGCCGGACGGTGTCGCCGGGTTCGTCCGGATCCGTCGACGCGCTGAGCCCGACCAGGGTGACCGCCACGTCCGAATCGACCGGCGCCGTCCGAACGATCAGGCGATCCGCCTCAGTCCGATAAATCGCGTCGGCCACGGCGCTGAGCACCGCATCGAGTTCGCTGTCCCGGAGGTGGTCCAGCGTTCCCTCGTCGAGCATGCTCACCGTCGTGCCGCGCCGGCGGGCGGCCAGAACGCTTTCCCGCACCCGGTCGTTCAGGAGTCGCCTGCCCCGGATCTCGTCGCGGAGCCCCGCTTCGAGCACCCGTGATTCGATTCTCTGCGACTCGTTGAGCTCACCGCTGGAGAGGATGATGTCGCGGAGGATCGGCAGAGCTCGCTTGCCCGTCTGTTCGAGCCGGGCACGCCGTTCCTGCTCGTGGGCGTCCTGGGCCGCCTGCCATTTCGCGGCTTCCTGTTCGGCCACGGTGAGTCCCTGGGCGTCATGTCCGATCTTCGCAAGGGAGCGGGTGAGGACACCGGCGACGAACACCCACATCAGGCTTCCGGTGACCCCGATCTCCATCGAGGTGCCGACACCGCACCAGACGATCGACTGGACGGTCAGGAAACCCACTCCGATCCAGCCGAACAGCTCACGACGCCGCACGACGGTGATGGTCATGAGCGTGCCGATGGCAGACACATGCCAGGTCGCATATCCGTTGTTGGCCGTCGGGTCGAGCTGGCTGGTGACGAGGAGGGGAACCGAGACTGCCGCTGCCAGCGAGAAGGCGGCAAGCCACAACGGCATGGCCGTCGGACTCGACGGCCACAGCGCGAGAACGGTTGCCACCAGGTAGAGCACCATCGCGGCGATGCTGGGCCACGGCGAGTCCGCCTGCGGGAGGGTGAGCATGCCGCGAACGACGTGGTAGAACGAGAACGCCGCGGCGAGGGCGATCATCGTGTACCGGTTGAGTGAGATCACGGTGCGGTCGCCCCCTCTGGCGCCTCGAGCACGTCGTCGCCTTCCGCCTTGTCCTCATCCGACCAGCGGATGCTGACGCTCGTGCCCGCGCCCGGACGGGAACGAAGGTCGACGGTGCCGCCGACGGCGACGACGCGTTCGATGATCGATACGCGCAAGCCGAGCCGGTCGGTGTGCACCGCCGCGGGGTCGAACCCCGCCCCTTCGTCACGCACGCACACGTGCACGATCCCGTCGTCGCCGACCTCGACGGCGACGCTGCGGGATCCGGTGTCGCCGGCGTGCTGGATGCTGTTCGTCATCGCCTGCGCGGTCGCGAGGTACAGGCTCTCGGCGACCCGGAAGGGGATGCTGTGGCTCACGGAGCCGCGGACGGTGACCTCGAATGACGTTTCCAGGTGCACAGCGTGCTGCCGGAGCAGATCCACGAGCCAGCCGACGGTGATGGTCTGCACCGAATCAGCCGTCGGCGCGTCGAGGGCTGCCAGCCGGCTGATCGCATCACTGGCCATCGCGACGGCGGCGCGGGCCTGCTCGGGAGTCGAGGCGCGATCGGCGGCCTGAAGCGAGGCCAGCACGGTGTCGTGGACAAGGGCATCGACTTCGATCCGTTCAGCTTCGAGTGCGTGCTGTCTCACCGCCTCGTCATACCGGGTGAAAGCAGCTGAACGCGCGTCATCGACCGCTCTTGCCGCCCGTCGGAACATGATGATGAGCACCATGATCACGAGCCCGATCATGGTGCCGTAGAGCGCATCCTGCACGGCGATGTCGAGGTGCACGATCCTTCCGTTGCCGTCGAGAACGCGCGCGAACCCGTAGACCGCCGGGGTCAGAACGATGTAGACGGTCGCCAGCCACGGCCGGACCGCCTGCGCGATGCAGCCGCAGGCAATCGCGCACAGGTACCACGTCCAGGGTTCCACCCTCGACTCGGCACCCAGGCCCCCCGTCGCGAGAGGCCAGGCGGCGACAGCGAGCAGGTAGCTGGCAGCGAAGACGATGTTGGTCACCCGCTGAACCCGCGCGTCGATGCCCGCGATGATCACCATCAGAAGGAGTCCGTGCAACACGAGCAGGTACAGCATCCCCAGCGGCCCCGGAACGACGACTCCAGCACCGAGGGCGATGCTGAGGGTCTGCGCCCCGAAAACAAGCGCCATGAGGCTGACGGAGCGGGCAATCAGCCGTTCGATCCGCGCCACGCTGAAGCGGGGCTGCGTGTCGGCTGCGTCCCTGGCCACCCGGTCGAGGTTCTCGAGGACAGGACCGCGCGGAATGGGCGAGAAGATCGCCCCTGACCGCTGCTGGTCAGTGGTCATCACCGGAGCCCGGGTTGAGTTCGGGCAGGATGCCGTCCTCAACGGCGCGGCGGAGAAGGTCCACTTTGGTCGGCGCCGGCCGGCCGATTTCGACGTACTTGCCCCGGATCCGGTCGAGGTATTCCTTCACCGTCGACGGCGCGATACCGAGCTGCACCGCGACATCCTTCATCGGCAGACCAGAGGCGTACAGGTGCAGCACGTCGCGTTCTCGACGGCCGAGCTGGGCGCGGCTGAAGTCGCCGTCGGCGTCGATGGCGCTCGCCCATTCGAGGTTGTTGAGCGCCTCACCGCTTGCGACGGTCTCGATCGCGGCCACGACGGCATCCGTCGGCGCCGATTTGGGAATCACGCCCGCTGCACCGGCGGCGAGCGCCTCACGCACCGAAGCGACGCGGTCGGCGATGGAGTGGATGAGCACAGCGGATCCCGAGCTGTGAACGGCGCGGACGTTGTCGGTGATGTTGCTGCCGTCGCCGAGGTTGAGGTCGAGCACGACGACATCGCACGGGACACCGCCGGCCTCGGTGACGAATTCCCGGACCGTGGACACGCTGTGCACGACGGTGTGCCCGGCAGACACGCAGACGGCCGTCAGGCCCATCCGGACGGACTCATGATCATCGATAACCGCTATTCGCACCACAGAGCCCATCGTAGGGGTGCCGGCGACCGCTTTCGTGCGGACAGGCGCGCTCATCGGGTCAGAAGGGCGATGGATTCGATGTGATGCGTGTGCGGGAACAGGTCGAACGCCCGCAACGCGGTCAGCTGGTAGCCCTCAGCCGCGAACAGTCCGATATCGCGGGAGAGCGCGACCGGGTCGCAGGCCACGTAGACCAGCTGGGCCGGCCGCAGTTCCGCGAGGCTTGCGACGACTTCCTTGCCGGCGCCTGAGCGGGGCGGGTCGAGAACGACGGTGCCTGCGGCGAGGCGGGCACGTTCCGCTGCGCTTGATTGCGCGACGAGACCGCGCAAATAGGCGTCGACCCGAGCGGTGATGCTCTGCGCGCCGACCCAGTCGGAGAGGTTCTCGGCGGCATGGTCGGTGGCGCGGGCGGACGATTCAACACTGGTGATGCGCGTGGTGCTGCCGAACTTGTCGCCGACCGCTGCGGCGAGCAGGCCGACCCCGCCGTAGAGGTCGAGGTTCGCGGCGCGCGGGTCGAACAGGGCCTCGTCGATCGTCGACTGCACGACGCTGGTGAGCAGTTCGGCCGCCGAGCGGTGGACCTGCCAGAACCCGCCCTCGTCGAGGAAGAAGTCGCGGTCGCCGACGCGTTCGATGATGGTCTGCTCCCGGCGGTTCGCTGGGCTCGTGCCCTTCTTCACCGGTTCACGCACGACGATCCGTGCGCTCTGGGTGCTGCTCGGCGCGATGACGTCAACCGACTCGGCACCGCGGAACTGCTGGTCGAGGGGGGCAGCGGATGCCACCTCATCGGTCGCGAGGGGAAGGTCGCCGACTCGGATCACCCGGTGGCTGCGGGCGGCGTACGGCCCGACGAAGCCTTCCTCGTCGACGTGCAGGCTCACCCGGGTGCGCCAGGCGAGCCCGTCGCGCTCGTCGTCGCCCGGCACGGCCTCAACCTGGACGTCACTCCCGACCCCCGCGAACCGTTGCAGGGAATCGGTGAGGACCTGCCGTTTGAGTTCCCGCTGGTGCGACAGCTCGATGTGACCGAACTCGGCCCCGCCCGCCCGGTCGGCCGGGTCGACGTCGACGGACGATGAAGCCCAGACATGTGACTGGCGATGTGGCGAGGCATCCAGCACCTCGACGGTCTCGGCACGCCAGAAACTTTTCTTCGACGATTCGGTGATCCGGGCGCGAACCCGCTCCCCGGGAATCGCGTCGGCGACGAAGATCACGCGGCCATCGAGCCGCGAGACGAAGACACCGCCGTGGGCTACGTTGGTTATCTCGAGCTCGACATCTGCTGGGTTGTTCGATTGCGCATTCACAGTGAAATCGTCCCACGAATGACGGATGCCTGCTCGCGCAGCAGCCGAAGGGACCTCATGCAGCTCTACCTCGCGTCCACCTCCCCCGCACGCCTCATGCTGCTGCGACAGAGCGGTATCGAACCGGTTCTCGTCCCGTCGCACGTCGACGAGGATGCCGCCGTGGCGGCCGCTGAGTCGGCGTCCGGCACAGCGCTGGGACCGGAGGACACCGTCGCCCTCCTCGCCCGGGCGAAAGCCGAATCGGTGTGGCGGGACCTGGACGGGACGGATGGTCTGATCCTCGGCGGGGACTCCGTCTTCGTCGTCGACGGGGTCATCTACGGCAAGCCGCACACGCCGGAGGCCGCCCTCGAACGGTGGCACCGGCAACGCGGGCGGACCGGTCGCCTGTATTCGGGCCATTGGCTGATCGACCACCGCTCCGACGGCAGCACCGGTGGCGCGGTCGGCGCCGTGGCGTTCGCCGACGTCAGCTTCGCGAACGACATCACCGACGCCGAGATCGACGCGTACATCGCCACAGGCGAACCGCTCCAGGTCGCCGGCGCGTTCACCATCGACAGCCTCGGCGCGCCGTTCATCGAACGGATCTCCGGCGACCCGTCCACCGTCGTCGGGCTCTCGCTGCCGACCCTCCGTTCGCTGGTGCGGCAACTCGGTTACGACTGGACCTCGCTGTGGAACCGGGGCGGCGCTTTGTAGGCATCCGCAGTGCTTCTTCGGTGATTTCTGTGGGCACCGACCAAAAAGCCGGTGCCCGGGGGCAATAGGCTAAGGGACTGTGTCGCGTATATCCAAGGTCCTCATAGCCAATCGGGGCGAAATCGCCGTCCGAGTGATTCGCGCAGCGCGCGACAGCGGGATCGGGTCGGTCGCTGTGTACGCGGACCAGGATCGTGACGCCCTCCACGCCAGACTCGCCGACGAGGCGTACGCCCTGGACGGCTCGACGAGCGCCGACACCTACCTGGTCATCGACAAGATTCTTTCCATCGCCCGCCGCTCCGGCGCCGACGCGATTCACCCCGGCTACGGCTTCCTCGCCGAGAACGCTGACTTCGCCCGCGCCGTGATCGGCGCCGGGCTGGTCTGGATCGGGCCGTCACCCGAGGCCATCGAGAAGCTCGGCGACAAGGTGTCCGCCAGGCACGTCGCCCAGAAGGTCGGCGCACCCCTCGCCCCAGGCACGCTCAACCCCGTTTCGGGCGCCGACGAGGTGCTCGCCTTCGTGGACGAGCACGGCCTCCCCGTTGCCATCAAAGCTGCTTTCGGCGGCGGCGGCCGCGGGCTGAAGATCGCCCGGGAACGCGACGAGGTCGCCGAAGCGTTCGACTCCGCCACCCGCGAGGCGATCGCGGCGTTCGGCCGCGGCGAGTGCTTCGTCGAGAAGTACCTGGACCAGCCACGCCACGTCGAAACGCAATGCCTGGCGGATGCCTCAGGCAACGTCGTCGTCGTATCCACCCGCGACTGCTCACTCCAGCGCCGCCACCAGAAGCTCGTCGAGGAAGCCCCGGCGCCGTTCCTCACCGACGAGCAGAACGACCTGCTCTACAGCGCATCGAAGGCGATCCTCAAAGAGGTCGGCTACGTCGGAGCCGGCACGTGCGAGTTCCTCATCGGCAAGGACGGAACGGTCTCCTTCCTCGAGGTCAACACCCGCCTGCAGGTCGAGCACCCGGTCTCCGAGGAGATCACCGGAATCGACCTCGTCCGTGAGCAGTTCCGGCTCGCCGAGGGCGGCGTCCTCGACTACGACGACCCGATCCCGCAGGGCCACTCGATCGAGTTCCGCATCAACGGCGAGGACCCCGGTCGGGGCTTCCTGCCCCAGCCCGGCCCGATCCACGTGTTCAAGACGTTCGGCGGCCCCGGCATCCGTCTCGACTCCGGCGTCACCGCCGGGGACGAGATCTCGGGCGCCTTCGACTCGCTGCTCGGCAAAATCATCGTCACCGGCGCCACCCGCGAGCAGGCCCTCGAACGTTCACGGCGCGCCCTGGACGAATTCGAGGTCTCCGGCCTGCCGACCGTCATCCCGTTCCACCGCAAAATTGTGCGCGACCCGGCGTTCACCGCCGAGAACGGCACCTTCGGGGTGTACACCCGTTGGATCGAAACCGAGTTCGTCAACGACATCGAACCGTGGGACGGTGAACTCGACGGCCCCCGCGCCTCGAAGACGCGCCACAACGTGGTCGTCGAAGTCGAGGGCAAGCGCATCGAAGTGAGCCTGCCGACGAGCCTCACACCCGGCACCGGCGGCACCGGCAGGGCGCTCGCGCCTGCGCCGAAGCGCCGCGGCGGCACCGGCACGGTGAGCTCCGCCACAGGCAACTCCGTCGCCTCCCCCATGCAGGCGACGATCGTGAAGCTCGCCGTCGAAAACGGCCAGCACGTCGTCAAGGGTGACCTCGTCGTCGTGCTCGAAGCCATGAAGATGGAGCAGCCGATCACCGCCCACAAGGACGGCACGATCGGGGACATCAATGTCGAAGTCGGCGCGACGGTCTCGAGCGGGCACCAGCTGCTCACGATCACGAGCGCCTGACGTAACCGGTTTCGTCTGACCCGGATGCCGACTTCCGCGCCAGAAACTCGACATCTGCGCCAGATGAACCGACGCCGCCGACCGGCCATCCCTTTCATCTGACCCGGATGCCGGTTTCCGCGCCGAAAACCCGACATCTGCGCCAGATGAACAGACGCCGCCGACCGGCCACCCCTTTCATCTGACCCGGATGCCGGTTCTCGCGCCGAAAACACGACATCTGCGCCAGATGAACCGATGCCGCCGACCGGGCGCACGATCCAAGCCCGGTTCGGTCCGCGCAAATGGCTCTCAACGCCGGCGCTCAGGTGCTTTTGCGCACATCGAGCGCCGTGGGTGCAGACATCCTGCACCGCCTCTGCGTCAGGAGGGTCAGTTGACGATGTGCATGGCCTTCGCGGCATCCGTGATGCTGCCGGTGAGCGACGGGTACACCGCGAACGCCCGGGCGATCTCGTCGACGGTGAGCCGGTGTTCGACGGCGATGGCGAGCGGGAAGATCAGCTCGCTCGCCTTGGGTGCGACGATGACGCCGCCGATGACCGTGCCGGACCCGGTGCGCGCGAACAGCTTCACGAAGCCGTCCTTGATCCCCTGCATCTTCGCGCGCGGGTTCGACTTGAGCGGCAGCTTGTAGATCTCGCCCTGCGCGAGGCCCTCTTCGATCTGCTTCTGGGTCCAGCCGACGGTGGCGATCTCCGGCTGGGTGAAGATGTTCGCGGCGACGTTACGCAACTCGGTCGGGTTCACCGCATCGCCCATGGCGTGGAAGATCGCCGATCGGCCCTGCATCGACGCGACGGATGCCAGCGGCATGAAGGTCGTGCAGTCACCGGCCGCGTAGATGTTCGGGATCGACGTGCGCGCCACCCGGTTGACCCGGATGAGGCCACCGTCGGTCATCTGCACGCCGGCTTCTTCGAGACCGATGCCTGCGGTGTTCGGCACAGCGCCGACCGCCATCAGACAGTGGCTCCCTTCGACGGTCCGGCCGTCCGACAGGGTCGCGATCACGCCATTGTCGGTCCTGGTGACGCTGGCTGCGCGGGATTTGTTCAGCACGGTCATCCCGCTGCGCTTGAACACCCCTTCGATCACGGCGGCGGCGTCGGCGTCTTCACCGGGGAGCACCTGGTCGCGGCTGGAGATGAGGGTGACGTCGGAGCCGAGGGCGCGGTAGGCGGAGGCGAATTCGGCGCCGGTCACACCTGAACCGACGACGATGAGGTGCTCCGGCACGGCCGTGAGGCTGTAAAGCTGGGTCCAGTCCAGGATGCGTTCGCCGTCGGGCATCGCGGACGGCAGCCGGCGGGGGCTGCCGCCGACCGAGACGACGATCGTGTCGGCTTCGACCCGGTCGAAGTCGGTTCCGCGGCCGCCGGATTCGGTCGACACGATGACCGCGTCGCGGCCGTCGAGGCGGCCGTCCCCGTGCACGATCTTCACGCCGGCCTGCTCCAGGGTCGCGCGCATGTCCTCCGACTGGTGGCGTGCCAGGCCGAGCAGCCGCTTGTTCACGGCGGCGAGGTTGACGGTGACCTCCGGCTTGACCGGCTTGCCCGTGTCGGTGCGGCTGTAGAACTGCACACCGAGTTCGCTCGCACCGCGCACCGCGTTCGTCGCTTCGGCGGTGGAGATGAGGCTCTTCGACGGCACCACATCGGTGATGACGGCGGCACCGCCGACGCCGGTGCGCTCGACCAGCGTGACGTCGGCGCCGAGCTGAGCGCCGGCGAGTGCGGCCTCATAGCCGCCTGGGCCACCTCCGAGTACAGCGATCCGGTGTTTGCGCTCGAACTCGTAGGTCATTGCTCCATTGTCGCAGCCTGCTACACCGGCACCAAAACGTGACGGCGGCCGAGAACCGCGGCTTCGCGCGGATTCCGGCGCATCGGGCGCCGCAGTGCTCAGTTGTGGCGGAACGCGGCATCTGTCAAATCGAAGGCGGGAAGGCCGACCGGCTGAATAGAATGACGGAATGTCTGACGCACCTTCCAACCCGCTTGACGATCCCACCGCGGATCCCTTCGACATCGCGCTCACCGCAGCGGCCCAGATCGCCGAGAGGACCGGCGTCGAACGGCACGAGATCGCGCTGACCCTCGGCTCGGGCTGGGGCAAGGCAGCGGAGCTCATCGGCGAGACCATCGCAACGATCCCTGCCCACGAGATCGAGGGATTTTCCCGGCCGGCCCTCGAAGGGCACGTCGGCACGCTGAGGTCGATCCTCCTGCCGAACGGCAAACGGGCTCTCGTCATCGGAGCGCGCACGCATTACTACGAGGGTCACGGCGTCCGCCGGGTGGTGCACAGTGTGCGTACCGCTGCGGCCGCGGGGGCTGCGACCATGATCCTCACCAACGGCGCCGGCGGCATCCGGGAATCCTGGACGCCAGGCACCCCCGTGCTGATCAGCGACCACATCAACCTCACCGGAGATTCGCCGCTCGAAGGCGCGACCTTCGTCGACCTCACCGACCTGTACTCCGCGCGGCTCCGGGCGATCGCCCACAGCATCGAGCCGGACCTCGACGAGGGCGTGTACTGCCAGTTCCGCGGTCCGCACTACGAGACCCCCGCTGAGGTCCAGATGGCGAAGAGCATCGGCGGCCACATCGTCGGCATGTCGACCGCACTCGAAGCGATTGCCGCCCGCCAGGCCGGCATGGAGGTCCTCGGGCTCTCCCTGATCACCAACCTTGCCGCAGGCATCCAGTCGACTCCCCTCAGCCACCTGGAGGTGCTCGAGGCCGGGCGCGATGCCGAACCGGTCATCAGCGCCCTGCTCGCCCGGATCGTGGCCGCACTGTGATGACCGACGCCGGCACCGGTCATGTTCTCACTCAGGCGTGGGCGTGGCTCGCCCAGGACCCCGACCCCGAGACGCGGCTCGAACTGGAGACCCTGCTCCGCGACGCCGAGGGCGGCAGCGAACCCGCGCTCGACGAACTGCACAGCCGGTTCGACACGCGGCTCGAATTCGGCACCGCCGGACTGCGCGGCCGCATCGAGGCGGGGTCGGCCCGCATGAACCGGGTACTCGTCGGCCAGGCCGCTGCGGGGATCGCCTCCTACCTGCTCGAGCGCCAGCCGGACGAGACGCCGAGCGTCGTGATCGGCTACGACGGCCGACGGAACTCCCGCGTCTTCGCGACCGACACCGCCGAGCTGATGGCTGGGGCAGGCCTCCGTGTCATCCTTCTTCCCCGGTTGCTGCCGACGCCGGTGCTCGCCTTCGCCGTGCGGCACCTCGACGTGTCGGCCGGCATCATGGTCACCGCGAGCCACAACCCGCCCGCAGACAACGGTTACAAGGTGTACCTCGGCGGGGACGACCTCGGGTCACAGATCGTGTCGCCGTCCGACGCGGAGATCGAGGCGCACATCCTCCGGGTCGCCGCTTCGGCGAGCGTGCTCGAGCTGCCGAGGAGCGCCGACTACGAAATCGCGACCGAGGACGTCGTCGACGCTTACGTCGACGCGACAGCCGCGGTGATGACGAGCGAGCCGGTCGAGCTCAGCGTCGTCTACACGGCGATGCACGGCGTGGGCTGGGAGACCTTCTCCCGGGTCGTCCGGAAAGCCGGGCTCTCGCTGCCGCACTCCGTCGCGGAGCAGCAGGAGCCGGACGCGACGTTCCCCACCGTCGCGTTCCCCAACCCTGAGGAGCCCGGCGCGCTCGACCTCGCTTACGCCCTCGCCCGCGAACAGGGTGCCGAGCTGATCGTCGCCAACGACCCCGACGCCGACCGGCTCTCGATCGCCATCCCCGACGCGAACCGCCCGGAGGGATACCGGCAGCTCAGCGGGAACGAGGTCGGTTCTCTTCTCGGCTGGCGCGCCGCTGTGCTCAACGCCGAACAGGAGACACCGGGCGGTGTGCTCGCCTGCTCGATCGTGTCCTCCCCCGCGCTGGCCGCCGTCGCCCGCGAATACTCCCTCGACTTCGTCGAAACCCTCACCGGGTTCAAGTGGGTGTCGCGCGTTCCCGGCCTGATCTTCGGCTACGAAGAGGCCCTCGGTTACCTCGTCAACCCTGGCACGGTGCGTGACAAGGACGGGATCTCGGCTGCGATCGACTTCCTCGCCATGACGAGCTTCTTCAAGGCGCAGAACCTGACGATCGAGCGGGTGCTCGAGGCGTTCGCCGAAAGATTCGGGTATTTCGCGAGCGATCAGCTGTCGCTGCGGGTCACGAACCTCTCGGATATCGCCGACATCATGGCGTACCTCCGTGCTGACCCGCCCAGCCAGCTCGGCGGCGTCACGATCGCTGGAATCGACGACCTTCGCGACGGCTCGGACCAGCTGCCGCCGACGGATGCCCTCCGGTTCCGGCTGGCAGACGGCTCACGCGTCATGGCACGCCCGAGCGGCACTGAACCGAAGATCAAGTTCTACCTCGACGTCCACCGTCCCCACGAACGCCGCGCTGAGGCATCCGGCATTCTGGCCGCGGTGAAGGAAGACCTGGCCGCGATCGCAGCTGCGGCGACCGTGTAGTGCTCAGCCCAGGGCTTTCTCGATCTTGCGGGTGAGCTCTTCGAGGTCGAAGTAGTTGTCGATGACGACGATGTCGGCAAAGGTCTTGCCGATCTTGTCGACGAGCTCAGGGGATGTGAGGATCACCTGGGCGTCCGCGGCGGCGACAGCGAGCCCGGCGACGTCTGACGCGGTCACCTCGGCTTCGATGTCCAGGGTCTTGAGTACCCGTTCGGCGTTCACCTTGAGGATGCCGGATGTTCCGACACCGGCACCGCAGATTGCGACGATCTTCATGGCAGCCTCCCTGGCTGAGATTCAGTGCTCCGCGAAAAGCACCCGGCGGACGTCGTCCGGCGTCGTGGCTGACGCGATCGCAGGGATCGCGGTGGCGTTGTTGAACACGTTCGCGAGTTCGGCGACCGAGGTGACGTGGTTCTCCGGGTTGGCGACGGCGAGCCCGAGCACGACGCTGACCGGGTCGTTGTGGGGGTGTCCGAAGGCCACAGGTTCGGCGAGGGTGACCACCGAGAGGCCTTCGTGGGTGACGTCGGGACCGGGACGGGCGTGCGCGAGCGCGAGTCCGGGCGCGATGACGATGTAGGCACCGAACTCATCGATGACCTCGATCATCCGCTCGGTGTACGACTCCTCCGTCGCCCCGCTGCGCACGAGCGCCGCCCCAGCCAGCCGCACCGCGTCGCGCCAGTCCCCGGCGCTGGCGCCGAGGTCGATGGCGGAATTCGGGAGGTGCGGCAGCGACATCGGCAAACTCGATTCAGGGGTTGGGGGCGATTTCAGAGTATCGGCTCATCGCGTCGCCCCGGGGTGAGCCGGGCCTCAGCCGCGGTATCTCTCGGCATCTTCGAAGCCCGCCGAGATCGCCTCGGCCAGTTCTTCGCGGTCCTCCAACGGCAGGAACGCCGCGCTTGCCGCGTTCTGCTGGAACACTTCGAGGTCGTCGAGGTCGTACGCGAAGGCATCCGCCAGCAGGCTCAGTTCACGGGTCAGCGACGTGCCGCTCATCGTGCGGTTGTCGACGTTCACCGTGGTTTTGAAACCGAGCTGGTAGAGCAGGTCGAACGGGTGGTCGGCGAGGTCGGTGCCCCATGCGGCGATCGCGCCGGTCTGCAGATTCGACGACGGGCTGAGCTCGAGGGCGATCTCACGGTCCTTCACCCACTGGGCGATGGGGCCGAGAGAGACGTAGGTGCCCTCGTCGTCGCTGCGTTCGACGGTGATGTCTTCGGCGATCCGCACGCCGTGGCCGAGGCGGAGCGCGCGACCGTCGAAGAGCGCGCTCTTGATCGAGTCCAGTCCGTCGGCTTCGCCGGCGTGCACCGTGACGGGGATGTGCTCCTGGGCGAGGAAGTCGAAGGCGACACGGTGCCGGCTGGCCGGGAACCCGGCTTCGGCGCCGGCGATGTCGAAGCCGACGACGCCGTTGCCGCGGTGCCGGACGGCGAGTTCGGCGATCTCGAGAGCGCGATCGGCGTGGCGCATGGCGGTGATCAGCTGGCCGATCTGGATGCTCCGTCCGGCCCGCTCCGCGTCGTCGATGCCCTGTTCGATGCCGTCCTGGACTGCTTCGACCGTCTGGTCGAGGCTGAGCCCGCGGGTCAGGTGCTGCTCGGGTGCCCAGCGCACCTCCCCGTAGAGAACGCCGTCAGCGGCCAGGTCCTGTACGAACTCGCGGGCGACCCGGGTCAGGCCCTCCTTCGTCTGCATCACGGCGGTGGTGAGGTCGAAGGTTTTGAGGTAGTCGACCAGGTTGCCGGCGTCGCACTGCGTCAGGAACCACTGCCCCAGTCGCTCGGCGTCCGTCTCGGGAACGTCGACGCCGACGGCATCCGCCAGTTCCAGGATCGTCTGCGGCCGCAGCGCGCCGTCGAGATGATCGTGCAGGGAGATCTTCGGCAGGGCGGCGATATCGACGCCGTTGGGAAGCTGGAACTGGTTCTCAGAAGTCACCCGCTCAGACTACCGCCCGGGCCCTTCCGTCGCACGGTTCCTGGGTCGGGAGGAATGCCAGGGCTGAGGGGTCCGTAGCTGCTGCTTCAGCTACCTCCGAACGACAACAGAGGACCCCTCACCGGCAATCGCCGACACAAGGGACCCCGCCCTCTCCTCCACCGGTGGACCCGACCTCACGACACTCCACCCCAGGCTGTCCCGGGTGTCTGCGCCGGCGAGATGAGCGACCATGGCCGAATGACGCCTCGTCCGCCCATCCGTACTCCACCTCTCTTCACCGTGCGCGAAGCACGGGACCACGGGATGACGATGGGCCAGTTGCGGAATGCCGCATTCACCCGCCCGTTCCGCGGGGTGCGCAACGCGCCCGGTGTCGTCGTCGATCACCTGCGTAGATGTGCGGCCCTGGCTGCACGGATGCCGTCCGGTCACGCTCTCAGTCATACGACGGCTGCGCTGCTGCACGGAATTCCGCTGCCGTTCGAACTCGAGACCGGTCCTCTGCATGTGACCGCGCCGAGCCCGGCCCGAGGCAGTAAAGCGGCTGGCACCCTCGGCCACCGGTCCCTGCTTCGTGACGAGGACGTCACGACGGTCGATGCGATCCCGGTCACGACGGTCGAGCGGACGTGGTGCGATCTCGCACCGATGGTGGCTCTGCCGGACCTGGTCGCCGCGGGCGATTACCTCTTGCGCTGGACGGCCCCGGCAACGACCCGCGAACTCCTTGTGGAGGCCAGCGATCGCCACCCGTCGCGACGGGGACGACCGACGCGTCTGGCGGCACTCGACCTGTTGTCTGCCTACTCCGAATCCCGGCCGGAGTCCCACATGCGTGTGGCACTCGTCATGAGCCCGCTGCCGGATCCCATCCCGAACTTCCCGGTGTACCTGACGGCTGCGCGACGAAACATCCGTCTCGACCTTGCCTATCCCGCGTACCGGGTGGGACTGGAATACCAGGGCGACCATCACCGCAGCGATCGATCGCAATGGCGAAGCGACGTCGGGCGCGGAAACGACGCCGTCGACGAGGGATGGAGCATGCTCTACTTCACCGGCGACGACCTGCCGGACATGCCTGCCCTGGTGGCACGGGTCGAGCGTCGGTTGCGCTCACGGGGCTGGCCCGGAGCACCAGGAATCGTGTGAGGGGTCCGTTGTTGTTCCGCGGCTGAGTTGAAGGGTCCCTTGTTGTCCCCGATCGACACGTGAAACAGCAATTCAGGACCCCTCGCGCGACAGAAACGCGTGCGCTACTGGATGCGGGCGCGCACCAGGGGCTCAGGCTCGAACGCCGTACCGGGAGCGGCGAGCTCCCACGCCCCCTCGACCGCGTCGAGCGCCCTCGGGAAACGACCGGCGTCATCCGCCGACAGGGTGAACAGCGGTTGCCCCGCATGCACCACATCGCCGGGTTTCGCATGCAGATCCACCCCGGATGCGTGCAGCACCGGGTCCTGCGCACGCGCCCGCCCTGCTCCGAGGCGCCAGGCGGCGATCCCGAACGGTAAGGCGTCCTGGCGCACGAGTACGCCGTCGGAGGGAGCGGTCACCGTGTGGGTTTCCCGCGCGACCGGCAGCGCGGCATCCGGGTCTCCACCCTGGGCCGAGATCGACCGGCGCCAGGTGTCCATGGCGCGACCGTCGGCAAGCGCCGCTTCGACATCGGCGTCCGGCTGGCCGGCGAGGGTGAGCATCTCACGGGCGAGCGCCAGAGTGAGTTCGACGATGTCGGCTGGGCCACCACCGGCGAGCACCTCCACCGACTCCCGCACTTCGTTCGCGTTGCCGATGGCCAGGCCGAGCGGCACACTCATGTTCGTGAGCAGCGCCGACGTGCGCACCCCGGCGTCCTGCCCGAGCGACACCATCGTGCGCGCCAGTTCCTCGGCCTTCGCGTAGTCCTGCATGAACGCGCCTGAGCCGAACTTCACGTCGAGCACCAGCGCGCTGGTTCCCTCGGCGATCTTCTTGGACATGATCGACGAGGCGATCAGAGGGATGGCTTCCACCGTGCCCGTGATATCGCGCAGCGCATAGAGCCGCTTGTCGGCGGGCGCGAGGCCGGCACCGGCCGCGCAGATCACGCCTCCCACGTCGCGGAGGATCGAGAACATCTCGTCGTTGGAGAGGTCGGCCCGCCAGCCGGGGATCGACTCGAGCTTGTCGAGCGTCCCGCCGGTGTGACCGAGGCCGCGACCGGAGAGCTGCGGGACCGCGACACCGAAGGATGCCACGAGCGGCATCAGCGGCAGTGTGATCTTGTCGCCGACACCACCGGTCGAGTGCTTGTCGACGGTGGTCTTGCCGAGGGTGGAGAAGTCCATGGTCTCGCCAGAGGCGATCATGGCGAGCGTCATGTCGCGGATCTCCCGGCGGGTCATCCCGTTGAGCAGGATCGCCATCGCCAGCGCAGCCATCTGCTCATTGCCCACATATTCGCGGGTGTAAGCGTCGATGAGCCAGTTGATCTCATCCGTCGAGAGTTCGCCCCGGTCACGCTTGGTGCGGATGAGGTCGACGGCGTCGAACGCCTCCTGCACGGAGTCAGATACGGTCATCGGTGGGTGCTCCTGCATAGTCGTTGAGCGTGCGCGGGCCGAACGCGTCCGGCAGTACTTCGTCGATGGTGCGGATCCCGGACACGGTCTCGAGGAGCATCCCCGGAACGGCGTGTTCGAACAGCAGCTGCCGGCAGCGACCGCACGGCATGAGCGTGTTGCCGTCGCCGTCGACACAGGTGAACGCGACGAGCTGTCCGCCGCCGCTCAGGTGCAGCGTCGACACGAGGGCACATTCGGCGCACAGGGTCAGGCCGTAGCTGGCGTTCTCGACGTTGCAGCCGGCGATGATCCGACCATCGGTGACGATGGCGGCGGCGCCGACCGGGAACTTCGAGTACGGCACGTATGCCTTGGTCATGGCGTCCGTCGCCGCTTCGCGGAGGGCACCCCAGTCGATGGAATCACTCATGGTTGATCACGCCTTTATGTAGGGTTTGCCGGATGCCGCCGGGCCGCGGACGTAACCGACCAGGCCGGCGACGGCGAAGATCGTCACGACGTACGGAAGCATCAGGAGGAATTCGCTCGGCACACCCGAACCGATCGCGCCGAGCACGTTCTGCAGGTTCGTGGCGAAGCCGAACAGCAGCGCCGCGAGCGTCGCCCGGATCGGATCCCACCGCCCGAAGATCACCGCGGCGAGGGCGATGAAGCCCGCCCCGGCCGTCATCTCCTTGGTGAACCCGCCGACCGAGCCGAGGGTGAAGTAGGCTCCGCCGAAGCCGGCGATGGCGCCGGCGAGCGCGACGTTCCAGAACCGGGTCGCGTTGACCTTGATGCCGACGGTGTCAGCCGCCTGCGGGTGCTCGCCGACCGCGCGGAGGCGGAGCCCCCACTTGGTGTGGAACAGCGCCCACCAGACGACGAACACGGCGATGTACATGAAGTAGATGATGATCGTCTGCCGGAACAGGACCGGTCCGAGGATCGGGATCTCACTGAGGAACGGGATGCTGATGCGCGGGAACCGCGGCGGCGAGTTGAACAGCGGCGTGTTGCTGGTCAGCACCGTGGAGTAGAGGAAGCTGGTGAGCCCGGCCACGAGCACGTTCAGCACGACACCGACGATCACCTGGTCGACGATGTACTTGATGCTGAACGCGGCGAGCAGGAAGCTGACGAGCACCCCAGCGACCATCGCGGCGACCAGACCGACCCACGGGTTGCCGGTGACGGATGCGACGAACGCCGACAGGAAAGCACCGGCGAGCAACTGGCCCTCGATCGCCACGTTGACGACCCCGACGCGTTCGGAGATGACGCCGCCGAGCGACCCGAAGATGAGCGGTGCGCTCAGCGCGACGGTACCGAGAAGCAGTCCGGTGATCGGGATGGTTTCGCCCGCTGCCGCCCAGGTGAGGAACGCCCACATGAACGCGACCGCGAAGAGGATCGTCAGCCACAGCGGCACCCGCTTCGCGCGGCTGGACAGCCAGGTCGCGTATGCGGTGATGGCGACGAGGAGAACGACGAGCAGGATACAGGTGAGCCGGGTCGGGTTGTCGATCGGCGCCAACTGGATGACATCCGCTTCGTTGGAGAGGCGGAACCTGCTCACACCGTCGCGTCCGTTGACGACGAACAGGAGAATGGCGATGAGCGAGAAGATCGCGTACGCGATCGGTGCTTTCCAGCTTTTGATCGTCGCCGACTCGAGACTGGCGGAGATGGACTCAGGCGCGGTCGTCGTGGTCATTTCGCAGCCACCTCCTTCGAGACGTTGGGCAGCAGTCTGCGGCGTGCGCCCTGCTTCGGCAGGAAGAACACCGCCCGGATGAGCGGCGGCGCGGCGATGAACAGGACGATCATCGACTGCACAACGGTCACGATGTCGATCGGGATCCCTTCAGCAGCCTGCATGGCGAAGCCTCCGGCCTTGAACGCTCCGAACAGGATGCCGGCGGCGAAGATCCCCCACGGCTTGCTCCTGCCCAGCAGGGCGACGGTGATCGCGTCGAAGCCGATTCCGGCGTCGATGCCGGCGGAGAACCCGGTGGTCACCGTCCCGAGCACCTGCATCACACCGGCGAGGCCGACAAGGCCGCCGGAGATCAGCATCGCGTACACATACGTGTTCTTCACGTTGATGCCCGCGACTCGCGCCGCGTTCGGGTTCTCGCCGACCGCACGGAACTGGAATCCGAGGCTCGACCGGTTGAGCAGCCACCAGGCGAAGAAGGTGGCGGCGATGACGAGGAGGAAGCCGAGGTGGAGGTTGTACCGCGGGCCGAGGATCTCCGGCATCGTCGCCGTTTCGAGCATGGCCGGCGACTTCGGGTTCACCGAGCCCGGTGCCTGCAGCAGGCCCGGTGTGCGGAGCATCCACGAGATGAGATAGAACGCCACGTAGTTCAGCATGATCGTGAGGATGACCTCGTGGGCGCCGGTGCGGGCTTTCAGCAGGCCGACCAGTCCTCCCCAGAGAGCTCCTCCGGCGATTCCGGCGACGAGCGCGACGGCGAGGTGCACGCCCCAGGGCAGTTCGAAGGAGAAACCCACCCAGCCGGCGCACGCGGCGGCGATGAGCATCTGGCCGCGGCCACCGATGTTGAACAGGCCGACCCGGAAGGCGATCCCGATTCCGAGGGCTGCGGCGATGAGCGGCGTCGCAAAGGTGAGCGTCTCGGTCAGCGGCTTGATCCCATCCAGGAACCCGTCGCGGCGGAAGTTGTAGATCGAGCCCTGGAACAACGCCCCGTATGCGCCGGACACGGCATTCCAGATGGCGGCGAACGTGTCGCCGGGGGCGGCGAAGAAGTATCCGGATGCCGCCTGGACGTCTTCATTCGTCACCGCGATGAGAATGGCGCCGATCACCAGCGCGAACAGCACCGCGAGGATCGAGATGACGAAGTTGCCGTTGAGGATCTCTGAGAGCACCTGGTTGCCGCGTGAGCGCTCATCGCCCTCCGGGGCAAGCTTCGGCTCGTTCGCGGACGGAGCCGTCGTCGCCGTGGTCTCGCTCACGCGGCAACCCCGCTCGGGATCTCGCCGGCCATCATGAGGCCGAGGACGTCCCTCGGGGTGTTCCCCGGAACGATCCCGACTATGGATCCTCTGTACATCACTGCAATCCTGTCTGCGAGGGCGACGACTTCGTCGAGTTCCGTCGATACGACGACGACGGGGATGCCGGCATCCCGGGTCTCCACCATTCTCTTGTGCACGAATTCGATCGATCCGACGTCGATGCCTCGGGTGGGCTGGGAGGCTACGAAGAGTTTGAGGTCTCGGCTCAGCTCCCGTGCGAGGACGACCTTCTGCTGGTTACCGCCGGAGAGTCTGCCTGCCCGGGTGCTGATCGATTCGGCCCGGATGTCGAACTCGTCCTTCTTCTCCTGCGCGAACTCGGCGAGGAAACCCAGCTGGAGGTTGCCCTGCTTGACGAACGGGGGACGGTCGGACCTGTCGAGCATGAGGTTCTCGGCGATGGTGAATTCGCCGACGAGGCCGTCCTCGGTGCGGTCCTCGGGGATGAACCCGACTCCGGCGTTGAGGATCTTGCGGACGCTGAGACCGGTGAGCGACGTGCCGTTGAGGCTGATCTCTCCGCTGACACGGGGCTGGAGGCCCAGAATCGCTTCGGTGAGTTCGGTCTGGCCGTTTCCCTGCACTCCGGCAATCGCGAGGATCTCCCCGGCGTGCACGTCGAAGCTGACGTTGTTGACGACCTTGAGTCCGAGGTGGTCGATCACGTCCAGGTTCTTGACGACGAGGCCGGCGGGGCCGGGCTGTGCCGGGTCCTTGTGCACGGTGAGTTCGACGGCGCGGCCGACCATGAGAGCCGCCAGTTCAGAGTTGGATGCGGTCGGGGATGCTTCGCCGACCACCTTCCCGAGGCGGATCACGGTGATGCGGTCAGCGACTTCCCGCACCTCACGGAGTTTGTGGGTGATGAAGACGATCGAGGTGCCCTCCGACTGGAGCTGGCGCATGATCGCCATCAGCTCGTCGGTCTCCTGCGGGGTGAGCACGGCGGTCGGTTCGTCGAAGACGAGGACCTGGGCGTCGCGGGACAGCGCTTTGATGATCTCGACCCGCTGCTGCACGCCGACAGGGAGGTCGCCGACGAGGGCGTCCGGGTCGACGTGGAAACCGAACCGGGCCGAGATCTCGCGCACCTTCGCGCGAGCAGCGTCGAGGTCGAGGCGCCCTCCGAAACCGGTTCGCTCGTGACCGAGCATGACATTCTCCGCCACGCTGAAGACGGGGATGAGCATGAAGTGCTGGTGCACCATCCCGATGCCGGCGCGCATGGCGTCACCGGGGCCGGCGAAGTGCTGGACGACGTCGTCGAGCAGCACGTCTCCTTCTTCGGCCTGGTAGAGGCCGTAGAGGACGTTCATCAGGGTGGACTTGCCTGCGCCGTTCTCACCGAGGAGGCAATGGATCTCCCCGGGCTGAATGGTGAGGTTGATGTGGTCGTTGGCGACCAGGGATCCGAATCGTTTGGTGATGCCGCGAAGTTCGAGCTTCATGGGGAAATCCTACGTTCCAACAGTTTGGGGAGACCAGCCGGAGCTGGTCTCCCCTACCGTTTGCGGGTGTGAATAGCGAGTACTGCTATTCGGCTGCCGGTGACGACGGCGAGACGACCTCGATGGATCCGTCGATGATGCCTGCCTTGATTTCGTCGAGCTCGCCCTGCAGGGTGTCGCTGACCTTGTCCTCGAAGTCGTGGAACGGCGCGATGCCGACGCCGTCGTTCTCCAGGGTGCCGACATACGGGGAGGCGTCGAAGTTGTCTTCGCCTGCCGCGAGAACGACGTCATAGACGCCGGACTTCATCTGCTTGAGGATGGAGGTCAGGAAGAGCTCCTGGCCGGAGTCAGCGGTTTCGTACAGGTCGGCGTCGACACCGAGCATGGCGACCTCTTTGCCGGAGTCCGCGATCGCTTCGATGGCGCTGAGGAAGATCGGTCCACCGACCGGCAGCAGCACGTCGGCGTCCTGTCCGATGAGGGTCGTGGCGAGCTGCTTGGCCGTGTCGTTGGCTTCGAAGCCGCCGGTGAACGAACCGGTCTGGCCGGCGACATCCCAGCCGACAACCTTGACGTCCTTGCCCTTGGCCTCGTTGTAGTACGCAACGCCCTCGGCGAAGCCATCCATGAAGATGGTGACGGTCGGGAACTGCATGCCACCGAAGGTGCCGACGACGCCGGTCTTCGAGTAGTCGGCTGCGGCGTATCCGGCGAGGAATGCGGCCTGTGCGGTGTCGTAGATGATCGGCTTCACGTTGTCAGCTTCGATCGACGCGTCATCCAGCATGATGAAGTTCACTTCGGGGTTTTCCTCCGCGGCTGCGGAGGTGGCGTCGGCGAGTGCGAAGCCGATCGTGGCGATGAGGTTGCAGCCCTGGTCGATGAGGCTCGTGATGTTGGGGGCGTAGTCGTCTTCGGTGTCCGACTCGACCTCTTTCATCTCGACGCCGAGCTCCTCAGCGGCCTCTTTCATACCTTCGTAGCTGGACTGGTTGAACGACTTGTCGTCGAAGCCGCCCGCGTCGGAAACGATGCAGGGCAGGAAGTCGGATGCCGCCTCCGTCGCGTCTCCATTGCTGGCTGGTGCCTGTCCACAGCCGGCGAGCAGGGCGAGAACGCCCGCACTGGCAAGGCCGGCGAAAGCGACCTTACGGGTATTGATTGTCAATGTGACCTCCAGGATGCTGCCCTGCGGGACTCGCGAGGGCGGGTATGGGTACGTTACCGAATGTTGCGAAGGACGCTGCGCTGCGCGGAACTCTCGAAACAGAAGCGTTACATAGCCGTTCCCGCGAGCATATGGGGATCCCGCGAAGGAGGGGCCCGGCCGCTCTCATGAGCATCACTCCTCGGCCGCTCTGCTCGGATGAGCAGAAATGCCTGCGGGAGAGCGAAACGGGAAGAATCGCCGCGTGTCAGAATCGAGCCATGAACGGGCGATTGATGCTTCTGGACACCGCGTCGCTGTACTTCCGGGCCTTCCACGGGCTCCCGGACACGCTGCGCTCCCCGGACGGCACCCCGGTGAACGCGGTGCGCGGCCTGCTCGACTTCATCGCAAAGCTGGTCACCGACTACCAGCCGGCAGAGCTCGTGGCCTGCTGGGACGACGACTGGAGACCGCAGTGGCGGGTCGACCTCATCCCCAGCTACAAGGAGCACCGGGTCGCGACCCCGAGGTCAGGGGAACCGGATGTCGAACAGGTTCCCGATTTGCTGGTCGCTCAGATCCCCCTCATCCGGCAGGCCCTCGACGTCTTCGGGATCGCCATCGTCGGGGCGCCCCACCACGAAGCAGACGATGTCATCGGCAGTCTGGTGGCCCGGGCGACCGGCCCCGTCGATGTCGTCACCGGGGACCGCGACCTGTTCCAGCTCGTCGACGACGCCCGCGACGTCCGCGTGATCTACACGGCTCGGGGCATGAGCAAGCTCGAGGTTCTCACCGAGGACGTCATCCGCTTGAAATACGGCGTGTCCGCATCCCAGTACGCCGACTTCGCCGCCCTCCGCGGCGACACGTCCGACGGTCTGCCCGGGGTCGCCGGAGTCGGCGAGAAGACGGCGGCCGGGCTGCTCGATACGTTCGGCGACCTCGATGCGATCGTCGCGGCCGCCGCCGAGCGGGGTGCCGGGATGTCGGAATCGGTGCGGGCGAAGATTCTTGCCGCCTCGGATTACCTGCGCGTCGCGCCGACGGTGGTCGAGGTCGTCCGCACGCTCGGCCTCACCGAACCGGATTCCCGGATCCGCCCGCTGTCCGCTGAAGGACTCAGTGCCGCGCGCCGGCTGGCCGCCGACCTCGGCCTGGGCGGCGCTGCCGACCGGGCGCTTCGGGCACTCGGGAACGACCTGGACGCATCCGCCGGACCTGACCAGTCCTAGAGGACGTCGTCCCGGCCGGACAGCTTCAGGGCGTCGACGACGCTCTTGACCCGCTGGGCGTTGGCGCTCGTGGTGACCAGGAGTGCGTCAGGGGTGTCGACGACGACGATGTCCTTCACCCCGATGAGGCTGATCACCCGGCTGGTCTGGCTGACGACGATGCCGCTCGACGCATCAGACAGCACGCGGGCGTTCTCGCCCAGAATCGCCAGGTCCGTCTTTCGCCCACTGGAGTTGAGTTTGGCCAGGGAGGCGAAGTCCCCGACGTCGTCCCAGTCGAAGTGGCCTGGAATGACGGCGAGCCGGCCGGCGGCGGCCGCCGGCTCGGCGACGGAGTAGTCGATGGCGATCTTGGTCAGGGTGGGCCAGATCCGGTCGACGGCAGGTCCGCGGGTCGCCGGGTCGTCCCAGACGGATGCCAATTCCACCAGTCCGGCGTGAAGCTCCGGCTGGTTGCGTGCAAGTTCCTCCAACAGCACGTCCGCGCGGCTGATGAACATTCCGGCGTTCCAGAGGTGGGCACCCCCGGCCACGTACTTCTTGGCGGTGGCGAGGTTCGGCTTCTCCACGAACGAGTCGACGAGAAGCGCTGAGTCCGCCCCGGGCACGTCGAGCGCCGCACCGCACCGGATGTAGCCGAAACCGATCGCGGGTTCGGTGGGCTGGATGCCGATCGCCGTGATGTAGCCGGCGTCGGCAGTCGCGACGGCCTGGGTCACGGCGAAACGGAAGAGGCGGTCACCGCGGATCACGTGGTCGGCGGCGAACGACCCGATGATGACATCCGGTTCACGGTGAACGAGGATCGCAGCGGCCAGACCGATGGCGGCGGAAGAGTCCCGGGGGTCGCTTTCCAGCACGACGTTGTGGTCGGCCAGGTCGGGCAACTGGGCCTCGACAGCCGCACGGTGCGAGCGCCCGGTCACAACCATGATGCGCTGTTCGCCGGAGAGGGGAACGAGCCGATCCCAGGTGGCGCGGAGAAGAGTGCTGCCCGACCCGGTGAGGTCGTGGAGGAACTTCGGGGCATCCGCCCGCGACAGTGGCCACAGCCTCGATCCGATGCCGCCGGCGGGGATCACACTGTAGAAGCGTTCGAGGGGACTGGTCATAATGCCCAGAGTACCGGCACCGTTCTTTCGCGGTCGCCGGAGCCGGAGATATCTCGACGTCAAGACGCTTAGGCTCGCCTTACCGGCGGACGGATGCCCCGGGACCGTAGACTATCAAGGCGCCGTTGTGACGCACGGCCGCCTCATCAGCGGCCAGGAACGCTTTCAAACAGGGAGGGCCGTTCGTTGTCAGTGAAGACTGCAAGGACACCACCATTGGATTCCACCACCTCTCCACGCCCGGCAGGGACGCTGTACCGTGGGCGCGAGGGCATGTGGTCATGGGTATTGCACCGGATCACCGGTGTTGCCATCTTCTTCTTCCTTCTGGTGCACATTCTCGACACCGCGCTCGTCCGCGTGTCGCCCGAGGCGTACAACGCGGTCATCGGCACGTACCAGACACCCATCATGGGTCTGGGCGAGGTTGCCCTTGTCGGAGCGATCGTGTTCCACGCGTTCAACGGCCTCCGGATCATCCTCATCGACTTCTGGTCGAAGGGGACCAGATACCAGAAGGTGATGTTCTACGTGGTGATCGCCCTCTGGGTTCTCACGATGCTGGCCTTCACGCCCCGCCACCTCATCAACGTCTTCAGCCACTAGGAGGGGAAGCACAATGTCTGCAACTCTCGACGCTCCCCGCACCCCGCTCCGTCCCGCCCGAAAAAAGGGCGTGAACTGGGAGAAGTGGGGCTGGATCTACATGCGCGTCTCCGGTGTCGTGCTCGTCGTGCTGATCTTCGGCCACCTGTTCATGAACCTGATCGTCGGCGACGGCGTCAGCGCCATCGACTTCGCGTTCGTCGGCGGCAAATGGGCTGACCCGTTCTGGCAGTGGTGGGACGTCGTCATGCTGTGGCTCGCGCTGATCCACGGCGGCAACGGCATGCGCACCCTGGTCAACGACTACGCCCGCGGCCCGAGGATCCGTGCCGCTCTCAAGCTGTCGATCCTCGCCGCCGTTGCGATCCTCATCCTCCTCGGCACTCTCGTGGTCTTCACGTTCGAGCCGTGCCCGGTGGGACAGCCCGCCGACCTCCTCCCCTCGTTCTGTACTGCGTAACGACGAACTAAACATTTTGGATGCATCTGTGACTCAGGACCCCAGCGACGACGTCATCATCGACGGAGTGCACTACCACCAGTTCGACATCGTGATCGTAGGAGCCGGCGGCGCCGGCATGCGCGCGGCGATCGAGGCCGGCCCCGGCGCTCGGACGGCGGTGATCTCCAAGCTCTACCCCACGCGCTCCCACACCGGAGCGGCACAGGGTGGCATGGCGGCAGCGCTCGCGAACGTCGAGGAGGACAGCTGGGAATGGCACACCTTCGACACCGTCAAGGGCGGCGACTACCTCGTCGACCAGGATGCCGCTGAGATCCTCGCGAAGGAAGCGATCGACGCAGTCATCGACCTCGAGAACATGGGTCTGCCGTTCAACCGGACTCCTGAGGGCAAGATCGACCAGCGCCGATTCGGCGGGCACACCTCCGACCACGGCAAATCGCCTGTGCGGCGGGCGTGTTACGCCGCGGACCGTACCGGGCACATGATCCTCCAGACGCTGTTCCAGAACTGCGTCCGCCTGGGCATCAACTTCTTCAACGAGTTCTACGTGCTCGACGTGATCATGAGCGACGTCGACGGCGTCGAGCAGCCGGCTGGCGTCGTGGCCTACGAGCTCTCCACAGGTGACCTGCACGTCTTCCACTCGAAGGCGATCATCTTCGCCACCGGTGGATTCGGCAAGATCTTCAAGACGACCTCCAACGCACACACCCTCACCGGCGACGGCGTCGGGATCATCTGGCGCAAGAAGCTGCCGCTCGAGGACATGGAGTTCTTCCAGTTCCACCCGACCGGTCTCGCCGGTCTCGGCATCCTCCTCACCGAGGGCGCCCGCGGTGAAGGTGCGATCCTGCGCAACGCGAGCGGTGAGCGGTTCATGGAACGTTACGCCCCCACCATCAAGGACCTCGCACCGCGCGACATCGTCGCTCGCTGCATGGTCAAGGAGGTGGCGGAGGGCCGCGGCGCCGGCCCGAACAAGGACTACGTCTACCTCGACTGCACCCACCTCGGCGCTGAAGTCCTCGAGACGAAGCTGCCGGACATCACGGAATTCGCCCGCACCTACCTCGGTGTCGACCCGGTGACCGAGCCGGTACCGGTCATGCCGACCGCGCACTACGCGATGGGCGGCATCCCGACCAACAACAACGCCGAGGTGCTGCGCGACAACACGACGATCGTTCCCGGCCTCTACGCCGCCGGCGAATGCGCCTGCGTCTCGGTCCACGGTTCCAACCGCCTGGGCACCAACTCGCTGCTCGACATCAACGTCTTCGGAAAGCGCGCCGGCAACAACGCCGTCGCCTATGTGAAGACCGCGGAGTTCCTGCCGCTTCCCGAGGACCCGGCCAAGACCGTGCGGGACGCGATCGAAGGCATCCGAAACAACCCGGGCACCGAGCGCATCGCCGTTCTGCGTCGCGAGCTGCAGGAGCAGATGGACAAGAAGGCTCAGGTGTTCCGCACCGACGAGTCCCTCGCCGAGGTCACCGAGACCATCCACCAGCTGCGCGAGAAGTACCGCAACATCGGCGTGCAGGACAAGGGCCGCCGGTACAACACCGACCTGCTCGAAGCCGTCGAACTGGGCTTCCTGCTCGACCTCGCCGAGGTCGTCGTCTTCTCCGCGCGGAACCGCAAGGAGAGCCGCGGCGGCCACATGCGTGACGACTACCCGGACCGCGACGACGAGAACTACATGAAGCACACGATGGCGTACCTGACCGGCGACCCGCACTCTTCGAATGCCGCCGATCACATCCGCCTGGACTGGAAGCCTGTCGTGATGACGCGCTACCAGCCGATGGAGAGGAAGTACTGAGATGTCCACAGCCGTTCTCGAAGAAAAAGCTGCTCCGGCGCCGACGCCTGAGGTCATTGAGTCTTTCACCGTCACCCTCATCGTGCGCCGGTACAACCCCGAAGTCGACGAGCAGCCGAAGTGGGTCGACTACGACGTCGAGATGTTCGCCACCGACCGCATCCTCGACGCCCTGCACAAGATCAAATGGGAGCAGGACGGTTCGCTGACGTTCCGCCGCTCCTGCGCGCACGGCATCTGCGGCTCGGATGCGATGCGCATCAACGGCCGCAACCGCCTGGCCTGCAAGACGCTGATCAAGGATCTTGACATTTCGAAGCCGATCTACGTCGAAGCGATCAAGGGCCTGCCGCTCGAGAAGGACCTCATCGTCGACATGGACCCGTTCTTCGAGTCCTTCCGCGAAGTGCAGCCGTTCCTGATCCCGTCGTCGAAGCCCGGTGCCGGCAAGGAGCGGATCCAGTCCGTCGCCGACCGGGCCCGATTCGATGACACGACCAAGTGCATCCTCTGCGCCGCATGCACCTCGTCGTGCCCGGTGTTCTGGACCGACGGCCAGTACTTCGGCCCGGCAGCGATCGTCAACGCGCACCGCTTCATCTTCGACTCGCGCGACGATGCAGCCAAGGTGCGCCTCGACATCCTCAACGATCAAGAGGGCGTCTGGCGCTGCCGCACCACCTTCAACTGCACGGATGCCTGCCCGCGCGGCATCCAGGTGACGCAGGCGATCGCGGAGGTCAAGCAGGCGATCATGCGAGGGAAGCCGTAGCTTCGCGCCGACGCTGAGGGGTCCGTTGTTGTCGCTCGGCGCAGCTGTGAGCAGCGTTTGGGGACCCTTCACTGGCCATGACCCACGCCGAACGGCGCACGAACCTCAGCTGCGGACCGCCGCCCGCGCCTCGGCCGGACTGGACGCGTCGAGGGCGCGGACAGCGAGCGCCCTCGCATGCTCGAGAGTGTGCTGCCGCAGCTCCGTGCGCACGTCGGCGAGAGCCGCAGGGGCCATCGACAGGCTCGTGACCCCGAGTCCGACGAGGACCACCGCGAGCATCGGGTCCGCCGCCGCCTCACCGCACACTCCGACCGGCCGGCCGGACTGGATACCGGCATCTCCGAGAAGCTTGACCAGGCGGAGAACAGCCGGATGCCACGGGTCCTGGTACGACGCAACCGAACCGAGCAGACGATCGGCGGCGAGGGTGTACTGGGTGAGGTCGTTCGTTCCGATCGACACGAAGTCGGCGATCCCGAGGACCTGCCCGGCCATGAGCGCACAGGACGGCACTTCGGCCATCACACCCGCAACAGGAATGCCGTGGGACCTGGCCAGGGTGACGAAGTATTCGGTCTCGACAGCATCCGCGACCATTGGGGCCATCACCCCGACGTCGGCGTCGGTCTCGGCGGCCGCCGCGGCGATCGCGGTGAGCTGATCCCGGAGGATTTCCTCGTGCGTTCGCGTCGCCCGGAGGCCGCGGAGCCCGAGGGCCGGGTTGTCCTCGTGCCCGGTCGGAAGGAACGCGAGCGGCTTGTCGGAGCCGGCGTCGAGCGTGCGGATGATCACCTTCTTGCCGCCGAACGCGGCGAACACCGTGCGGTACTGCTCCTGCTGCTCAACCACGGTTGGTGCGGATTCTGTGCCGAGGAACATGAATTCGGTCCGGAACAGGCCGACGCCCTCAGCGCCGCGGAGCAGCGCGTCGGCGATGTCCCCTGGGCGGCCGATGTTCGCCAGCAACGGGATGGCGGTTCCGTCCGCCAGCTTCCCGGGCCCGATCGGCGCCTCGACCCGGCGTGCCGCGAGCCGTCGCTCGGCCGCAGCAATGTCGTCCGGACCGGGGTCGAGGATCACACTGCCGTCTGAGGCGTCGACGAGGACCGTCGCCCCGTCGACGAGCGACGCGGCATCCGACACACCGACGACGGCGACGATGGCCTTGGACCGGGCGAGGATGGCCGTGTGCGAGGTCGGCCCGCCCCCGATGGTGACCAGCCCGAGCACTTTGGTGATGTCCAGGGCGGCGGTGTCCGCCGGGGCGAGATCGCGGGCGACGAGGACGAACGGATGGTCCACCTCGGGCACCCCGGGAGCGAGGACGCCGTGCAGTTGGGCGATGGCCCGCTGCGAGACGTCGCCGAGGTCCGCGGCCCGCTCGGCCATGTATCCGCCCATGGAGATGAGCATCTGCTGGAAGCCGTGGAACGCCTCGAAGACAGCTCGCTCCGCGGTGCGGCCGGCCGAGATCCGAGAGCGGATGTCGTCGAGCAGTGCCGGGTCCTGCGCCATCATCGACTGGGCGTCGATGACACCCTTCGCTTCCCCGCCTGCCCGTTCGGCGCGTTCGGAGAGGTCGGCGGCAACCGCCTTGAGCGCCTCCGTCGCGCGGGCGAACTCGGTGTCAGCATCGGCATCCCGATGTCCAGTGCCGGGCTCCGGGATGGGGTCCGGCATACGGACGACGGGTCCGTGGGCAATGCCACGCCCGACGCCGACTCCCTGTAACCGCATGAGGGCTCCTTCCGGCTTGAGTTCGACCCTATCGCGGAGAGAGCCTTCCGTCGCTCAGCGCCGACGGGTCCGCAGCGACCGGAGCGAGCTCGCGGCACGCAACCGCTGTCGCCGGGTTCGCCCGGTGGCAAGCGAGTGTCGCAGATCGTCGACGGCGGCCCAGACCCGGTCGGCGTCTTCGTGGCTGGGTCGTTCGAGCGAGAATGTCGCGCGGTCGGCGACGGATGCCAGCGCGAACGCACGCTTGCCGCCCACGGCGCGCGCGACTTCCCGGCGCGTCGCGGATGGTGGCGGTTCCAGCCCGTAGTCGAGTGCCGCGTCCGCGAATTCCTCCCAGCCACCACGGATCCGGTCGGCCGGGTGGTTCCTCCTGCGTCTCAGCGTCCTGCGGCGGAGCTTGGCGCCGATGACGGCAAGGAAGGGTGCGGCGAGAACAACGAGCACAAGGAGGAGGCTCCCGGCAACCTGCGCCACGACGAGCAACGCGGCGAGGAACGGGTTGACGGCGAGATCCTCGTTCTGCTCACTGTCGGCCGGGGGAACCCGGTCGAGCTCTTCGTCGTCCTCCGCGAGCGGCGGCTGAACGATCGCGGGCGGTCGTGAAACCTTTCGCGGGTCCTCGGGTTGTTCCTCGGGGATCTCACGGACGGCTGGGACCGGATCGGCTGTGAGCCACCGGCCTGTCGAGTCCTGCACTTCGATCCAGGCGCTCACGTCTCCCCCGGTGAGCGTCACCGCTCCGCCGGTCTCCGGCGAGAGGAAGCCGACGACGACACGGGCGGGGAACCCCAGTTCTCTGGCCATCAGTGCGGCAGCAACCGCGTACTGCTCGGCGTCCCCGACCATCGGCGTATCGGTGAGGAGCTCTTCGATGCGGTCGATGCCGTGACCTGATCTGCTGTTCGGTTCGTCGGGGCCGATGCCATGGCTGATGTAACCGTCGGTCTTCAGACCGTCGAGCATCGCGGCGAGTCGTGCGCCGGGCGTCGCGATTCCCTCGGTCCAGGCGTCGAGCCGGTCGGTGAGGGCGGCAGGGACGTCGTCGAATGGCCGCAGTTCCGCCGTGCCAGGGGTGATTTCCCCGAGTTCGACCATCGAGGGTGTCGGGGTGACGACCGACGTCATCCGGTAGCCGTCGCCCGTGGCAAGGCCACGCACGACAGCGCTCGACCCGGTGACATCGTTGTAGAAGAACGAGTCGGCGAGTCCGTCACGGTTGTTCCCGCTGAACCAGATCTCGGCGAGGTGCCCGGCGCCCGGCAGCCAGATTCCCGAATACCCGTCGACCGCGACAGTCATCGAGACGCGTTCGCCCCGTGCCGCCTGTTCCACGCGGTAGGGCACACGGACGAAGGTTCCGGACGCGCTCGGGCTCTCCGGTCCACCCACGCTGTACACGACACCGTCGTAGCTGTCGAGGGTTGCCAGGCGGAGCCGCCCGTCTTGCGGCATCCCGGTCACCGTCAGCAGGGGCTCTGAGACGATGTCAGGAAGCAGGTAGCGGCGGAAGGCGGACAGGGGACTCGGGTAGTCGCGCGGGTTGAACGCCTGTTCGATGTGGCTGCGGATCACGTTGCGGGGGTTGTCGGGCGGACGAACGGTTGCCAGAACCGCACCGCCGCTGGTCGCGACCGCCAGGATGAGTGCCGCGCTCACGGCTCCGACGATCGCGGCGCGGCGGCGTTCGCGCCGGGACGGCGAGACGCTCGCGACGACAGCAGCGTGCCGGCGCAGCTGCGCCCGGTGCCGTAACCCCCGGAGCCAGATCAGCCAGACCAGGCTGATCACGGCGAGGCCAAGTCCGATAGCGAGAGGGAACCACGACTCCTCACGACCGAAGGCGATCCCGACAATGAGGAGCAGGATCGGCCACAGTACGGCGATTTCGCCGCGCGTGGATCGAAGAGCGAGCGACAGGGTGATTACCGTCGTGCCGAGCACCGCGGCGAAGGCGGGGATCAGCAGGCCCTGGTAGGTCCCGACCGGCACGAGGATGGTCAGGAGTTCTTTCCACGCGGTCGCCGTTCCGGTCACCAACTCGAGCAGCGCTTCCGGCTGCGGCACGACGCCGGCGAAGACCCGGTCCGGCATGGTCAGCGGCACACCGGCGGCGAGGTAGCCGAGAAGCGTGAGAGCGAGCACGAGCACGCCGTGCAGCCGGAACAGCCACCCAGCCAGGGCGATCAGCGTGCCGAGAAGGATTCCGCCGGCGCAGACGACGACGAACTGTGGTGACTGGTAGACCGGCCACCAGACGCTGGAGGCCACCGCGATCCCCGCGACGGCGAAGAGCACCGTTACGGGAATCGTGATGGCCGGTTTCGTCACGCGCTCACCCGGGCCATCGACTGTTGCAGGTCTTCGAGATACCCGATGGTCAGCACGGTCAATTCGCCTGCCCGTTTGAAGCTCGGAATGATGTGGGGGTCGCAGATCACCGCGATGACCTCGACGCCGACCGGGAACTGCCTGGCGGCATGGCGGAGCGCGGTCACCGGAACCGTCGCGCCGCAGACGAGGAAGGCCAGCGAGATACCCGCTATCGAATCAGCGGCGACCCGCGCCAGCTCGGTCAGCGGCAGCGCGGTCTCGGACCGGTCGATCCTGCTGAGATCGTCGAGGAGCCGCGTGCCGGTCACCGCGGCGAGGTTCTTCACCGCGAGCAGGCGCTTTCGGGCGAACTCCGGAGTCGATTCACTGGCGACGACCGACAGCGTCCGGGCGTCACGGATGGCTCGGACGCCGAGCGACCCCACCACGCTGACCGCCATCTCGAAGTCCTCATCGCCGGCGTAATCCTCATCGGCGAGGCTCAGCGCGATCATGAGGTGGCTGCGGCGGGTCTCCTCGAACTGCCGCACCATGTACTGCCCGGTCTTCGCCGTGCTCTTCCAGTGGATGCTGCGGAGCTCGTCGCCGGGCATGTACTCACGCAGCGCGTGGAAGGACACATCGCTCGACGTGAGGTCGCGAGTCGGGTTGCCCTCGAGGTCGCGCACGAATCCGGTGCTCATGCTGGGCACCGAGATCGTGCGCGGATGAACGAAAAGGTCGATCTGCTCGTCCCATACCCGCTCGCGCCGAACCAGGCCGATCGGGTCGGCACGGATGGCACGGACCGGGCCGACGGGGATGACGCCGCGGTGCAGCGCGGGCACGGTGAAGAGGTCCTCGTACCGACCTGAGGGGGCAAGCGTCGGAACCTGGAAGTCGGCGATCCCCTCACCGACCTCAACTTCGATCCGGGTGCCGGGCAGCAGCCGCCGCGTGGGGTTCGACACGGTGAGCTGGCCGACGGCGCTCTCCCCGGCGATCACCCGGTTCACCGGGACGGACAGCGTCGCCTCATGGGAGGTGCGGCCGATGAGAAACAGGGCCGCCGCGAGAATGACGAGCAGCCCCGTCCAGCCGACGGCGACGAGTTCGAGCCAACCGAGTCCGTAACCGAGCAGGAACGCGACGAGCACGGTGATGGCGATGCCCCAGCCGAGTTTCGTGACGACGGCAGCGAGCGCTCTCCATCCTGTCCTCGCCACGCGTCGCATCCGTCGCCAGGACCTGACCACAGAAACGATCAGGTCGGCGAGCGCACCCTCACGCTCTCCGACGAGGCGGGTCCTCGCATTGACGAGGCGGGTCTCCCCCAGCACCGTCGGCGAGTCCGCCCGGGTGAGACCGTTCCTCTGAGTCGTCCCGCCCGCGTGTCTGCCCTGAACCATCGCGGCCTAAGCCACCCGGCGGTCACTGGGCGGCGGGGTGTCGATGAGCACCTGGGCGATGACGTTCGATGGGTTGACCCCGTCGAATTCCGCCTCGGGGTCCAGGATCAGGCGGTGGGCGAGAACCGTGTCGGCGAGCGCCTTCACATCGTCGGGGATCACGAACGAACGGCCGGAGACCGCGGCGAGCGTCTTGGAGGTCCGGATGAGGGCCAGCGCACCACGGACGCTCGCGCCGAGGCGGATTTCCGTAGCCGTCCGAGTGCCCTCGATGATTCGAGCGACGTAGTCGTTGATCGACGCGTCGACGTGCACGGTCGTGGCCAGACGGGTCATTTCGGTGATCGTCGCCGCGGTTGCCACGGGGCTGAGAATCCCGTCACCGGCGGCATCCGACCCCTCGAGGATGCGGATCGTCGACTGGTGATCCGGGTAACCGATGGAGGTCTTCATGATGAAGCGGTCGAGCTGTGCTTCGGGTAGGCGGTAGGTGCCGGCCTGCTCGATCGGGTTCTGCGTGGCGATGACCATGAACGGTGAGGCGACCGCATGGGTGACGCCGTCGACGGTGACGTGCTGCTCCTCCATGACTTCGAGCAGGGCGGACTGCGTCTTCGGGCTCGCGCGGTTGATCTCGTCCGCGAGCACGATGTTGGAAAAGATCGGGCCGCGGTGGAAGGCGAACTCCCCGCTGCGCTGGTCGTAGATGCTCACGCCGGTGATGTCGCCTGGGAGCAGATCCGGGGTGAACTGTACGCGGTTCGAGGTGCCGGCGATGCTTTCGGCCATGGCACGGGCCAGTGACGTCTTACCGGTGCCCGGGACGTCCTCGAGCAGCAGATGACCCCGGCTCAGCAGCGCCGTGAACGACAACCGGATGACGTGGTTCTTGCCGAGGAGGACCCGCTCGACGTTCTCGACGAGCTGGTCGCAGACCCCGGCGAACCAGGTCGCCTGTTCGGGCGTCATCGTCATCTGTGTGGCCTCTTCCGGGTTGGTTGTGGAGCGAGCGGGTGCAGAGACCATCATGGCGCTAAATATCGCTTGACGAGAGTCGCCCCGGCGACCTCGACGCTGACGTCCAGCCAGGCCTGCCCGTTCGCGGGCAGTGCGCTCAACGTGCAGGAGTTCGGACCCGCGGTGCCTGTGATCGCCGGATCGTTGACGGCACCGCAAGCGTACGCGGCCGCAAACGGGCCGTTCGGCGGGTCCCCGGTCCAGGTCCAGGTGGCAACTTCCGCGGCGTAACTCAACCCGGCGGGGACGAGCGTGATCGACGGGGATGGCGCATCTCCGCGCAACGCCCCGCCGTAGAGACGGAGGTTGCCGTACTGGCTGACCGTCCTCACCTCGAAGGAGACGGCCTCACCGTACGGGCCGCCAAGCAACTGGCGCGGGTAGCCGGACCCGTCGAACGGCTGCCAGGTTCCGCCCGGAGTCCGGATCTCGTAGCTGTAGCCGGCTGGGGCGACCGAGGAGATGTAGTAGTCGCGCACACTCTCGCTGGCGTCGGTCCACACCATGTCGCCGGAAATCGCCGTCACCGCAGGAGGAGTCGTGCGCAGCGTGGCGCTTCGAACCTCGGTCGCGGCACAGCCGGCCCGGTTGTACCCCCAGACGACGAAGTAGTAGGGGGTGTCTGCAGCATCGAGCCCGGTGAACGTCGTGCTGTTCACACCCGCGTCGATGCGTCTCGTCTCCAGCGCGTTCGCGCCGCCCGGAGTGCTCGGCGACCCGGGCGCTGGTGCCGACACCGTGCAGGCGGCCGCCCCTGACGGCACCTCTGCCGAGCTCAGCAGCTGCACGTAATAGCCTGCGATCGCATCCCCGTTGCCGGCGAACGCATCCCAGTTGACGGTCGCCGAAGCGTTCGCCGCGTCGCCGTTGACCGAGATGCCGCCGGCACGGGGGGCGCCGTACGGCGTCCCCGCCGCTGACGCGGAGTTCCAGGTGGACAGGGCAGGGTAGGCGTCGTTTCGGGCCGAAACGGAGAACGGAACCTCCGAGCCGTTCGCCAACCCGCCGACCTCGATCGAGCACAATGTCACAGTGCACCTGCTGGCGCTGACGTTCACGGGCACGCCTCCGCCGACCGTGACGACGTAGGTTTTGACCGAGCTTCCGCGCTCGGGAGTCACCGGAGTCCAGCTGAGTCGCAGTCCGCCGTCGAGCGGGGCCGCCGCGAGTCCCGCCGGCGCCGGCGGGATCACGTCAGACCAGACAGGTTCGGGCAGTCCCCGCGCGTCTGATGCTCCGATCCCGTTGACGGCGGACACCTCGGCCCGAACCGCGTGGTCGCGCCCGTTCCCGGGGGTGGGGACATCACACGTCGTCGACGCACAGCTCGTCACGCCGAGCGACGCGCCGGATCCGGCGCGGAACAATTCGACGCTGAAGCCGGTGATCGGCGAGTTGTTCGCCGCCCCTGGCTCCCAGGCGAGCGACACGGTGGCGTCGCCGAAACCGGTCACCCGCACATTCGTCACCGGGTCCGGACGGTCCTGCACCGCGATCTGCACGGTGCCCCACGCGAATCTCGACGGATCACCCGTGGCATCCGCGACCTGGTACTGCAGCGTCGTGTCGGCCGCCGCCGCCGCCCTGCCGACCGTGACACTCAACCGGCCGTTGTCGCTGCTCGGGGCGACGGAGACGCCGGTCGGCAGTCCCCCGCCGAGCCCGCGGACGGCGACCACCCGAAGCGGTGTGGCGGGGAACGGGTTGGTGGCCGCGTCGTTCTGCAGCACGTCGACCGCCTCCGTCGTGCCCCGCTGCACGGTCACCGTGTCGGTCGCCGGCACGGCGATCGGCCGGGTCGACGGTGTGACGTTGAGGACGATCCGCCCTGCTGCGCCGTCGTTCACGGCATCCCGAACGCCGATCAGAATCCCTCGTTCCGCCCCGATCGGCAGAGCCTCCGCAGCCGTGAGCGTCAGGTTCTGCCCGGAGATGGTTGCGGTGAAATCGGCGGGTTGAGGGTCGAGGATCGAGTAGACCAGTTCGTCGACGTCGTCGGCGTATGGGTAGGTGGTGAGTCTGGGCAGTTCGATGACCTTCTGCTGCCCTGGCTCGAAGTCGATCCGCCCACCGGCGAAGACCGGCGGCTGGTTGTCCCGCGGCGTCACGGTGATCGGCAGCACGATCGTGGCGATGCGCCCGTTCGGGTCGGTCGCACTGGACCCGTCGGTCACCTCGAACGAAACGGATGCCGGGCCGAAATACCGCTCGGCGCTCGTGTAGGTGATCGTGTCGGCGTCGGTGGCCAGCTCACTGCCGTCCGCGTGTGTTGCCCGCACCTTGGCGGCATCCGTCAACCGCACATCCTTGCGCCCGACGGCGAGCACGTAGTCGTTGATGTCGACGACCACCGGTTCACCGCTCACCACGGTGATCGGGTCGATGCCAGCCCGAAGCTGCGGCAGCGCGTCATTGAGGCCGGGCACCCAGATGAAGGCGATGGCGCTGACGCTCTCATCGTCTGGACGGCTCACCCGGAAGGGGATGATCTGTGACTCGTCCCTCACGCTGACCCGCACGCGCTTGTCCGCCAGGACCTCGGCGCTGCCGCTGGTCAACGGAAGCGAGACGCGCAAACGCGACACCGGGCCGTCTGCGAAGAACACCCGCGACAGGACACCGACGTCGATCGTCGACGTCTCGATGATGTCGTCGAGGGTGAGGACGATGTCGGCGGGAACCGGACGCGCGAGCGGCGCGTCGTCCCTCGTCACCACGGTGAGGAAGTTCGTCGAGGTGTTGCCCCAGCGGTTCTCGATCTCGTAGACGAAACCGAACCGCCCCTCGGTCTTCGGAACCGTCACCCGCACCAGGTCTCCGGCGATTTCGGCTGTCGCTCCGTCCCCGGTCGGCTCGACGGATGTCACGGTGAGGGTTCCGCCGTCCGGATCCGAGTCGTTGGCGAGCACCTGCACGGCCACGGTGCGGTCGGGCCGGGTGATCAACTCGTCGGCCACCGCGATCGGGACCCGCGAACCGTCGAGTTTGCCGCTGACGCCGATGCGGATGGTGCCGGTTGCCTGGCTGCCCAGCGCGTCGATCACCGTGTAGCTGAAGCTGTCGGTGCCTGTCGAGTACGCACCGGCTTCATAGTCGAACCAATCCTCGCCCGCACCGACGACCGATCCCTTGTCGGGGTTCGACGCCTGCCCGACGAGCTGAACCGAGTCGCCGTCCGGGTCGATGCCTGAGAGTGGGATCGAGATTCGCACCCGCTCCCCGCTCAGTACCCGGGCGATCACGGTCCTCGGCACCGGGGCTCCGTTGTTCGCCGCATCGACCTCGCGCACGTTCAGGGTCACCTGTGCGTCAGCCCACTGGCCGTCGGGCGCGACGGCACGGTAGGAGGCGGTGAAGTTGCCGGGTTTGTCGGGAGCGAGGTAGCGCAGCATCCGCCCTGACGCGAACAGCAGGCCCGCGTCGTCCGGCAGGTTCGTGCTCAACCTCGGGTCGAGGTCGAGCGTCTCACCATCCGGGTGCGTGTCGTTTTCGAGAACGGGGATGTCGATGGCGTCACCCACCCGCACGGACACCGTGTCCGGGTAGGCGACAGGCGGCTGACGCACAGCCGGGGTGGGCACCTGGATCACCGTGACGGTGCCGACGGCCTCGGTGGTGCCGTTGGAGACCCGGTAGTTGAATGACACAGGCTCGTCGAGCGGGGTGGTCAGGGTGACGCGGAGGATCCTCTGCTCGAGGATCTCGACCCGCAGCCCAGACCCCGCGGGGACGTTGAGCACGCCGGTGACGACCAGAACGCCGCCGGCGGGGTCGAAGTCACCGGCGAGCACGTCGACGCGTTCGGTGCTCTGTTCGCGAATGTACGCCGTGTGAAGCACGGTGACCGGCGGGGCGCCGGCGTCCGGCGGGGCGATGACCTCGACTCGAACGATGCCGGTCTGGGTGCGGTTGCCGTCGGTGACCGCGTATTCGAGGGTGTGGGTGCGCGGCTCGGAACTCACGAACCGGAAGGTGCCGCCGTCGTAGTCGGGGGTGATCGTCGCGCCCGCCTTCGCCGGCACGTTCACCAGACGCAGCGGCCCGGATCCGCCGCGTACGTGCGGGAGCGGGGACACCACGACCTCCTGCCCCGCATACGCGAGAACGGGGAACGGCTCGGCGATGATCGGCACCTCGCCGGGAGGAGAGACGGTGACCGCGAAGCTCCCTGAACCGTCAGCGGTGCCATCCGAGACCACGAGGGCGATCTCCTTGAGCGTTCCGCCCACGCCCGCGTCGGTGTAGATCAGGGTGCCGTCGGGTGTGAACTGGATTTGGTCAGGGCTGGGGATGCTCGCCTGGGTCAGGTAGAACGGGTCACCGTCCGGGTCGATCCAGTCGCCGAGCGTCTGTGCGGTGAACCGGCCGCCAGCGGCGACAGATGCCTTCGACGTGCGGACCTGCGCCGGCGGGCTGTTCTCCTCTGGGGCCTTCACCGTGAGGGTGACCGTCGCCGTGGACGAACCGCCCCGGCCATCGGTGATCGTGTAGTCGAACTGCAACTCGCCGACGGCATCCGGGGTCAGCGTCACCTGCAGTTGCTGGGCGTTGTTCACCAGGTCGAGCCGGCCCGCGGACTCATCGAGCGGGGTGAATTTGCTGATCATCAGCACGTCACCGTTGGGGTCGATGTCGTTCAGGAGAACCGGAAGAGGAGAGGTCCTGCCTGGCCGCGCGCCGAGCGTGTCAGGCACGGCGGTCGGCGGGAGCTGGGTCTGCTCGTACTCGGGCGGTGTGTCCTCCTGGTTGTCGTCGATCTCCTGCTCGCTCTCGTCGACCTGGATCAGTTCGTCCCAGTTGTCGATGAGCTGGTTCTCGGACTGCACCGCCCAGGACGCGCCGGACGCCGCGTCGTTGAGCACGAGGTGGGCGCCGTTGGCACGGAATTGCAGGCTCGACGCCGCCGCGGTGCCGCTGATCACCGGGGAGGGCTGCCCGCCGGACAGCGGAACCGAGAGCAGTCCGCCGTCGACCCCCACGAGCACCGCGGAGCCGGTCGCCGAAGGCTCCGGAAGCACCGCTCCGACGGCGTCGCCGAGGTCGACCGTGGCGCCGCGCACGATCAGCCGATTATTGGTGACGTCGAGCAGTACCGGGTCGGAACCTACCGACGTCAGCTGGAACTGGTCGGGCTCGTCGACGAGATCGACCCGGGTGGTTGCGCCCACCGTGTCCTCCCCCGCTGAGACCCGGTACAGTTCGGCCTCGTCGGACGAGAAGACGAAGAGGTCACCGGTGGGAGCGACGGATCCGATCGCGCCTGGACCGAACGAGAGTGTGGGGTCGGCCTCCGCGTCGAAGGTCGCCAGGTCGTCGACCGGGACCAGCCAGACGTCGCCGTCGGCGAGAACGGTCACGCGGTCGTCGGCCAGCCGAACATCCGTCGTCCCCGGCGGCAGCGGCACGCTTTCGACGATGCTCGCCGTGGCTGGGTCGATGATGTCGATCGAACTCCGGCCGGCGTCGAGGAGCAGGACCGTTTCGCCCTCCTGCAGGACGTCGAGCTGTTCGGAATCCGCTTTGATGCCTGCATTGAGTTCAAAGATCTGAGTGTTGGCCCTGCCGACAGCCTGCTGCTCCTCGTTGACCACCCAAACGGCACCGTCACCGAGATCGAACTGCTGCGCCCGGTATCCGGTCGAGACGATGGCGATGGTGGCTATGAGGGCGACGATCACTGAGCTGCTCGTGAGCGTTGCGATCAGGGAACGCCGGGATCGAAACCACTGCCGGAACATCATCCGCTGCCCTCGGGGATGTCAACGCATTTCTCGGCACTCGGCGGACCTAGCTTGCCTTCCCGGTTCACCAGTACGGTGACGCACACCCGCTCGCCCGGTTCGCCGTCGACGGTGAATTCGGCGGCACGCTGGATGCTCGCGGTTCCCCCGTCCGGACGGATCTCGTACGAGTCGGATGAGTTGAGCCCCGGGTCGGCCCAGGTGAACTCGACACTCGAGTTCTGCACCTCGGCAGCGATGTTGGCGACCGTCGGGATGCCGCTCCCCGGCGCGAGCCGGACGACGACGAAAACCGTCGTCACGGCAAGCAGCACAACGAGTGCCGAGCAGGCGACGATGGCCAGGGCGAACGGCCGGCTCAGCGGCGCGGCACGTCCCAGCGGGCGCCGGTCGCTGAGAGGTGTTGCCTCGGCGGTGGCGAGCCGGGTCGCTCCCGGCTGCCGCGCGGCCTCCGCGGGGCTCCGACGCCGCCTGCGTCCGGGTTCGACCGTGCGGATGGGGTTGACGCGGGTGCGGTCGTCGTTGTCGTGGACGGGACTGAAGATCCAGTCATCGACAGCGACGTCCGGCTGGGTCGGCGGGAGCCCGAGGTCGGCCTCGACAGCCTGCAATTCGCGGATGAGTTCCATGGCCGACTGCTGGCGCGCCTCCGGACGGCGCGACATCGCGCGAGTGAGCACGAGCTCCAGCTGGTTCGGCACATCATCGCGTCCGATCGGATGGGGCTTTCCTTTGCCGGCCCGGGCGATGAGGTCGGCGGACGTGTTGTCCTGCCCGGGCGTCTCGAACGGCGCACGCCCGGCGAGAACGGAGTAGATGGTGGCGGCAAGCGACCAGACCTCGCTCGCCACTGTGCCGTTGGTCTCGCTGTGCAGAACCTCTGGGGCCGACCAGGGAATCGACATCCCGACGGTCTCATCCGGGTTGGACTCGCCGACCGTTCCCGCGATGCCGAAGTCGCTGAGCACCGGGTTGCCGTAGGCGGTCATCAGGATGTTGGACGGTTTGATGTCACGGTGCAGCACCCCGGCCCGGTGGGCGGTCTCCGTCGCGCTCGCGATTTTGATCCCGATTCGGAGCGTCTCGGACACGGAGAGGGGTTCGTCGCGGTAACGCTGCCCGATCGAGGAGGAGCAGAGCTCCATGACGAGGTACGGCCTGCCGTCGGCGGCGACGCCGGACTGGTACACCGTAAGGATGGCCGGGTGTGCGCTGAGCTGGGCCATCAGGTCGGCCTCGGCCTGAAACATCCGGCGCACGTCGGCGTTGACGTATTCGCTGAGCATCACCTTGACGGCGACCTGGCGCCTGGGGTTGTCCTGCTCGTAGAGGAAGACGTCGGCGAACCCACCGGAGCCCAGAATGCGCACGAAGGAGAAGCCGGGCAACTGCGGCGGCGGCGATGGCAGGCGGCGTGACACGGTCCTCTCCCTTCCTTCGGTGGTTGTGGAGGGGAAGGCTCGAGGCAGGTACGATCTGCCGATCCCCTACCTTCCCAGTGTAAGTAAAGCCCCGGTGGGGCTATACCCCCGGCCAGGGGGGCAAGATCTCGATGACGTTGCCGTCACCGATGTCGATGAAGGTGCCGGGAGCGACGACGACCGACTCGCCCTGACGCAGGCGGCGCCAGTGTCCGTTCGGCGGGATGACCGACGTTCCATTCGTCGACTTGAGGTCGGTGGCGACGATGGAGTCGCCGATCTGCTTGATCTCCAGGTGAGTGGCGGAGACCGACTTCGACCCGGAGACCACCGGGACGAGGCGGGAAGGGTCCGGGAGTGGGATGCGCGGTTGGCGGGGGTTTCTGCCGAAGTAGTGGACGGCATCCAACGGATAGGCCTGGCCGCCGTTGATGCGGAACCCGTAGAGCAGCGTCTTCGGGTCGTTGGGGACAAGCGGTGCCTCCCGGAGGACCGTCTCGTCGTGGATGGGCGGGGCGATGTCCCGACGCAGCACCGTTTCGCCGTCGTGGCGCATCGCCGGGTCGTCCTCCGGGCGAACCCGTTGCGCCGGGGGGCGGATGATCGTGTGAGTGTCTGCAGGCGCAGGACGGAAATGGGACAGCGCTGGCGGGACCGGCGACGCTGGGGCGGGGTCGGCGGCATCCGTTCTGCCGGAAGGCACCGTGCCTGTTCCTGCGTCGGCGACCCAGTCGATGCGGTTGGCGACGATCACTCCTGAGCCGAGGGGAAAGGACACCCCGGAGACGGGGTCGCCGGGTTCGCCGGTCAGCCCTCCCGCCGCGACGGCTTCGACGCCGCTCAGTTCGTCGCGCCGCCACGGGTCGTCGCCGGACGTGATGCGCGTCCATCGCCCGCCGGTATGCGCGTCGACGACGGCATCGCCGTGGACGAGGAGTTTCACGATGCTGCCGTTTCCGCGCGGCCGTTCGAGAGCGACGAACGAGGCAGGCTTGCCGCCTGAGGTGTTGGGGATGACGCGCAGAGCATCCTCGAATGTCGTCGACGAGGAGCAGACCAGCGACCACAGCCGTTCCACAATCGCCGGCTCAGACGGAGTCCGGAGCGCCACCAGGAGTTTCTCTCCGACGATGTAGATCCAGGGCGTCCCCGTATTGGTCATCGCGTAGCGATACGACGGTTGTTCGCGTTCTGCTGTGTTCACGGTCCCCCTTGAGAAAAGGTGCAGGCGACTCCCCGGGCGAGCGGGCGCACGAACCTGTGGTCCTATTCTGCCCCCTGCCCTCGGTTTGGGCCACCGCTTGACGTTTGCGGCCCTGCGTTCACCGTCAGTGCCCTGATCTAAGCTGGATTCATGTCGTCCCCCACCACCGTCCGCATCGCCAGTGTCAACACGAACGGGGTTCGCGCCGCGTTCCGCAAGGGGATGGGCGACTGGCTGGAGGCCGCGAACATCGACATTCTCGCGTTGCAGGAGGTACGGGCAGCCACCAGCGACCTCGAGGCGCTCTTCGGCCCGGAATGGGACATTCTCCACGACCCGGCCACGGCGAAAGGCCGCGCCGGTGTCGCCCTGCTCTCGAGGGCCAAAGCATCGATCCACCGGGTGGAACTCGGCGCGGCGGAATTCGACAGTGCCGGGCGCTGGCTCGAGGCCGACTATGAGGTCAACGGATCGATCATCACCGTCGTGTCCACCTATGTGCACTCGGGTGCCGTCGACACCCCCAAGCAGGTGGAGAAATACACGTTCCTCGAAGCCATGACCGAGCGGATGCCGCAACTCGCGGAGCACTCCCCCTACGCTGTCGTGCTCGGCGACCTCAACGTCGGCCACCGGGAGTTCGACATCAGGAATTGGAAGGGCAACGTCAAGAACGCCGGGTTCCTGCCGCAGGAACGCGCGTACTTCGACCGTTTCTTCGGCCCGAGGGACGAATCGGTCACCGGTGTGGACGGTTCGGTCGGCCAGGGCCTCGGCTGGGTCGACGTCGGCCGGAAGTGGGCGGGTGAGGTCGACGGGCCGTACACCTGGTGGTCGCAGCGCGGGCGGGCGTTCGACACCGACACCGGGTGGCGACTCGATTACCACGTCGCAACTCCGGCCCTCGCCGCCGCCGTCGTGGACTATCGCGTCGACCGGGCGGCGACCCACGCCGAGCGATGGTCGGACCACGCTCCGGTTGTCGTCGACTACGCGATCTGAACGTCCGACGGCGCATCGCCGCCACCCCTCTCGCTTTCCTCTGTCGCCGAGCGCGGCAATGATCAAAGGATCTCCTCCATGACCAAACCTGTCCTGTTCTCGGGAATGCAGCCCTCGAACGATTCGCTTCACCTCGGAAATTTCGTCGGCGCGCTCCAGCAGTGGGTCTCGTTGCAGGAGGACTACGACGCGTATTACTGCGTCGTCGACCTGCACGCCCTGACCAGCTCACCGAACCCCGAGGAACTGCGGGCCCGCACACGATCGACTGCGGCACAGTACATCGCGGCCGGAATCGACCCGTCGAAGAGCACGCTGTATGTGCAGTCGCACGTACCGGCACACGCCCAGCTGTCCTGGGTGCTCAACAACATCACCGGGTTCGGTGAGGCCGGTCGGATGACCCAGTTCAAGGACAAATCCGCGCGGTTCGGGGCCGACTCGACCACGGTCGGGCTGTTCACCTACCCGGTGCTCATGGCGGCGGACATCCTGCTGTACCAGACCAATGTGGTGCCGGTCGGTGAGGACCAGCGCCAGCACCTGGAGCTGACCAGGGACCTCGCCGGCCGGTTCAACAGCCGGTTCGGGGACACCTTCGTCGTGCCGGAGCCGGTCATCCTCAAGGAGACGGCGAAAATTTACGATCTTCAGCACCCGGATGCGAAGATGTCGAAGTCGGCCGAGAGCGAGGCCGGCCTGATCAAGCTTCTCGACGACCCGAAGGTCAACGCGAAGAAGATCATGCGTGCGGTCACCGATGACGACGCGAGCATCCGTTTCGACCGGGACGCGAAACCCGGTGTGTCCAACCTGCTGACCATTTTCTCGGCCATGTCGGGGTGGACGATCGACGCCATCGTCGACGAGTACGCGGGCCGCGGCTATGGCGACCTCAAAAAGGGTGTCGTCGAGGCCGTGAACGCGGTGTTCGAGCCGGTGCGCGCCCGCACGCTCGAACTGCTCGACGACCCGGCTGAGCTCGACCGCCTGCTCGCGGTCAACGCCGCGAAGGCGAACGACGCGGCCGAGAAGACGCTCGCGGTCGCTTATGAGCGGGTCGGTCTTCTGCGCCGGTAGCTCGTGACATCCCGTCGGTAAGCTGGGGGGCATGGATGTCGTGCGACTCGAAACAGACCGTTTGATCCTTGACGCGCCGAACGAACGCGACATCCCGTTCATCTACGCCTACTGCCAGGACCCGCTGATCCAGCAGTTCACCACAGTGCCCCAGCCGTACGCGCTGTCCGACGCCGAGAACTTCCTCTCGCGAGTGGTGAACCCGGGGTGGTCGAGCGGCACCGAACTGACCTGGGCCCTTCGGCGTAAGAACGAGCGCACGCTGCTCGGCGTCGTCTCGCTGCGGGACTGGAACGACACCCAGGCGATGGTCGGTTTCTGGCTGGGCGCCCCCTGGCGCGGTTCCGGGTACATGCCCGAAGCGGTCCGCGCCGTTGCCGGCTGGGTCTTCTCCGGCCAATGGGACATCCCCGGCCGCATGTCGAACAAATCCATCCGGTGGGAAGCCATGGTTGGGAACGCCAGCTCAGCTCTCGTCGCCCAGCGAACCGGGTTTCGCTATCTCGGAACCGGGCGCGGCGAGGTCGAACGATTCGGCGAGTTCCCGCCGAGTCACCGCGCAGAGCTGAGCCCGGCCGACCTGCCCGGCCCTGCGCACGGCTGGCCCGCCGAGGCTTTCCTGCGATGACGAAGCTGGCCCTGTTCGACCTCGATGACACGCTGCTGGACCACCGCGGCGCCGTCTCGCTCGGAATCCTCCGTCACGTCGACCGGACGGCCGCGTTTCCGCTTCCCGACCGGGAACGCTCAGTTGCCCTCTGGCATGAGCTCGAAGACCGGCACTACCACCGGTACCTCTCCAAGGAGCTGACCTTCGCCGGGCAGCGGCGCGCGCGGGCACTCGACTTCGCGGCGGCGCACGGCCTCACCCTCTCCGCAGTCGAGGCGGATGCCTGGTTCGACAGCTATTTCGACAGTTACCGGGGTGCCTGGGAACTCTTCGACGACGCTCTTCCCTGCCTGGACCGGTTGGCGGATGCCGGTGTGCGGGTTGGCGTGATCACCAACGGTGAGGCGGACTATCAGCGGGTCAAACTCGAGCGCACGGGACTCAGCGACCGATTCGAACACCTCATCGCCTCCGGTGACGTCGGGGTGGCGAAGCCGGACCCGCGAATCTTCGAACACGCGTGTGCCCTCTTCGACATCGCCCCGAACGACGCCCTGTACGTCGGGGACCGGCTGCTGACGGATGCCGTCGGCGCGGAATCCGCTGGCCTCGAGGGCGTGTGGCTGAACCGATTCGGCGAGGACGTCGTCGTCGGGGCGATCGGCCACGGCGAGACCTCCGAGGACCCGGTCGAGCTGGCGAAGGCTGCAGGCGTGCGGACGATCGCGACGCTCGACGAGCTGTAGCGCGCCGTCGGACAGGGAATGGCCGTCAGAAACCGCCGTTTTCTGCTGCTGAACGTGCGGCGCTGGCAAAATGTCCTGTCGAGCATGCGTTCGGCCGCCCAGCGGGCGTGGAAACGGGCCCGCCCTCCGTGGGGAGGACGGGCCCGAGTTCACAGGACTACTGCACGTCTTCGTCGACCCAGTCGAAGGACCGGGTGACGGCCTTCCTCCAGAGGCGGAGGAAGCGGTCACGATCTGCGGCGTCCATCGACGGTTCCCAGCGCTTGTCTTCCTGCCAGTTCGCGCGCAGGTCGTCGAGGTTGGCCCAGAAGCCCACCGCGAGACCGGCCGCGTAGGCCGCGCCGAGCGCGGTGGTCTCCGCAACGACCGGACGGACGACCGGCACGTTGAGGATGTCGGCCTGGAACTGCATGAGAGCGTCGTTGGCGACCATGCCGCCGTCGACCTTGAGCTCGGTCAGGTCGACACCGGAGTCGGCGTTGACAGCGTCGAGCACCTCGCGGGTCTGGAACGCCGTCGCCTCGAGCGCAGCGCGGGCGATGTGTCCCTTGTTCACGAACCGGGTGAGTCCGACGATGACACCGCGAGCCTCGGGCTTCCAGTACGGGGCGAACAGTCCGGAGAACGCCGGGACGATGTAGACCCCGCCGTTGTCGTCGACCGTGGTGGCGAGCGTCTCGACCTCAGCAGACGTGCTGATGATGCCGAGGTTGTCGCGCAGCCATTGGATCAGCGAACCGGTCACCGCGATCGATCCTTCGAGCGCGTAGTGCGGCTTGGCGTCGCCGAGCTTGTAGCCGAGCGTGGTGAGCAGGCCGTTCTTCGAGTGGACAATCTCTTCGCCCGTGTTGAAGATGAGGAAGTTGCCGGTGCCGTAGGTGTTCTTCGACTCGCCGGTGTCGAACGCTGCCTGGCCGAAGGTGGCCGCCTGCTGGTCGCCGAGGATGCCGGCGATCGGCGTCTCACGGAGCAGGCTCGAGCTGTGTCCGTGACCGTAGACCTCGCTCGAGGACTTGATCTCGGGCAGCATCGACCTGGGCACGTTGAACACCGAGAGGATCTCGTCGTCCCACTGCAGAGTCTCAAGATCCATGAACAGGGTCCGGCTGGCGTTGGTCACGTCGGTGACGTGGACGCCGCCGTCGGTGCCGCCGGTGAGGTTCCAGAGCACCCAGCTGTCGGTCGTGCCGAACAGCAGGTCCCCGGCATCCGCTTTCTCGCGGGCGCCGTCGACGTTTTCGAGGATCCAGACGATCTTCGTGCCGGAGAAGTAGGTCGCGAGCGGAAGGCCGACCTTCTGCTTGAACCGCTCGACGCCGCCGTCGGCCGCGAACCGGTCGACGATCGACTGGGTGCGGGTGTCCTGCCAGACGATCGCGTTGTAGACCGGCTTGCCGGTGGTCTTATCCCACACCACGGCGGTTTCGCGCTGGTTGGTGATACCGATGGCGGCGATGTCGTGCCGGGTGAGGCTGGCCTTGGACAGCGCCTGGCCGATGACCTCACGCGTGTTGTTCCAGATCTCTGCCGGGTCGTGCTCGACCCAGCCGGCCTTCGGGAAGATCTGTTCGTGCTCCAGCTGCCCGGTCGAGATGATCGAACCGGATTTGTCGAAGACGATGGCTCGGGAACTGGTCGTTCCCTGGTCGATTGCGAGGACGTAGTCCGCCATGATGGGTAACTCCTTTGTTGGCAATGCGTGGTTTTCCAGGGGATGCCGGCGACGGCGGGCCGCCGCCGGCAGGGATCAAACTGCGCCGACGGTCGGAAGAAGGACCAGCGAGGCCCAGCCCGCGATCGCTCCACCGAGCAGGGGTCCGACGACGGGCACCCAGGCGTAGCTCCAGTCGCTCGGCCCCTTGTCGCGAATCGGGAGGATCGCGTGGGCGATGCGGGGTGCGAGGTCACGCGCAGGGTTGATCGCGTAACCCGTCGGCCCACCGAGGGAGATACCGATGGCCACAACGACGATTGCGACAGGCAACGCGCCGAGTGCAGCGAGTCCCGGCGTCTCTCCCTGGCGGCTGAACGACAGCACAGCGAAGACCAGCACGAAGGTACCGATGATCTCGGTCACGAGGTTCCAGGCGTAGCTGCGGATGGCGGGGCCGGTCGAGAAGACGGCGAGCTTGGCGCCGGCGTCGTCTGAGGCGTCGAAGTGCTGCTTGTATGTCACCCAGGCGAGGACGGCACCGATGAACGCTCCGAGGAATTCGCCACCGAAGTAGGTGAACGTCGAGGCGAAGTCCACCGGGATGCCCTCCTGGTATTCCTGGAGACCGGATGTGATGAGGCCAACGGTGACGGCCGGGTTCAGGTGTGCACCGGACAGATAAGCAGCGAGAACACCGATGTAGACAGCGAAGCCCCACCCGAAGTTGATCAGGAGCCAGCCGCCGTTGAACCCTTTGGTCTTAGCGAGTACCACGTTGGCGACCACCCCAGCACCGAGCAGGATGAGAAGCGCCGTACCGACGACCTCCGAGAGAAAGATAGAGCCTAAAGTAACGTCCACGTTGACCTTCCTTACTTATTCCGCCCCGGGCCCACGGCCCGGCCGGTAATGGTTTTCGATCCTCTGTGCAAGCTATCGAGCTTTGACTCCGCGGGACAAGAGGGTTCGGGTGAGAATGCGTGCAGGTATTCGCCCGTTCACCTGTCTTCTCAGGCGCCGGAGGTGACGTGGCGTGCGTTCAGGTGCACGCCGTGCACCGTCCGAAGGGTGTGGGCCGCCGCGTGGATCTCCGCATCGACCTGCTCGGGCGTCAAGCCGCGGGCGTCGGCGAGCAGCGAGGCGAGCTCAGCCAGGAGGCCCTCTGTCGCTCCCCCGGTGAACGCGATGCTCGTGCGTCGCTGCAGCAGGTCGAGCAGGTGCACCACGTGCTCCGTGCGGATCAGTCGGGTGATCTCCTGAATGCTGTAGTCAGGCGCGTTCCGGAGCCGGTCGTCCCCGGCCTCGGCGAGTTCTTCGATGAGGGCAGTCGCGTGCGTGCCGTACCGTTCCAACAGCTGGAGCGCCCGCGCCCGGCCGAGCTCACGGGAATTGTCTGCGAGCCAGACCTGCATCGCGGCATCCGTAGCCGGGAAGCCCGCTCCTCCGCCGATCGGCAGCCCCGCCGTCGATACGGTCCTCGGCATCCCGAGCAGGTGCAGCGCCTCGGTGGACAGGTGTTCTGCGAGCGCGCGGAACGTCGTCCACTTGCCGCCGACGAGGCTCAGCATGGTGCCGGCACCGAGCGATGTGGCGACGATGCGGTAGTCACGGGAGACGAACCCGGGTTCGAGGTCGCCGTGACCGGGAAGAGGGCGGATGCCGCTGAACCGGTAGACGATGTCATCCCGGTCGACGGAAATGGCCGGGAAGACGTGCTTCACGAGGTCGAAGAAGTAGTCGACTTCTTCTTCGGTGCAGACGGCCGGCTGGGTCGGGTCCGCATCGATGTCTGTGGTGCCGACCAGAACCTTGCCCTTGAGCGGGTAGATCAGGACGATCCGGCCGTCCTCGTGCTCGAAGAAGATTTCGCGGCCGCCGGTCGCGGCGAGCAGCTCGGGGTTGTCGAGGACGATGTGCGACCCTTTCGTGCCGCCCATCAGCGCACTCGACTGGCCCAGGGCGGTGTTCGTCAGGTCGGTCCACGGCCCGGATGCGTTGATCACGACGTCTGCGCGGAAGGAGAACTCCTCACCACTGACACCGTCGCGCAACACCACGGCGTCGTCGTCGAAGCCGACTGCCTCGACGTAGTTGGCGGCGCGGGCGTGCGGTCCGGTGTCGAGCCCGTCGCGGAGCACGTCGAGGGCGAGCCGCTCCGGGTCGTGCACGGACGCGTCGAAGTAGGTCGCCGTGTATTTCAGGTCGGGGTTGAGCTGCGGCAGGGCGGCGAGCGCTTTCTTCCTCCCGAAGAACCGATGCCGCGGCACCGAGCCGCCGTCACGCGAGAAGGAGTCGTAGAGCACGAGGCCGACCTTGATCAGCAGCGCGCCGCGTTCCTCGGGCTTACCCGACTTGTGGGTGAGGAAACGCAGCGGGGCCGAGACGATTCCGGAGAAGGTGGAAAAGATCGGCACGGTGGTTTCGAGCGGCTTCACGTAGTGCGGGGCGATCTTGAGCAGGCCGTTGCGTTCGGTGACCGACTCCTGAACGAGCCGGAACTCACCGTTCTCCAGGTAGCGGATGCCCCCGTGGATCATATGGCTGGACGCGGCAGACGCGCCGGAGCAGTAGTCCCCGCGTTCGACGAGCGCCACGTCGACACCCTGAAGGGCCAGGTCGCGGAAGGCGGCCAGCCCGTTGATTCCACCGCCGATGACAAGCACGCGGGCACGTGGACGGTTCAGCAGGGTGTTGACGGAGGCCCGCCGATTGCCTGGCTGCGTTGCTGTCTGCTTCATTGCTTCTGCTCTCCTTCGGCGACGGAACCTGGAGCTCCGGCGTTGGCCGACGGCATCCGTGTCGCGTGCTTCTCTCGTGTCCAATCGATTGTTCGGGTATATTCACCAACGTGCAAACCCGATGCACAAACGTGCAAGGAGTTCGAGATGAGTCCGTCCAAAGCCGCGCAATTGAGTCCGAAGACGAGGGACGCTCTCACTGCAGCGCAGTTGTACTACCTGCAGGATCTGACGATGGATGCCATCGCGCACGAACTCCACACCTCCCGGTCGTCGGTTTCCCGGCTCCTCGGGCACGCGCGAGAAACCGGCCTGGTCGAAATCCAGGTGCGATCTCCCCTCGACATGCCGCGCCAGCTCGAGGGTGACATCCGCGCGCGATTCGGGGTCACCGCGCACGTCGTCCCGGTTCCTGACCAGTCCAGCGACGTCGAACGACTCGACCGGGTGGCGCTCTCCGCTGCACGGATTCTCGGCGGATTCGTCGACTCCAACATGTCCCTCGGAGTGGCATGGGGGTCGACGATGAGTGCGTTGTCCCGGCACCTGCTCGCGAAGGCGACCCACAACTCCACCGTCGTACAACTCAACGGTGCCGCGAACCCGCGCACGACAGGCATCCTCTACGCCAGCGAGATTCTTCAGCGATTCGGTTCGGCGTTCGGGGCGAGCGTGCAGCAGTTCCCGGTGCCCGCCGTCTTCGACGACCCGGCCACGAAAGCAGCGCTCTGGCGTGAGCGCAGCATCAGCCGGGTCGTCGACATGCAGAAGACGCTCGACATCATCGTGTTCGGGCTTGGCTCTCCGTTCGCCGGGGTGCCGAGCCACGTCTACATCGGCGGGTACCTCGACGAGGATGACTTCGCCCAGTTGCGCGCGACAGGGGTGGTCGGCGACATCGCCACCGTCTTCTACCGTGAGGACGGCTCGAGCGACGGCATCGATCTCAACAACAGGTCAAGCGGCCCGAGCCTCGACGTCCTCCGCGGCATCGCCAGGCGGGTGTGCGTCGTCTCGGGTGAGAGCAAACTGCAGACCCTCCGTGGCGCCCTCGCCGCCGGGCTGGTCACCGACCTCATCGTCGATTCGGGAACGGCTCGGCAGATCCTGGCCGCCTGAACACGGCTGATCTCCGAACTCCGTCACATACGCGGGGAATACTGCGGGCCCGAGCGCGTTGACCATACGATAGACATAACGAATAACGTGCTCCGGGGTCGGTGAGAGTCCGAACCGGCGGTGATAGTCCGCGAGTTCCACACAGCAGTGTGCGGAATTGAACTGGTGAAATTCCGGTACCGACGGTTATGGGTCAGGTGGCGAAAGCGGCCAGGCTCGAGTCCGGATGGGAGGCAGCACGCGCGTCGCAGGATTCCCTGCACCGCGGTCGTCGACGGCGTTTGCGCTGGTCGCGGCACCCCGGGGCTCGTTCCACAACGAGAAGGAATCCGATGGCGCCCCGCCACACGACCGAGAGCAACGAGCACACTGGTGCCGGGCTCGTTGCGCCCGCGCTGGCCGATGCCATGCGCCGGGCGTTCGAACTCGCGCGCCGCGGACCGGCACGGGGGGTGAACCCCCAGGTCGGTTGCGTGCTGCTGGATGAGGCAGGCACGGTGATCGCCGAAGGGTGGCACCGCGGAGCCGGCACCGCCCACGCCGAAACCGACGCCCTGTCGCACCTCGCCCCGGGCGGCGCTCGCGGCGCAACCGCCGTGGTGACACTCGAACCCTGCAACCACACGGGCCGCACCGGCCCCTGTGCCCAGGCGCTGATCGACGCGGGCGTCGCTCGCGTCGTGTATTCGGTCGACGACCCGGGCGAACACTCGAGGAGCGGCGCCGAGCGGCTTCGCGCCGCGGGCGTCGAGGTCGTCCCTGGTGTGCTCCACGCCGCAGGCGAGGCACTGCTCGGCAGCTGGCTCGTCGCCGCTCGCCTGGGCCGCCCCTTCGTCATCGCCAAGTGGGCGCAGAGCCTCGATGGCCGCGCCGCAGCGAACGACGGCAGCAGCCAGTGGGTGACCGGACCTGAGGCTCGCGCCGACGTGCACTCCCGCCGCGCCGCAGCCGACGCCATCGGCGTCGGAACCGGCACCGTCCTGGCCGACAATCCGGCGTTGACCGCGCGCACGGCGTCCGGCACGCTGTACCCGTCGCAGCCGACACCGGTGGTCTTCGGCCGTCGCGATCTTCCCGAATCCGCCGCTCTGCACGCGCACCCGCGGCGCCCGGTCCGCTTCGACGGGCAGGACCTCGCCGCCGATCTCGCCAAGCTGCACGCGCGCGGCATCCGCTCTCTGTTCCTCGAGGGTGGGCCGACGCTGATCAGCGCGTTCATCGCCGCTGGGCTCGTCGACGAATACCTCATCTACCTCGCCCCCGCGTTGCTCGGCGGCAGCCGCACGGCCGTCACCGACATCGGGGTCGGCTCGATCTCAGACGCCAGACGGCTCGCCGTCGACAGCGTGCACACCCTCGGTGACGATCTGCTGATCATCGCCCGCCCGAAAGGACACTCCTGACCATGTTCACCGGAATCATCGAAGAGATCGGCGAGGTCACCGACGTGGACCGCACCGCGGATGCTGCGCGGATCACGGTCCGCGGACCGCTCGCCGTCACCGGGGCGAAGCACGGCGACTCGATCTCTGTGTCCGGCGTCTGCCTCACCGTCGTCGACCAGAGTTCGGACTCCTTCACCGTCGACGTGATGGCCCAGACCCTCGCCATGTCGACGCTCGACGGAGTCGAGCCCGGCCGCAGAGTCAACCTGGAACGTGCCGCCGAAGTCGGCGACCGCCTGGGCGGCCACATCGTTCAGGGGCACATCGACGGCACGGCGACGATTCTCTCGATCAGCGACGGAAGCGCCTGGCGGGTTGTGCGGTTCAGCCTCGCGGACGACCTTGCGAGGCTCGTCACCGACAAGGGGTCGATCGCGATCGACGGCATCTCGCTCACCGTCAGCGCAGTTTCCCCCGCCACCCTGGCCGAGCAGTGGTTCGAAGTGTCGCTCATCCCGGAGACCCTGACGGCGACGACCCTCGGCGCTCGCGTCGTCGGCGAGAAGGTCAACATCGAAACAGACATCCTGGCGCGGCACGTGGAGCGCATGCTCGCACTCCAGTTCGCCCAGGAACGGATGCCGACGGCACAGCCGGCCGGCGAAAGGAGCGACGCATGAGCCTCGCCACGATCCCCGAAGCGCTTGCGGCGCTCCGTCAGGGCAAGCCGGTGCTGGTCGCCGATGACGAAGGCCGCGAGAACGAAGGAGACGTCATCCTCTCCGCCGAACTCGCGACCCGCGACTGGGTCGCCTGGACGGTGCGGAACACGAGTGGTTACATCTGCGCTCCGATGACGAACGAAATCGCCGACCGGCTCGAACTGCCGATCATGGTCTCCGAGAGCCAGGATTCCCGGCACACCGCCTACACGATCACCGTCGACGCCGCCGACCGGATCACCACAGGCATCAGCGCCGCCGATCGGGCACACACGCTGCGCGCCCTCGGCAACCCGGACGCTGTGCCGACCGACCTCATCCGACCAGGGCACATCGTTCCGTTGCGCGCCGTCGACGGAGGCGTGAGGACGCGCGCCGGCCACACCGAGGCCGCCGTCGACCTGATGACCCTCGCCGGGCTGACCCCCGTCGGCGCGATCTGCGAGGTCGTCGATGACGACGGCAACATGATGCGACTGCCTGGGCTCATCGCCCTCGGCGAACGTGACGGCCTGCCGGTGATCACCATCGCCGCGCTCATCGACTACCTGAACACCCGCGAGTCGGCCCCGGCGGCATCCGCCGGACCGATTCCTTCTGCCGACTTCGCGATCGACGACCGCGAACCCGTCACCCGGGCATCCGCCGTGCTGTTCGAGGTCGAGACGAACGTGCCGACAACGCACGGCACCTTCCGCATGCGCGCCTACCGTGACCGCAACACCGGCGCCGACCATGTCGCCATCCTCGCCGGCGACCACACCGCGCCAGGCGCCGTCGTCCGGGTGCACTCGGAGTGCCTGACGGGTGAGGCGTTCGGCTCGCTCAAGTGCGAATGCGGCCCCCAGCTCGACACCGCCCTCGACGCCATCCAGCGCCACGGCGGCATCGTGGTGTACCTGCGCGGCCACGAAGGCAGAGGCATCGGCCTGATCAACAAGCTGCGGGCGTACCAGCTGCAGGAGGACGGTCTCGACACCCTCGACGCCAACCTCGCGCTCGGCCTCCCGGCCGACGCCAGGGACTACGCGGCAGCCACGTCGATCCTCCACGACCTGGGAATCACGAGCATCCGGCTCCTCACCAACAACCCGGAGAAGGTGCGTCAGCTCGAGGAGTACGGCGTCACGGTGACCGAACGGGTTCCGCTCGTCGTCGGCGTCGGCGCTTTCAACGAGACCTATCTCGAAACCAAACGTGACCGAATGGGCCACGAATTCACACCGACAGCAATTACGGCCGCAGGCCAGGAAAGCAGGACAACATCATGAGCGGTGAAGGATCCCCCGAACTGAACGTCGACGGCACCGGCCTCGACATCGTCGTCATCGCCGGGCACTGGCATGAGGAGATCACCAACGGGCTGATCGCCGGCGCGAGGAGCGCACTCGACGAGAGCGGGGCATCGCACCGCCTCGTGCGCGTTCCGGGCAGTTTCGAGCTCCCGGTCGCTGCCAAGGCGGCGCTCGAGGCCGGCGCCGACGCGGTCGTCGCCCTCGGCGTGATCATCCGTGGTGGAACCCCGCACTTCGAGTACGTGTCGGATGCCGCGACATCCGGCCTCACGAACGTCTCGATCCAGACCGGCAAACCGGTCGGATTCGGGGTGCTCACCCTCGACGATGAACAGCAGGGCCTCGACCGTGCCGGACTGCCGGGCTCGAAGGAAGACAAGGGACGCGAGGCTGCTGAAGCGGCCGTCGCGACCGCTCGGCTTCTGCGGGATCTTCGGGCCTGAGCACGCCGGGCGTCCGCTCCGACCCGTGCGCGGGCTCGGACCGGACGCTGGCTGTGAGCACCACTTCACGCACTCCGGACCGGAACACCCGGCACACCGAATGAACCCGTCCGCACCGCGTGAAAACGCCGCACCACACGGCATCCGCTGATGGGCCGCCTCGATTTGGGACCTATCGTACTAGCTGATAGGTTGGCTTCCGCGTAAGGCGGAGGTCGCCAACGCCGGCTGGCAAGGAGGCCATTATGACGACACCCACCACAACGGATGCGACGACGTCGATCCGACGTTCCGACCCCTACATCGTTGACGGAACGCAGATCAAAGAACCGCCGAAGAACCTGCTCGGCCGCTTCCGCTTCCTCGGCCCGGGGATGATCACCTCGGCAGCCGTCGTCGGCTCCGGCGAGCTCCTGACGGCGACCGCCCTCGGCGCACAAGCCGGCTTCATGCTGTTCTGGCTCGTCTTCGTCTCGACCTTCGTCAAGGTCTGGGTGCAGATCGAACTGGCCAGGTGGACGATCTCGACCGGCCGTGTCGCTCTCGCCGGCTACGACGACGTCCCACCGCGAATCGGTAAGCGCGGCTGGATGGCCTGGCTCGTCCTGCTCATGTTCGTCCAGTTCCTCACCAGCCAGGCCGGAGTCATCAGCGCGGCGGCGTTCGCCTTCAGCACCCTGTTCCCGATCGGTGGCGAGCCATACTCGCTGCTCTCGATCGGCACCTGGGTCGCGATCCTCGCCGGCCTCGCCATCCTCATCCACCTGGCGAACAAGTACGCCATCGTCGAGCGGGTGTCCACTGTCCTCGTCTTCGCTGTGACGGCATTCGCTGTCACCATGGTGTTCCTCATCCAGGGCACCGAGTTCGCCTGGTCCGGCGCAGATCTCGCCGAAGGCTTCCAGTTCAATATCGCGATCGGCGCCGTCGGCATCGCCCTGGCCATGTTCGGACTCACCGGAGTCGGCGCTGGCGAGATGACGGCATACACGTACTGGTGTGTCGAAAAGGGATACGCAGCATGGACAGGCCCGAAGGACGCAACTGAGGCCTGGGAGCGCCGCGCCCGCGGTTGGATCTCGGTGATGAAGGTGGACGCCTGGGTCTCCTGGGTCATCTACACCGTCAGCACGGCTGCCTTCTACATGCTCGGTGCTGCTGTTCTGCACCCGCAGGGCATTGTTCCTGCTGGCACCGAAGTGATGACGACTCTCTCCGGCACCTTCGAAGCGGGAATCGGCGCATGGGGTGCGACGATCTTCCTGCTCGGCGCCGGCCTGGCGTTGTTCAAGACCATCATCGCGAACGTTCCGAGCCTCGGACGTCAGATCGGCAACACGCTCTCCCTCTTCGGCGCCTTCGACTGGTTCAACCAGGACCAGCGGGACCGCTGGATGCGATGGATCATGATCATCCTTCCGCTCGTCTGGGGACTGTTCGGCACCATCGTCTCCTCGCCTCTGCCCCTCGTGCTCCTGGCCGGCGTGCTCAACGCGATCTTCCTCATCGGCGTTGCGATCGCCACGATCTACCTGTCACGCACCCAGACGGACCCGCGCGTGAAGGACGGCAAGCCGACAACGGTGATGCTTCTCATCTCGGCGTTGTCCATCACCTTCGTCGGTGTCATGGGATTGATCAACACGTTCTAGGGCTGCGCTCGCGGCGGATTGGTTTCACGGTGCTCTTATGCCTACGCTTGCAACCGTGTCAACCGATCTCATCCGCGAGCCCCTGACCGCCCAGGTGCACCGCGCCCTCATCGAGTACATCGATGAGGCGCGGCTCGCACCGGGCGATGCGCTGCCGTCGACCGCGGCGCTCAGCGAACGCTTCGGCGTCTCGCGCCCGGTCATTCGCGAAGCGTTGAGCGCGCTGGCAGCGCTCGGACTCATCGAGTTGTCGAACGGCCGCACTGCGGTCGTTCGACAGCTCGATTCGCATCTGGTCGCCCTGTTCCTGTCGCGAGCCATCCGCACCTCTCCCGAACCGCTGACGACGCTCATGGAGTTGCGGGCACCGCTCGAGATCGAAGCGGCTCAGCTTGCCGCGACCCGGTCGACGATCGCTCAGCGCGAGTCCCTGGTGGCACTCGAGGCTGAGATGCGCGAAGCCGTCGGCGACGCGAGGCTCTACGTCGAACTCGACCTCGAATTGCATCGGCGAATCGCTGAGTCGAGCGGTAACCCGGCGTTGCTCGGGGTGACGGATGCCGTTCGCAGTCACGTCTTCGAAGCCATGACCCGGCTGCGTTCCCACCGCGAGGTTATGGGTCTGGTCGGAAGCGAACACGCCGAACATGCCCGGATCATCGAAGCCATCGCGGCAGGCGAATCCGAAGCCGCCTCAGCGGCGATGCGCCTGCACATGGAGACGACGGCACTTCTGGTTCGCGCGATCGAGGCGGAGATTGCGACACCGGAACCCCAACCTGTCATATAGGCAGATAGGTCTGCTATTCTGGCCAGGTGCCGACGACGACCTCTCGGCCCCGACACCCTTGCTGGAAGGCTCCCTATGCGCGTCCTCGAACTTCATGCGGCAGGAGACCTGCGGCTCTCCACCCGCCCCTCCCCCACTCTCGACCCCGAGCAGGTCCTGGTCCAGGTAGCTTGGGCGGGAATCTGCGGCTCTGACACCTCGTACTGGAAGTCCGGCCGGTCCGGCAGCGCGGTGCAGGAGCATCCGTTCGTGCTCGGTCACGAGCTCTCCGGCACGGTGATCGCGGTCGGCGAGTCCGTCAGCACGGTCAGCGTCGGCACGGCAGTGACCGTACACCCGGCGTCGACGATCGGGCCGCTGCCCGATCGACTGGCTGGGCGCTCCAACCTGCACCCGCAGCTGTCCTACCTGGGATCTGCCGCCGTGTCGCCGCACCGCGATGGGGCATTCGCCGAAGAACTCGCGGTTCACGCCAGCCAGATCCGGCTGATCCCCGCCGGCTTGAGCAAACGCAGGGCCGCGCTCGCGGAACCCCTCGCCGTGGCGCTGCACGCCGTCGCCCGCGCCGGCGACATCACCGGCCAGAGCGTCCTGGTCAGCGGATGCGGTCCCGTCGGCGCACTCACCATCCTGGCACTCCGAGCCGCCGGCGCAGCCCGGATCACGGCGATCGACCCGGCCGCGTCAGCCCGGGAACGGGCGCTCAAAGTCGGCGCCGACGAGGTGCTCAACGTCGGGCAGCCGGTTCCTAGCGAGTATCCGGTCGCGTTCGAAGCGTCTGGCGCCGGCGCGTCGCTCGCCCACCTGATCCGGACGGTCGCCGTCGGCGGCACCATCGTGCAGGTCGGCAATCTTCCGCTCGATCCGATCTCGATGCCGCTCAGCTCGCTGGTGAGTCGTGAACTCGACCTGCGCGGCTCGTTCCGCTTCCACGACGAGATGGACCGTGCTCTCGCCGTGCTGGCCGAGACGCCCGCTGCCGACGAGCTCATCACTCACGCCTTCGGACTCGATGAGGTATCGACAGCCTTCGGCGTCGCCACCAACGGCGAGGCCAGTTGCAAGGTGCTGCTCGAATTCGACGGCTCCTAGCGGCAAGCATCCGCCTCTCCGCCTGATTCCCGCGCCGTTCGTGCGCCTCGCTGCCGGCCGGCACGGGGCGCACGACCGGCGGGCACAGCGCCCTGCGCACGCGCCCCGATTTTTGCCCTCAAGATTTCTGCGTCTAGGCTGGGAAAGTTGCGCCACAAGCTCGACGACTCACTATCATTCAGCCTTTTGGGGTGGCAGACGCGACCGGCCCGCGCCTCCAACGGCCCAGCTCCTCGACGAGAAAGCACCATGTCAGTCTCAGCCACCGTCACTCCAACTGCTCCCGCCAATCCGAAATCCCGGGTCATCCTCGCGTCCCTCATCGGCACGACAATCGAGTTCTACGACTTCTACGTCTACGCCACAGCGGCGGTCCTCGTCTTCCCCCACCTCTTCTTCCCCGCAGGCAACGAGACCACAGCCCTGCTGTCGTCGTTCGCCATCTTTGGTGCCGCGATGGTCGCCCGCCCGCTCGGCGCCATCTTCTTCGGGCACCTCGGCGACAAGGTCGGCCGCAAGACGACACTCGTCGCGGCGCTGCTCACCATGGGAATCGCGACGTTCCTCATCGGGCTGCTTCCGACCTACCTCGTCATCGGCTGGTTCGCCCCGCTGCTGCTCGTGATCCTGCGCCTCGCCCAGGGCTTCGCGCTCGGCGGCGAGTGGAGCGGTGCCGCGCTCGTCGCCACCGAGAACGCTCCAGAGGGCAAGCGCGCCTGGTACGGCACGTTCCCGCAGCTCGGAGCACCGATCGGCTTCATCATCGCCAACGGCCTGTTCCTCTTCATCGCCTTCCTGCTGCCGTCGAACGACCCGTCGCGCCCGTCGGACGCGTTCCTCGACTGGGGCTGGCGCATCCCGTTCCTGTTCTCCGCCGTCATGGTCATCGTCGGCCTCTGGGTGCGGCTCAAGCTTGTCGAGAGCGACGCCTTCACCAACACCGTGAAGTCCGGCAAGGTCGTCAAGCTTCCGCTCGGACTGGTCTTCAAGAGCCACTGGCGTGAGCTCATCCTCGGCACCTTCTTCATGCTCGCCACCTACGTGCTGTTCTACCTGATGACCACGTTCTCGCTCAGCTACGGCCGCGCACCGGTCGACCCCGCCGCGGGCCAGCAGCCCGGCCTCGGCTTCAGCTACAACACCTTCGTGCTGATGCTCATCGCCGGCGTGGTCTTCTTCGGGATCTTCACGCTCGTGTCAGGCCCGCTGGCCGACAAGTTCGGCCGTCGCAAGACGCTCATCCTCGTCACGCTGGGCATCATCGTCTTCGGTCTGCTCTGGGTTCCGCTGCTCGGCGCCGGCTTCGCCGGAGTGATGCTGTGGCTCATCGTCGGCTTCAGCCTGATGGGTATGACCTTCGGACCGATGGGTGCCCTGCTGCCCGAGCTGTTCCCGACCAACGTGCGCTACACCGGCTCGGGAATCTCCTACAACGTGTCGTCGATCCTCGGTGCCGCTGTGGCTCCGTTCATCGCGGTCTGGCTGTGGGCGATGGCAGACGGAAGCCCGTTCCTCGTCGGCGTCTACCTCTCCGCCATGGGTGTCATCACCCTGATCGCGCTGATCCTCGGCAAGGAAACGAAGGACATCGACATCGACCGCTAGGTCTTTTCTTCACAGAACGGATGCCGTTCCTCGCCACGCGAGGGACGGCATCCGTCGTTGACCGCCACGCCTTCACCCGTTCCGGACCGCAGCACCCGGCGCGCCGCAGGACCCCGTCCGCACTGAGTGAATTCGTGCGCGGACCGGGCGGCGCTGCGCTCAGTCGAGGAACAGGGCTCGCAGCCGCCGCGTCGTGAAGACGAGCCCGACCGCCACCATGACGAGGTAGTAGAGCACGTGCCAGAGCAGGCCGACGTCGACCGCGCCGGTGGTCAGCGAGCGCACGAGTTCGACCCCGTGCCAGAGCGGCAGGCACTGGATCACGGTCTGGATGGCCGGCGGGTAGACGCTGAGCGGGTAGAACGTCGCCGAGAAGAGGAACATCGGCAGCAGCAGGAAGTTGATCCAGTCCATCTGCTGGAACGTCTTCATGTAGCTCGTCACCGCCATGCCGAAGCTCGCGAAGCCGAACGCGATGAGCACGACCGCGGGAAACGCGAGCAGCGCCCACCAGGAGAGGTTGAGGCCGAGCACCTGCATCACGAGCATGAAGCCGGTGGCGTACAGTGCTCCCCGAAGCAGCGCGAGCGAGATCTCGCCGAGCGCGACGTCGAGCGGGCCGAGCGACGTTGCGAGCATCCCGTCGTACAGCTTCGAGAACCGCATCTTGAAGAACACGTTCCAGGTGGAGTCGTAGATCGCACCGTTCATCGCCGCGACCGCGAGAAGTGCCGGTGCGATGAACGCCGCGTAGGAGATTTCCGTGCCGCGCGGCCCCTCGACCGTGCCGACGAGCGCACCCAGACCGAGCCCCATCGACAGCAGGAAGAACACCGGCTCGAACAGCCCTGACACGACCACGAGCCAGTTCGTCGACCGGGTCGCCCGCCAGCCGCGCAGCATCACCGAGCGTGCGTTGCCCGCATACAACGCGCCGAGCGGACGATCACGACGAGCGGATGCCGCCACCAGCGTCCCGGTCATCTCGCCAGCCTCCGCGCGGCGATACGACGCGCCCAGACCCAGCCGAAGGCGAACAACGCACACAGGTAGGCGACGTGCAGCACGGTGAGCCAGATCGGTTCCGCGTACCCGTAGCTGAACACCCGCGCGAGCTCGGTGCCGTGCCAGAGCGGCGAGATCCAGCCGATCCACTGCAGGGAGAGCGGCAACTGTGCCAGCGGGAAGAAGGTTCCGGAGAACAACGTCATCGGAAGCACGACGAACCGCATCACCATCGCGAGCTGGCCGGTGTCCTCGGTCAACGTCGAGGTGTACCCCATGACGACGGCGCCGAACGCGAGCCCGGTGAGGACCGCGACGGGCACCGCCACCCAGCCGGCGGCATCCGGAACCGCGCCGAACAGCATCATGAACACGTAGTAGAGAACGCAGGTAAGGAGCATCCGCACGAGAACGCTGATCACGATGCCGTCGATGATCTGCCCGGGCCGCAGGGGGCTGGCGTTCATGCCGAAGAACACCGGGTTCCACTTGTAGCCGAGCATGATCGGGTAGGTGAATTCCTCTGTTGCCACGGTGATCGCCGCCGCACACAGCAGCGCCGGCGCGACGAAAACCAGGTATCCGACGCCGTCGATCGCCCCCTGCCCGAGGTTGGCGTCGACGAGGCTGGCGAGCCCGACGCCCATCGCGAACAGGTAGACGAGCGGGTTGCCGATCCCGGTGAGCAGCACCGTCTGCAGGTAGGAGCGCATGACCCGGAACCGGTGCTCGGCGACGTACCAGGCGCCCCATTTGCGCGCCCGGGCGGCGAGCGCCACGCCGCGCTCGAGATCGGACTGTGTGGCCAGCTCGGTCATTCGATCAGGCTCCGGCCGGTGAGACGCAGGAACACGTCCTCGAGGCTCGACCGGCGCACGAGGCTCGTGATCGGGTGCAGCCCCAGGCCGGCGATGCGGCTGAGCGCCGCCTCTCCGTTGTCGGAGTAGATCAGGATCCGGTCCGGGAGCACGTCGACACGATCGCCGATCCCGTCCAGTCGAGCGGATGCTTCGGCGTTGCGGTCGGACCCGAATCGCACCTCGAGCACCTCCCGCGACGAGTACCGGCGAATGAGGGACGCCGGCGAGCCCTCGGCCATGATTGCGCCCTTGTCGATGACGACGAGACGGTCGCAGAGCTGCTCCGCTTCGTCCATGTAATGCGTCGTGAGGAGCAGGGTCGTGCCCTGCTCCTTGAGCCGGAACAACCGGTCCCAGAGAATGTGGCGTGCCTGTGGATCCAATCCGGTGGTCGGTTCGTCGAGGAGCAGCAGCCGCGGGTCGTTGATCAGCGCGCGGGCGATCGTGAGCCGGCGCTTCATGCCGCCGGACAGGTCGTCGACCTTGGCCTTCACCTTGTCCTCGAGTTGCGCGAACGCCATCAGTTCATCGGCGCGGGCTGCGACCTGCCGGCTGGGGAGCCCGAAGTACCGCCCGTAGACGATGAGGTTCTCGCGGGCACGCAATTCCATGTCGAGGTTGTCGGCCTGCGGCACAACGCCGAGCTGGGCGCGGATTTCGGGGCCGTACCGGTCGGGATCCAGCCCGAGAACGCTCAGGGCGCCGCTCGTGCGGGTCGACACCGCGCCGACCATCCGCATCGTGGTCGATTTGCCGGCACCGTTCGGCCCGAGCAGGCCGAACGCTTCCCCCGGCTGCACCTCGAACGAGATGTCGTCGACCGCCGTGACGTCCTTGTACGTTTTGACGAGATTCTCTGCTGTGATGACTGCTGCCGGCACAGTTTCTCACCCTAGACCAGCCCTCCGACACGGGGAAGGGCGAAGCGTCAGTACGCGCTGATGCCTGCCCCGACGAGGGTGACGCCGAGCACGAGGTAGAGGACGGTGAGCACCGTCGCGCTGTTCCTGCCGAGCCAGTCCCGCAGTTGGACGAGCGATCGACGCCACGCTTCTACCGCGGCCATTCCGCCGACGACAACGACAAGCATGCTCGACGCGGCGAGCAGCACGAAGACAAGCAGCACGAGCATGACCTCACGCAGCTGGAAGTCCGCGCCGCCGACGGTGAGCCCCGCTCCGACACCGAGCGCGAGGTTCTTCGGCGCCAGGGCGGCGAGCCCGAACCCCAGCGCCAGGCCCTGGGGAACCGTCATCGACTCGAGCGCTGCCACCCATGGGGGCAGCACAGGGGCCTTGCCCGGTTGCGGGCGCAGCCGCCATTCACCGAGGGCGAGGTAGACGAGGAGTCCACCGAGCAGAAGGAGGATCGTCCCGCCGACCGGGCGGGAGGCATCCCCCGTGCTCTCGGGAAGAAGACCCGCGAGGGTGGTGACGACCAGCACTGGCACGATCACACCGAGCAGCCATCCGCCGAGGAACCCCAGGCCTGCGGCGTTGCCGCGAGGCGAGAGCACCAGGGTGATGGCCGCGAGGAGGGGAATCGGACTGAGAGCGATACCGAGCGCACTCGCGAGAATGTCGCCGATGATCGAACCCATGTTGTTCTCCTTCGAAAGGGATAGAGCCAGCATAATCGTGCGCCTCCGGCAGGGCAGAGCCGCCCCACCGCCTGTCAACCTCTGTTGACAGCGCGAAGAGCGTCAACTATGGTTGACGCCATGAGTACCGAAACGATCGGAACCCTCGCCGCGGAAGCCGGGTCGGATGACCCGTACACGGCGTTGCGGGCAATCGCTAAACTTCATCAGGAGCTCGATCGCGCCGAGGCCGTCGCCGTGCGCCGCGCGCGCAACGCCAACGCCTCCTGGCAATTGATCGCCCTGGCGCTCGGCGTGAGCCGCCAGGCCGTCCACAAGAAGTACGGCCGAAAGTAACCCACTCTTCTCCCGTGAGGACCCGGATGTCATCCCCAACCACCACGCGTGCCCCCCGTCGCTCGCCGTTCGCGAAAGCACTCCCCGAGGACGGACCGAGGGCACGGTTCAGCGAACTGCTCCCCTACCTCTTCGAACACAAGCGGGTGCTCTGGTTCGTCATCGGCCTCAGCGTCCTCGGCTCAGCCGCTTCACTGGCCCAGCCGCTGCTTGTCAGCCAGGTGATCGGGGTCGTGGAGCGGGGCGCATCACTCGGTGGACTCGTCTGGGGACTGATCGCCCTCGTGATTCTCTCCGGACTAATCGCCGGCTACCAGCACTACCTGCTCCAGCGCACCGGCGAGGGGGTGGTGCTCTCGAGCAGGCGACGACTCGTGGCGCGGATGCTCCACCTCCCGATCTCCGAATTCGACACCCGCCGCACCGGCGACCTCGTCTCGCGCGTCGGAAGTGACACGACCCTGCTCCGGGCGGTCCTCACCCAGGGGCTGGTCGAGGCCGTCGGCGGCACCATCACCTTCGTCGGCGCCCTCATCGCCATGCTCATCATCGACCCGGTGCTGCTCGGCCTCACCTCGCTCGTCATCGCCGTCTCGATCGTCACCGTCACACTGCTCTCCACCCGGATCCGCGTGGCCAGCCAGCGCGCCCAGGCGAAGGTCGGCGACCTCGCCGCGAGCGTCGAGCGAGCGATCAGCGCCGTCCGCACGGTGCGGGCATCCAACGCCACCGATCGGGAGATCGCCACCATCGACGCCGACGCCACCGGCGCCTGGGACATGGGGATCCAGGTCGCCCGGATCTCCGCCCTCGTCGTCCCGGTCGCGGGCATCGCCATGCAGGTGTCGTTCCTCGTCGTCCTCGGCGTCGGCGGCTTCCGCGTCGCGAGCGGCGCGATCACGATCGCGAGCCTCGTCGCGTTCATCCTCTTCCTGTTCATGATGATCATGCCGCTCGGCCAGGCGTTCGGCGCGATCTCGGCCACGAACCAGGCACTCGGGGCCCTCGGCCGGATCCAGGAGATCATCAACCTCCCGCTCGAGAATTCGTCGGATGCCGAGATCGCCGCGTCCGTGTCGACCCCGGGAATCGCATCCGCCGGCGCCCCCGCGATCGAGTTCGACGACGTCGTGTTCGCGTACCCGTCCGGCGCGGTGAAAGCGGACGCCGAAGACGGGGCGAGCGGCGAGGAGACAGCGCAGACGGCCACCCCGGGCGAACCGGTGCTCCGCGGGGTGAGCTTCAGCGCTGCCCGCGGCCAGCGTACGGCGCTCGTCGGTCCGTCCGGGGCGGGCAAGTCCACCATCCTCGGCCTGATCGAACGGTTCTACGACCCGGAGGCCGGTACCATCCGCTTCGGCGGCGTCGACATCCGCACGATGCCGCGGACGACCTTACGCTCACAGATCGGCTATGTCGAACAGGATGCCCCGGTGCTTGCCGGGTCGCTGCGCGACAACCTGTTGCTCGCCTCCCCCAATGCGACGGACGAGGACTGCGTCCGGGTGCTCCACGCCGTGAACCTCACCGAAGTGCTCGACCGCAACCCGCAGGGACTCGACGCAGCCGTCGGCGAAGACGGCATCATGCTCTCCGGCGGGGAACGCCAGCGACTCGCGATCGCGCGGGCGCTGCTGGCGGCACCGCCGATCCTCCTCCTCGACGAGTCGACGTCGTCGCTCGACGGGGTCAACGAGCAGAAGATGCGCCTCGCCATCGATGCGGTCGCCGAGGACCGGACACTGATCGTGATCGCCCACCGGCTGTCAACGGTGGTCGACAGCGACTCGATCGTCGTGCTCGACCACGGCCGTGTGGTCGGAACCGGCACCCATTCCGAACTGGTGGCAGCCGTACCGCTCTACCGCGACCTCGCCAAGCACCAGTTGCTCGTCTGAGCGGCATCACCCGCCGGTAGCGCCGAGACGGCGGTGGACGTCTTCGCCCGGCGGCCGCCGTTCCTGTTGAGCGGTGCAACAGCCCCTCGAGCGTCGCGATCGTCCACCACCGACACCGCGAGGTGCCCGGAAGTGCTTCGAGACATCCCGCCAAGGTATCTCGAACCACTTCCGGGCACCTCGCGGTGCGCTCAGGAGTTACGAAGCCGGTACCGCAGCGACGCGAGCTCCGCGTTCAGCGCCGGCGGGACCTTCGTGCCGAACTGCGCGAAGAACTTCTCGGTCAGGTCGGCCTCGGCCAGCCAGGACTCGGGGTCGATGGCGAAGAGCTTCTCAAGGGCCTCCTCGGTGACATCCGTGCCGTCGATGTTCAGGTCTCCGGCGACCGGGATGCGACCGACCGGGGTCTCCGTCGCGGCTACCTGACCCTCGATGCGGCGTACGATCCACTCCAGCACACGGGAGTTGTCGCCGAAGCCGGGCCAGAGGAAGCTGCCGTCATCGTCCTTGCGGAACCAGTTCACCTGGAAGATCCGAGGCGCACGGTCGAAGCGCAGCTTCGCGCCGACGGTGAGCCAGTGACCCCAGTAGTCGGCCATGTTGTAACCGCAGAACGGGAGCATGGCGAACGGATCGCGGCGAAGTTCGCCGACCGTCCCTTCCGCCGCCGCCGTCTTTTCGCTTGAGATCGTTGCGCCCATGAAGACACCGTGGCTCCAGTCCGTCGCCTCGACGACGAGGGGCACGTTGGTGGCGCGGCGGCCTCCGAACAGGATGGCGTCGAGAGGAACGGCTTCCTCCCAGTCCTCGGCGATCTGGGGGCACTGGGCTGCTGCGACGGTGAAGCGGGAGTTGGGGTGGGCGGCTGGGCGGCCCGAGTCCGGCGTCCAGTCGTTGCCCTGCCAGTCGGTCAGGTGCGCGGGGGCCTTCTCGGTGAGGCCCTCCCACCAGACGTCACCGTCATCGCGCAGGGCGACGTTGGTGAAGATGGTGTTGCCCCACAGGGTTTCGACAGCGGTGACGTTGGTTGTTTCGCCGGTGCCGGGGGCGACGCCGAAGAACCCGGCCTCCGGGTTGATGGCCCACATCCGGCCGTCCTCGCCGGGGCGCAGCCAGACGATGTCGTCACCGAGGGTCTCGACGCGCCAGCCGGGAACCGTCGGGCGGAGCATGGCGAGGTTCGTCTTGCCGCAGGCCGAGGGGAACGCGGCGGCGACGTGGTACTTCTTGCCCTCCGGCGAAATGACCCGCACGAGCAGCATGTGCTCGGCGAGCCAGCCCTCGTCGCGCCCGATCACGCTGGCGATCCGCAGCGCGAAGCACTTCTTGGCCAGGAGGGCGTTCCCGCCGTAACCGGAACCGTAAGACCAGACCTCGCGGGACTCGGGAAACTGGACGATGTACTTGGTGTCGTTGCATGGCCACGGGACGTCGGTGTCGCCGGCGGCGAGAGGCGCGCCGACCGAGTGCACCGCTTTGACCCACGCCGCGCCATCGGCGATCAGATCGAGAACGGCGTCGGAGGTGCGAGTCATGATGCCCATGGAGAGCACTGCGTAGACGGAGTCGGTGATCTGCACGCCGAGCTGTGACAGCGGACCGCCGACGCGCCCCATGGAGAACGGCACGACGTACATCGTGCGGCCGCGCATGCTGCCGGCGAAGACGCCGTCGAGCTCCTCACGCATGGAGTCCGGTGCCTGCCAGTTGTTCGTGGGGCCGGCATCCTCTTCGTTCTCTGAGCAGATGAAGGTGCGCGCTTCGACCCGGGCGACGTCGCTCGGGGCGCTGCGGGCCAGGTAGCTGTTGGGGCGCCACTCCGGATTGAGCTTGATGAACTTGCCTTCGGCGACCATCTGCTTGGTCAGCAGGTCACTCTCCCGGCGCGATCCGTTGCACCAGACGACGGCGTCTGGCTGGGTGAGCGCCGCGATCGAGTCGACCCAGTCGCGCAGGGCCTGGAGGGGGGTGGCTGCCGCGGCGGGCGTTCCATCGGGAAGGAGCGTCTCTCGCGGCGTGATGGCGTCGACGTGCCCGGTCGTGGTCTCGGTCTCGCGGCTGATCTCGGCGATGCTCATGTCTTCTGGGCTCCTCTGTCCTCTGGCGTGATTCCACGATGCCGCAGAAATGGGCAGAGATATCGTGATCCACCGCATTAAGAATCGCTGTTTTTGCGATATTGTGAAGGAATGAATCGAACCGGCTCTGATCTCACGACGCTGGGGCATCGCATCCGCCATTTCCGGACGCAGCGCACCCTCACCCTCGATGAACTCGGCGAACGGGTCGCGCTAGCCGGCAGCCAGCTTTCGCTCATTGAGAACGGCAAACGCGAGCCGAAGCTTTCCACATTGCAATCGATCGCCGCCGCACTCGACGTCGAGTTGACCGATCTTCTCGCCGCTGAACCGCCGAACCCGCGTGCCGCGCTCGAGATCGAGTTGCGCCAGGCCCAGCAGCGGGCGCTTTACACCGAACTCGGACTTCCTGCTGTGAAGCCGAACAAGGGCATGAGCGACGAGGCACTTCTCGCGCTCGTCGGTCTGCACCGGGAACTCCAACGCAAGGCGACCGAAGCCATCGCCACCCCCGAGGAGGCCCGCCGGGCGAACACCGAACTTCGGGAATGGATGCGCGAACGCGACAACTACCTGCCCGAGATCGAGGACCTCGCCGAGGCTCGAATCCGGGCTGCCGGGCACGTCCGCGGCGCCGTCACCCACCGCACGGTGAGCATCATGGCCGAGCAGCTGGGTTTCAGCCTCATCTACGTCAACGATCTGCCGCACTCGGCACGGAGTGTGACGGACCTTGCCAACGGGCGCATCTACCTTCCGCCCGCGTCGATCCCCGGCGGCCACGGTTTGCGGTCGATGGCATTGCAGGCGATGGCACACCGACTGCTCAACCACTCCCAGCCGACGAGCTATGCGGCCTTCCTCCGCCAGCGGCTCGAAATCAACTACTTCGCCGCGTGCTGCCTCATGCCGCAGGAGGCAGCGGTGGCCTTCCTCAGCCAGGCCAAACGGGATCGGAACCTCGCCGTCGAAGACTTCCGGGATGCCTTCGGGGTCACCCACGAGGCGGCCGCGCTTCGCTTCACGAACCTGGCGACCCACCATCTGGACATGCCGCTTCACTTCCTGCGGGTGTCTGAGGACGGATCCCTCGCCAAGGGTTACGAGAACGACGGCCTTCCCCTCCCCGCAGACGTCACCGGAGGGATCGAAGGGCAGCTCGTCTGCCGCAAGTGGAGCGCTCGCAGCGCCTTCGAACGCACCAACCGCACGACCGAGCTGTACCAGTACACCGACACCCCGGTCGGCACCTACTGGTGCGCGACCCAGACGGGAACCACCAGCGCCGGGGAGTTCTCGATCTCGGTCGGAGTGCCGTTCAACCAGGCCAAATGGTTCCGCGGACGGGAGACGACGACGCGAGCCGTGTCGTCCTGCCCGGACCCCTCGTGTTGCCGTCGCCCGCCGAACAACCTCGCCGAGCGCTGGCTTGGCAAGGCCTGGCCGAGTGCCCGGCTGCACGCCCACGTCCTCTCCCCGCTGCCGAGCGGCACCTTCCCCGGTGTCGACGACAGCGAGGTGTACGACTTCCTGGAGCGCCACAGCGGAGCCGACGCCTGACATCGGGCGCAACGGGCTGCCTGCCTGCAACCGGTGACGCCCGCCGGTGCTAGGGTCGCGGCATGCCACACAACACCCAGGAACCCCCCTTCGACGAAGCTCAGGAACCGTCGCACGAAGAGAACCGGCACGACCAGCTGACGAGCGCCCCGGAGTCGACCGAGGCTGACGCCGCTCCGCGGATCGAGGTCAGCGAGGGCGAGAGCGGGGCGACCCGCATCGACATCGCCGACGACGCCCCTGTGCGGCCGAGCGACCCGACGAACTGAGCGCCGGCTCCCTACCCCAGCGCCCACATCGCGACAGCGCTTGCCGCGGCCACGTTGAGTGAGTCGATGCCGTGTTTCATCGGGATCCTCACGACGGTGTCGGATGCCGCGATCGCCGCATCCGTCAGCCCGTCCCCTTCGGCTCCCAGCACGAGAGCCAGCCGTTCATGGTTGGCGCTGTCCATGTCGCGCAGGCTGACGGCATCCGGGGTGAGGGCGAGCGCGGCCACGTGGAATCCGTGCCGGGTGAGCAGCGCCCGGGTGTCGTCCCAATCGCCCACCCGCGTCCACGGGACCTGTAACACGGTGCCCATCGACACGCGGATCGACCGGCGGTAGAACGGGTCGGAGCACCGGGGGGTGACCAGGATGGCATCCGCGCCGATCGCACCTGCCGAGCGGAAGATGGCGCCGACGTTCGTGGGGTCGGCGACGTCCTCGAGGATCACGACGCGGCGAGCGCCTGCCAGGAGCTCGTCCGGGTCCGGCAGGGCCGGCCGATGCATCGAGGCGATCAGTCCGCGGTGCAGGACGTAACCGGTGAGTTCGGCGAGGAGTTCCCCGGGGCCGACGAAAACCGGAACGTCGAGGTCGCCGAGCAGCTCGAGTGCGGCGTCGACGGTTCCGCCGAGTGCGAGCACCGACCGGGGCCGGTGGCCCGCCCGGAGGGCCCGTTCGAAGACGAGGAGTGACTCGGCCAGGTACAAGCCGCGTTCGGTGCCCCGAGCCTTCTTCAACGCGACGTCGGTGGCGTGGGCGTAGTCCACGAGACGCGGGTCGCTGAGGTCGGAAATCTCGAGAACGGGCATCCCGCGAGTTTAATGCGAGAGAGTGAGTCGATTCGCCGCACTGCGGAGCTCGCGGGGCATGTGGCATCCCGATAGACTGCCCACGTCAACGGCACAGCGGCCGGTGCGCTCGGAAAAGGGGCGTTGGACGATCCGGCACATCGGGTTGCGAGACATATACGGACATCACATCCCGCTATATGAACTCGAAGGATTCCCATGACAACCGTCGCCACCCGCATCGCCGACGCCCTCGCACCGTCCATCTCTCACGCGTTCGGGGTGATGGGCAACGGAAACGCGCACGTCATCGACGCGCTCCGCGGAACTCCCGTGACCTACGTCGCCGTCCGGCATGAGACCGCAGCGGTCGCCGCCGCCGACGGGTTCTACCGCGCCAGCGGCAACCTGGCCCTTGCGACGGCAACCTATGGCGCGGGTTTCACGAACACCATCACCGCCCTCGCCGAGGCCGTGCAGGCGCACACGCCCCTGGTCCTGATCGTCGGCGACGCGCCCCCGACCGGTGCACGCCCGTGGGACATCGACCAGTGCGGCGTCGCCGCCGCCGTCGGCGCGAGAACCTTCACGGTGGGAACCGCGGATGCCGGTCGGGTCACGGTCGCCGCGATCAGCCACGCGCTCACCCACCGCACCGCCGTCGTGCTGGCCGTACCGCAGGGTCTGGCACTCGCGCCGGCCGACGACGAAGGCATACTGCCCTCCCCCGCTGTTCCTGCCCCCGTCGTCCCGCGGCCCGCAGACATCGAGGCGGCCGCCATGGCCCTCGCCCGGGCGGACCGACCGCTCCTGCTCGCCGGCCGCGGGGCCTGGCTGGCGGATGCCGGCGAACCGCTCAGCTCCCTCGCCGACAGAATCGGGGCGCTCACCGCGACGACAGCACTCGGGCGCAACCTGTTCCGACGGCCAGAGTTCGACCTGGGCGTCGTCGGCGGTTTCGGACAGGACGAGGCGATGGACCTTGTCGGCCGGGCCGACGTCGTGCTCGTGGTCGGTGCCGGGCTGAACCAGTTCACCACCCGGTTCGGCACCCTGTTCGCGCCGGGGACAACGGTGATCCGTGTCGACGACCGGCCCCAGAGCGACAACCCTGCCGTCACGAAGACCCTCCTCGGTGACGTCCGCCTGGTGGCGGAGGCACTCCTGGCGCGGATCCCAGCCCGGAAGGGTGAAGCGGCGGGCTGGCGTGAGGCGATGGCCGATCCGACACCGTTCCGAATCCGGGATGCCGGTTCCGGGCTGTGCGAGGATGGCCGGCTCGACCCGCGCAGCCTTGCCACCCGCCTCCAGGAGATCCTTCCGGAGAATCGCGTGACGGTGTCGGATGGCGGCCACTTCCTCGGCTGGTCGAACACCCACTGGGACGTCGCCGCGCCGAACCGGACCATGATGGTCGGCACCGCGTTCCAGTCCATCGGTCTCGGATTCCCCAGCGCGGTGGGAGCCGCCGCCGCGATGCCGGACTCGACCCTCGTCGTCACGACCGGTGACGGCGGCGCTCTGATGGCCCTCGCAGACCTCGACTCGGTCATCCGCACCGCAAAACGGGGAATCATCGTGGTCTGGAACGACGCCGCGTACGGCGCGGAAATTCACATGTATGGCCTGATGGGGCTCGACACGGGGCCGATGCTCATCGACGAGGCCAACTTCGCCGGACTCGCGCAATCGCTCGGCGGACGCGGCGACGTCATCCGTTCTCTCGACGATCTGTCGGGCGTCGAAACCTGGCTGGCCTCCGACGCCGGCGGTGTCTACCTGCTCGACTGCCGGATCTCGACGAGTGTCGTGGCGCCGTACCAGCGGGAGATTTTCGAACACGCTGTGGCGGTCTCGGCCTAGCTCGCCGTCTCGAGCGTGATCGCGGCGTTTTCCACAGCCGCATCCGGGGCTGCCGTCGCATCGCGCAGCGGAGTAGCGTTGGCGCGTGTCTGTACGTGCGGCTGATACACAGGTCGCTCACGCCGAGGGCGTGCGGCGCCTTCTCCAGAGCTATCGGGAGGTGCCGGCGGCCGCTACGGTCAGGCTTGCCAAGCCCACCTCGAATCTGTTCCGGACACGAGTCACGTCGAGCGCCAAAGGACTGGACACCTCTGGATTGACCGGCGTTCTCGCCGTCGATCCGGAGGCACGCACGGCGGACGTCGCCGGCATGTGCACCTACGAGGACCTCGTCGCCGCAACCCTGCCCCACGGTCTCGCGCCGCTCGTCGTACCGCAACTGAAGACCATCACCCTCGGCGGCGCCGTCTCCGGCCTCGGCATTGAATCGACGTCGTTCCGAAACGGACTGCCGCACGAGTCGGTCCTGGAGATGGACATCCTCACCGGCGCCGGAGAGATACTCACCGCATCGCCCGGCGAGCACCCCGATCTGTACCGCTCCTTTCCCAATTCGTATGGGACTCTCGGCTATGCCGTGCGCCTCCGCATCGAGCTGGAGGCCGTTTCACCCTTCGTCGCGCTCCGGCACGTGCGATTCCATTCCCTTCCCGAGCTGTTCGCGGCGATGGATCGCATCCGTGAGACGGGCGCGCTGGACGGGGTTCCCGTCCACTACCTCGACGGGGTGGTGTTCAGCGCCGACGAAAGCTATCTGTGCCTGGGAGAGCAGACCAGCACCCCCGGGCCGGTCAGCGATTACACCGGTCAGCAGATCTACTACCGCTCCATCCGCCACGAGAACGGTGTCACGCTCGACCGGCTCACCATCTCGGACTATCTGTGGCGGTGGGACACCGACTGGTTCTGGTGCTCCGAGGCATTCGGCGTACAGAATCCGCGCATCCGCCGGTTCTGGCCGCGGCGCTTTCGACGCAGCAGCGTCTACTGGACGTTGATGACGTACGAACAGCGACTGCACATCGGGAACCGCATCGAGAAACTTCACGGCCGCCCGCCGCGCGAACGTGTCGTGCAGGATGTCGAGGTGCCGATCGAACGGTCCGCGGAATTCCTTGACTGGTTCCTGGGGACCGTGCCGATCCAGCCGATCTGGCTGTGCCCGCTGCGGTTGCGAGACGACGACGAATGGCCGCTCTATCCCCTCCGGCCGCACCGGACCTACGTCAACGTCGGGTTCTGGTCGACCGTGCCGGTCGGGTCGACCGAGGGCGAGACGAACCGGCTGATCGAACGGAAAGTCAGCGAGTTCGGTGGGCACAAGTCGCTGTATTCGGACGCCTACTATTCGCCGGCGGAATTCGAGAAGCTTTACGGCGGCGACGTGTATTCCCGGGCGAAGGAACGATACGATCCCGACCGCCGTCTCCTGGACCTCTATGCGAAGGCGGTGCGACGGCGATGACAGTCAAGCAACGTGCGGCCGGAACGGCGAAGGAACCGAAACTCACCGTCGCCGAGATCCTCGAAATCTTCGCGGGGAGTCGGCTCCCGCTGAGATTCACCGCCTATGACGGAAGTGCGGCCGGCCCACCGGATGCCACCTTCGGGGTGGAGCTCAAAACACCGCGCGGTCTGACCTACCTGGCGACAGGTCGGGGCGACCTGGGCCTCGCCCGGGCGTGGATCGCCGGTGACCTCGATGTGCACGGGGTGCACCCCGGTGACCCGTACGAACTCCTCAAGACGCTCGCGGACGGTCTGGTCTTCCGGCTCCCGCCGCCACACGTGATGACGCAGGTGGTCCGTTCCATCGGCCTCGAGCACCTGCGCCCGATCGCGCCGCCGCCACAGGAAGCACCGCCGCGCTGGCGCCGGGTCGCCGAGGGTCTCCGGCACAGCAAGAGCCGCGACGCGGAGGCCATCCATCACCACTACGACGTCTCGAACACCTTCTACGGGTGGGTGCTCGGGCCATCGATGACGTACACCTGCGCGTACTACCCACGCCAGGATGCATCACTCGACGAGGCACAGGAGAACAAATACCGGCTGGTGTTCGAGAAGCTGCGGCTGAAACCGGGCGACCGACTGCTCGACGTCGGATGCGGATGGGGCGGCATGGTGCGTTTCGCAGCACGGCGCGGCGTTCACGCCACCGGCGTGACGCTGTCGACCGAGCAGGCCTCCTGGGCCCAGCAGGCCATCGCCGAAGACGGCCTGAACGACCTCGCCGAGGTCCGCCACGGCGACTACCGCGACATCACCGAGACCGGCTTCGACGCGGTTTCGTCGATCGGCCTGCTCGAGCACATCGGAGTGCGCAACTACCCGTCGTACTTCCGATTCCTGCAGTCCCGGTTGCGCTCCGGCGGGCTCCTGCTCAACCACTGCATCACCCGGCCGGACAACCGATCCGAACCGTCCGCCCGCGGTTTCATCGACCGCTATGTGTTCCCGGACGGGGAACTCACCGGCTCCGGCCGCATCATCCGGGCAGCGCAGGATGTGGGCCTGGAAGTGCTGCACGAGGAGAACCTGCGGCCCCACTATGCGTTGACCCTGCGCGACTGGTGCGCCAACCTCGTCGAACACTGGGACGAAGCCGTCGCCGAGGTGGGGCTTGCCACCGCGAAGGTGTGGGGTCTCTACATGGCGGGATCACGGCTCGCTTTCGAGACCAACGGCATCCAACTCCACCAGGTGCTGGCGGTCCGTCCGGGCGAGCGTGGTGACACCGGCGACCTGCCGCTGCGCCCGTGGTGGACGCCCTGAACCCGCGGCGAAGCACCGACTCACCAGTCCGCGTCCTCATCACGGAAACTGTCAACGGCAACCTCGAGCCACGCGCGGGTTCGCGCGTTCGGACGCATTCCGCGAGACCAGGCAAGCGCGACGAATGGCGCAGCCACATCAGCGCCCACATCGAGAGGTTTCGACACGACGCGGAGCCCCGCATACGAAAGATCGAGCTTCGGCCGCTGGAAGAGGACTGAAATGCCCATTCCGGCACCGACGAGAGAGCGAACGGTCGCGTAGCTGCGTGATCGGTGGCGCACCTCGGGGGTCAGACCGGCGTCGCGAAACAGATCGAGCACTCTGGCTGAGATGGGGGCTGCGTCGAAAAGGATGAGCGGGTCCTCCGCCACGTCCGCAAGCCGGACGTCATCACGCGCAGCCAGCGGATGATCGTCAGCCAGGAACAGGTACGGCCGCACTGACAGCAGGGACACTGTGCGGATATCAGGGTCCAGACCCGCATCGTAAAGGAATGCCACATCGATCGCGCCAGCGAGGAGTTGCTCCTGGAGATCGTCGTGGTACCCCTCGACGAAATTCACGTCGACCCCCGGGCACTCTTCCGCGAATGCGCGCAGCATGTGCGGGATGACAGCGGGTGCAAGAGGCATGTAACAGCCGACCGTCAGCGGCCCTCTCACCTGGGATCGCTCGTCCCCGGAGAAGTGAACGATTTCGTCGACCAGGTCGAGGATCTGGCGCGCCTGCGCGAAGGCCACCTGGCCGGCTGAGGTCAATGTCAGGCCGTGTGCCTTTCGTTTGACGCAGAGTTGTGAGCCCGTGAGTCGTTCTAGTTCCGACAGCGACATCGAGATCGCGGAGGGCGCCATGTGGAGCCTCCGCGCGGCTTCGCTGATCGTCCCCGCTTCGGCGGCCGTCACAAAATGCCACAGCTGCCGCAGAGTGACATTGGGATTCCCGCGTATGTCCACGCCCACTCCAATCATCATCAATTCTCTTGACGAACCTAGCCTGTATTCGACGATTTACATGAGCGTGACGATGCTCGAGCATGAATGGAGAAGCGGGTCCTTCAGGATCCGCAGCCATTGCGCCTCAGTGAGGCCATGCCGAGTCGAGAGAACCATGTCCGATATCAACACTTTCCTCAGCCGGGCCGCCGACATTGTCGGTGCAGACAACGTCATCCTGCCGGAGACCAAAGCGGGTTACGCCGACCCGTATCCGTTGCACACCGGCCGTGCCAGCGCGGGAGGCGTCCGACCCGCCAGCGTCGACGACGTGCAGGCACTTGTGCGGCTCGCGAACGAGACGGGAACCGCACTGTGGACAGTCTCCCGTGGCAAGAACCTGGGCTACGGAGGCGCCGCGCCGCGCACCGGCGATCAGGTCGTGCTGGATCTGAGCCGGATGGACGCCATCGAAAAGGTCGACCCCGAGCTCGCGTACGCCGTGATTCAACCGGGCGTCACCTTCTTCAATCTGTTCGACCACATCCAGAAGAACAAACTCCCGCTTTTCGTCTCGGTCCCTGCCCTCGGCTGGGGTTCCGTCCTCGGCAACGCGCTCGATCGCGGCTACGGGATGTCACCGTACGGTGACCACGTGCAGCAGTTGTGCGGCCTCGAGGTCGTCCTGCCCGACGGGTCGCTCCTTCGCACCGGCATGTGGGCGCTTGGAGACAGCCCCCTGGCCAACGTCTTCAAGGGCGGCTTCGGCCCGAACATCGACCAGCTCTTCACCCAGTCGGGGCTCGGTATCGTCGTCCGCGCCGGAATCTGGCTCATGCCCTGGCCCGAGGTGTTCGTCTCTGGGGACATCAAGGTCGACCGCGTCGAAGATCTCCCGCTGCTCCTCGATCGCATCGCCGATCTTCGGCGCCGCGAAGTCTTCCAGAACAACTGCCTCGTCGGCAACGTGGTTCGTGCCGGCACGATGAACGGCCCGCGCTCGCGCTGGTACACCGGCGAAGGGTCCATCCCCGACGATGTCGTCGAGGAGATGAAGGAAAAGATGGGGATCGGTCACTGGAACGCCCGATTCGCCCTGTACGGCGAACCCGGAATGATCCGAGAGCGCATCCGGATCATCGAGGAGGCCTTCGACCTGCCGGGATTCACGCTCAATATTCGCGTCTACGAAGGCCAGGATGGCGCTTCTGTTTCGTACGAAGACATCGCGATCGCCGACCAGACCACGATGGCGGGCGTACCGACGCTGAAGCCGCTCGACACCATCGGCTGGTACGCCGAGGACGGCGGGCACATCGACATTGCCCCGCTGGTCCCTGCCCGCGGCGAAGAGGTCCTCGACTTCTACGGCGAGGTCAAGGCGCTCTATACCGAGTACGGCTTCGATCTCTACATCGGTTATCACGTTTACGCCCGTCACCTCGTGCACGTCACCATGATCTTCTTCGAGAACGGAAACGAAGAGCAGCTGGGCCGGGCTCGCGCCCTCTACGAGGCCGTGCGCCAGGCGGCAGCACGACGCGGTTACACACCGTACCGGGGGCACATCGACAACATGGATGACATCGCCGCGGAGTTCTCGTTCAACGACAACGCTGTGCTCCGGTTCCAGGAGAAGCTCAAGGACGCACTCGACCCGAACGGCATCCTCTCGCCGGGCAAACAGGGCGTATGGCCCGCCCGGCTCCGCAAGTGCTGACTCCCTCGCGCTTCCGCGGTGCGCTGCATCCCGCACAAACTGAACGGCCGGGCAGTGTGCCCGGCCGTTCAGTTTGCCTGCTCTGGCGATATCAGGCGACGCCGTCAGTCGGCGGTTTGCGCTCCACTCCAGACAACTTCTTTCGACGTTTTGACGCCCTCCGCGTTCTGTACCACTCCAAATTGTACGAGCGCGTCGGTGACGGACTGGGTGACTTCGAAGGGAATGGCAATTCCGAACTCGGTCTTCATGGCAGCGGCCTGCTCTGCCGAGATTCCACCCACCTCCTGGCGAATCTTGATGACAGCGTCGGAGTTGGCTTCGTCCTCATAAAACGCGACCGCCTTCTCCATGGCCTGGATGAACCGGTCTGCAGTGCCGGGATTCTCGTCCAGCCACTGTTCGGTGCCGGCCCACAGCGTGATCGGAAGGCCGGCACGGAATTCCCGCGTCGGGTTGGCGATGACGGCGTTCGCCTCGACGGCAGAAATCTGCTCGTAGAAGCTGTCAGAGGGGTAGACCGCGTCGACCTGTCCGTTTTCGAGGGCCGCCTGCATGCTCGCGAATGGGATCCGAATCGCTTCGAAGTCGTCGGTCGCCAGTCCCGCCGCTTCGAAAGATTGCATCGTCACGATGTGCGGTCCGCCACCGAGGTCGTTGAAGGCGATGGTCTTGCCCGAGAGGTCGCTGACTGACTCGATACCACTGTCGTCTCGGACGATGATGCCGCTCGTATCAATCGTGTCGCTCACGACACCCTGGCCCGCGACCGCGAGCACCGGCATACCTTCTGCCGTCGCCGTGACGATGGTGTCCCAGGCGACGATCGTGAGATCTGCTGAGCCACCCATGATCTGGGCCAGATTGTCCTGCGGGGTTCCTCCGGGTTTGATCGTGACGTCGAGCCCTACCTCCTCGAAATAGCCCTGCTTCTCGGCGATGTACGGTAGTTCGTAGTTGACGGGGGCGTGGATGATCGTTATTGCGTCCTTTCCGCCACCCTCTTCTTTCACCTCCGCGGCCGGCGCCGAACCTCCGGCGCATCCGGTGACGAGCATTGCAACACTCGCAATGGCGAGCACTCCTGCTGCTGTGGTTTTCTGTCGTCTCACTTGTGTGTCCTTTTCTCATCGTGCGTGCCCTCCATTGGGCCCGCAATACTGTTGACATGGCAGTGTGGAGACGGATCTTCAACCGCCGATGTACATCGCCACCGACGTCAGGTCGGTGTACGCCTCAACGCCCTCACGCCCGTTTTCCTTGCCGTAACCCGAAGCCTTGAAACCTCCGAACGGCATGTTCGGATCCATGCCCGAGTAGGTGTTGACACGGACATTGCCTGCCGCCAACCGTCGGGCGATTCGATGCGCGCGCGCCAGGTCACGTGTCCACACGTATGAGGAAAGCCCGTAGACGGAATCATTGGCTCGACCGACGATCGCGTCGAGGTCGTCGGAGGCTTCGAAAGTCTGCGTGACGAGCACGGGACCAAAAATCTCCTCCGTGACGACGGACATCTCAGACGTGGCTCCGGTAAGCACGGTCGGTTGCACGAAGAACCCGGGGCGATCGGGGGCGGAACCGCCTGCTGCCACGTCGACACCCTGTTCCCGGCCCTGTTCGATGTAACCCAGAACCCGTTCGCGCTGACGGGCGGAGATGAGCGGCCCCATCATCGAACCCTCTTCGAGTCCGCCACCGAGCGGGAGCGCTTTCGCCCGTTCCGCGATCCCTTCGATGACCCGATCCGCCACCGAACTCTGCACGTACAGTCGCGACCCGGCGGCGCAGACCTGGCCGGAGTTGTTGAAGATGCTGAGCGCTGCACTTTCAATCGCCCGATCGAGATCGGCATCCGCGAAGATGAGCACGGGCGACTTGCCGCCGAGCTCCAACGAGAGCCGTTTCAGGCTCGCAGCAGTCGTGCGCTGCAGATGTTGACCGACTGCGGTCGATCCGGTGAACGAGATCTTGTCGACTAGAGGATGCGTCGCGATGGCCTCCCCGGTTACGGAGCCAAGTCCAGGCACAATGTTCACGACTCCCGGGGGGAACCCGAGGTCGCACACGAGCTCACCGAGTCTCGCCGCAGTCACCGGTGTCAGTTCCGCGGGTTTCAGGACCACCGCGCAACCGGCGGCGAGCGCTGGTGCGAGTTTCGCCACGGCCATGATGAGCGGGTTGTTCCACGGCACGATCAGTCCGGCAACCCCGAGCGGTCGGCGCATCGTGTAGGTGTGCCATTCACCGGGCAGTGACACGTCGCGTGTCTCGCCGTTGAGCTTCGTGGCCCAGCCCGCGTTGTACCGGAGGATGTCGATCGCCTGGGGAATCTCGAAATTGCGTGTGAGCCGAAGCGGCTTGCCCGTGTTGAGCGTCTCCAGGAGTGCGAATTCATCTAGGCGCTCCTCGAGCGCGTCGGCCAGGCGCCACAGCATCCGAGCACGCACCGACGGCGTCATGCTGGCCCACTTCCCGTCCAGGGCACGACGTGCCGCTCGGACCGCCCGATCCACGTCGTTTTGAGACGCACCGTGAAAAGTGTTGATTACCTGCCCGGTCGATGGATCGTGAACGTCGATTGCTTCGTCGGAGCCCTCGACCCAGGCACCGTCGATGAGCAACCTGATCGGCCGGGCGAGAATCTCGGCGTTCGACATCGTCGGCGTGGTTGTTTCCAGGTACATCATCGTCTCCTTGCTGTCGGGGTCAGTGGAATGCGGCGATTGCTTCTGTCCGGCGAGAGATGAGCCACCAGAGTTGTCTCGCCATCTCAGTTCCGTCCGGGGCCGGGGTACGGCGAAGCCAGCCGATGACAACCGAAAGCGTGGCGCCGGCAATGAAGTCGTAGTAGGCCTCGTTATCCACGGGCCACTCGTCCGCACCGGGTATCCGATGCATTGACGCGGCGACCGCGCTGCGAAGCACCTCACGCATGCGGTGAAGGAAGGCGATGCTGCCCGTCTCATCCAGCATCGCGCGATAGAGCGCCGAGCGCTGCCCGATCACACGGAAGACCTCGACGAGGTCCGCGGGAGGCTCAGAGCCTGCGGGGCCAACACTCGCTGCCAGAGCCGCAGCAGCTTCACGCACCCTGTCCAGCTCCCCTTCCATGGCCGCGATGAGCAGGGCGTCCATGGTGCCGAAGCGATCGTAGAAGGCAACGCGGCTCACTCCTGCTCGGGCGCTTACCGCCGCCACAGTGAGGTCGGTGACATCAACGTCTTCCAGCAGCCCCAGAGCGGCAGCGATGAGCGCGGTACGCGTGCGGGTGATTCGGGGATCGACATCGGTCACGGCAGCCACCTTCCTTTCATGTGTAAGCTACAGTAACTTACAGGTGCAAGCAAGATTGTTCAGCAGAAATGTCAAGGAGGACACATGAACGAGGAATGGGATGTCATCATCGTCGGCGGAGGGACAGCGGGAGCGGTCCTCGCCAATCGGCTCAGCGCCGACGTGTCTCGCCGCGTCCTCCTGCTCGAGGCTGGACTCGACTACCGGGGAGAGGACATCCCGGAGTTTCTCCGTCACCGTACCCTCCGCACCGGCCTCTCGATGGCGCCGTCCCATGAGATGGAACCGGACTATTACTGGACCGACGTGCGTGCCAGGCGCCGGCCCGAGCGCGCGGCCATGCTGTACGCCCGAGGGAAGGGGATGGGAGGCAGCTCGAGCGTCAACGGTCTCATCGCCGCTCGACCGGAGCCAGGAGACTGGCAGCGGTGGGAGCAAAGCGGTGCTGACGGGTGGGGCTACCAGGCGATGCTGCAAGTGCTCAACCGTCTGGAAACGGACCTCGACTACCCGGATGCACCTTTCCACGGGTCCGACGGCCCCATTCCTATCTACCGCGAAGCTCGCTCCGGGTGGGGGGACGTAGATGTCGCACTCGACCAGGCTGGCGAATCCCTGGGCTACGGCTGGAATGACGACTACAACGGCCCGAACACGACAGGACGAAGCAGGTACCCGGCCAACCACACGCGCGACCTTCGGCGTATTTCGACGAACCACGCGTACCTCGACCCTGCACGCGGCAGGCCCAACCTTGAGGTTCGTGGGGGGTCGCAGGTCGACCGGGTGGAGTTCGAGGGGTCGACTGCACGCTCTGTCCGGTTGCTCGGTGGCAGCAGCGTGCGCCTGGCGCCGGGCGGCGAGGTCATCCTCTCTGCAGGCGCGGTTCATTCTCCCGCGATCCTGATGCGCAGCGGCATCGCACCCGCCGCCCAGCTCTCTCGCTTGGGCATCCCGGTACTGGCGGACCTCCCCGTCGGCGAAGGTGCACAAGACCACGCCATCGTTTTCGCTCAGTTCCACCCGCGAGAAGACAGAGTCGTTCCGCCGGGGATGCGGCCGACGCACGTTTCCATCCGGTTCTCGAGCGAGCTGCCGGGCACGGGCCGCAACGACGTCGTCATCCTCGCCACGAACCATAACTACTGGTTCGGCAACGACACCGCCGGGCTCGCCGTGCAGCTGAACCAGTCGCTCTCTCGGGGGTCGTTGTGGCTGCCGGATGCCGACCCTGCAACCCAACCCATCATTGAGCAGCGGCTTCTCAGCGACCCGACGGACTACGTGCGGATGCTGGACGGGCTCGCGCGCGCCGAAGATCTCTTGCAGCGTCCCGAATTCGTGGCGCTGCGCGAGGGAGACCCCGTCGTGCCGCGCACCCGCAGCGAGCTACTCGGTCAGGTCAAGGACGTCATGCACCTGTCTTCGACCGCGCGGATGGGCGCCGAGCATGATCCGGCGGCCGTTGTCGATCCGTTCTGCCGGGTCAGAGGGCTCTCCGGGCTGCGCGTCGTCGACGCGTCGATCTTCCCCAGCATCGCGAGCGCGAACATCAACATCGCGGTGATTGCCGTCGCGGAACGCGCCGCCGAGCTCCTGATGGAACAGCAGCCGGGCACACGCCGGCGGAACGTGGGCGACACCCTGCCGGCTGAGACTCCGACGATCGGTCTGCGCTCAATGGGATGACAGTCCAAGCGCAATCGACCATCTGCGAAAGATCGAGTCCCTTTCACAGGGCGGCGGCCGGGTGTGGCTAACGAAGTACTATGAGTCCGAGTTCGCTGGGGGGCTCCGAGCGTACGGCGCCACCATCGAATTCCAGCCTGGCTGGACGCCCCGGATCAAAGGATGCGACCCGCTCGCCGTTCACGCGTGGGATGCCCTCACGGACGAACCCGAGGAACCACTCACGCAGGGAACGGGATGTTCCCGAGAAGACGTCATCATCGAGCCCGTCGAGCATCGGGGCATCATTCCAGCCGCTTCGCTCGCCGAAGAGGAAGGGCAACACGAAACAGTGCGGGCTGAAGGCTCCGGTCAGTCGGCTCTGAACAGAGAAGCTCGCGACGTACGTCGTCACTCCCTCCGCGGTTGCAGCAGCCGCCAGTTCGAGGTTCGCCAGGCGGAACTGGTGCAGGGTCATCGCTTCGATCATGCGCTGCTTCGGCGTCGCGTCTGGTCTTTTGTTGGTGATCCAGGCCGAAACCGCCTCCGGGTCCCGGAATTTTGCACCGATGAAGCCGTGCACGCTCTCAGGAGAGAAGGCTTGGTCGGGTGCCTGAAACAGGAAGGCGGCGGCCTCTTCGCTCGAGCTGAGAAGGGCAAGCTCAGAAATGTGGAGGCGCTTGGCTGCAGACGCGTAGTCGTGCAGGTCTCGTTGGATACCGTCTGCTACCGCCGGCATCAGAGCCATCCCTCGGCCGGCGTACGCCCTTGCCAGCGAGGACTGGGCGGTCAGGACCGCTTCACAGGCGGCGTCGCGGAGTCCCCCGACCTCCGCCAGTTCGCCGCTCATCAGGTCACGGCGCTCGGTGTAGGCGCCGGCCTCCAGTGGCGGTTCCCACGGCAGGCTGAGAAGCGCAGCACGGCCGAACAGCCCTCGTGTCTCCTCGAAGGTCGACAGCGCGAAAGCGTACCAGGCGCCCGCCGAATCACCGCTCAAGGTGACCGAGGCGGGGTCTCCCCCGAAAGCGGCTATGTGTTCCTTCACCCACCGTAGCGCGACGACGATGTCCCGCAGGCCGCGTTGGGAGTCGGCGAGTCGTGTCGTTGGCCCCAGGTGACCGAGCGCACCGATCCGGTAGTTGACGGTGACCAGCACGACGCCGGCACGGTCGGCCAGTTCGGGCGATGTGAACCAGCGCGCGTTCCCGGTGCCGGTCAGGAATCCTCCCCCGGGGATGAAGACGACCACCGGTGCGCCCTTCGCTTCCTCCGGAGCTTGCACGCGCACCTGAAAGGCGTCCTCGCTCTGACGGATCTCCCCGTTTGCTCCCCCGAGTAATGCGTTGAGCGAACCCGGTCTCTGCGGAAAAGCGAGGGGCTCCTCCGGATCGAGATCGAGCCCGAGCAACCTGATCTCCGAGAAGCGATCGGACATGTTCGTTCGCTCGCCGTACCGCAGACAGAGGTCTACGCGACCCCGCGCACCATCAGCCTCAGTCACTTGATAAACTCGTAGTCCTCGGCGTTAACCTGCTCGGGGATGAGCCAGTACTCACTCGTGCGGAACGGCCACACCTGCGAAACGCGGTTGAACCGGTTCTTGTACCAGGTCTTCACATAGGGCTGGCCCCAGGTCATCGAGTAGTTGCCCTCGTCGACCCAGGCAATGTGGCGGTCGAGCGCCTCCTGTTTGAGATCGAGAGCCTTCGCGTCCCGCTCGACGAGTTCCCGGATCGCTTTGACCGCGTACTCGGCGGCGCGCTCGATCATGAAGTGGAGCCCACCAGCGACCACACCGCCCGTATTGGGGCCGAGCAGCATGAACAGATTGGGGAAGTTCGGCACGGTGATGCCGGCGAAGGCTTTCGCATCGCCGCCCCAGTAATCGTGAATCTCGAGGCCGCCCCGGCCGACGATCTCGATCGGGTCGAGGTAGTCCGATGGGCGGAATCCTGTCGCGTAGATCACCACATCAACGTCGAGTTTCTCGCCGTCTCCGGTGACAAGTCCATCGGGTTCGAACTCGACGAGGCCGCTTGAGATGACTCGCGTGTGCGGCTTGTGCAGTGCGGCAGCCCAGACACCGTTGTCGCGCAGCATCCGTTTCGCGGACGGCGGGTAGTGCGGCACAGCCACCCCGAGCAGGTCAGGGCGCCCCTCGTACTGCTGCTCATAGCGTTCGACAACTGTCTGGCGGAACTCTTCGTTCGCCCGGGACACGCTGTGGGGAGCTCCCTCCCAGCCTTCCTCCGCCTTGGCGATGTGCAGCCGGCCGTCGATCCCGCCAGCGGTGACCCAGAGCCGGAACCAGTGGCCGTAGTGCGGGACCGTGGCGTGCAGCCATTCCGCCGCCTCGCCCATCAGTTCGTGGTAGGTCGGTGCAGGGAGCATCCAGGGAGCACTTCGCTGGAAGACGTACAGCTCAGAGACGTCGTCGGCGATCGCCGGCACGATCTGGTAGGCACTCGCGCCTGTGCCGATCACGGCGACTCGCTTGCCGACGAGGTCGACGCCGTGATTCCACTCCTGGGAGTGCATCTGAGCGCCCCGGAAGGTTTCCTGACCTGGCCACTCGGGGATCAATGGGTGATCCAGCTGGCCGACCCCGGTCATGATGGCGTGGAAGCGGCGAGTCGTTTCGTCGCCGTCGTTGGTCCGTGTCGTGGCAAGCCAGGTCCCAGACGCTTCGTCGAAGACAGCTCTGAGGAGCTTGGTCTCGAATTCAACTGTGGTCTCATCCCAGCCGGCGCGCGTGAAGACGTCCTCGAGGTAGTCCAGGACCTCACTGCCCTGCGCGAACTGGTGGGGCCAGTCGGTCTTCTGCGCGAAGGAGAAGCTGTAACCGTAGGTCGGCGTGTCGAGTCTGACGCCCGGGTAGTCGTTCTTCCACCAGGTGCCACCGACCCTGTGTGCGCCCTCGATCCAGGTGAAAGGAATACCCGCCTCCTCGAGGCGCCAGGCCGCGGCGATGCCCGAGATGCCGGCGCCGACGATCAGCACCTCGAATTCGCGCTTCCCAGCGAGGTCACCGAAGTTCCAGTCGGGGCGCCCGTTCTTATCCGGGGCCAGGTCGAGCTCGTGCTTGAGCTGCCCGGCGAAACCCGCGTCACGTGTGCGTCCGTCGGTGAACCATTCGAGGATCGCGTCGGCAATGTCCTGCGGCAACACGTCCACGTGGCGGATGCCTTCGTCACGAAGCCGCTTCAGGCCGGCGAGCCCGACCTCGCGAGCCCGTTCCTGCTGCTCGGGCGTCATGCCACCATGCATCTCGAGGTACGGCCCCATCGGCGGGAGAGGTGGCACCAGCCCCGGTTCGAGAATGCTCGTGTCGCGAAGTGCCGCCGCGAGCGAAGCGAGGAGCACGGGGAGTTCCGCTTTCGCGACGAACGCACGAAGCTCGTCGTCGGTCTCGGTAATCTCCGGGTACTCGTCCACCCAAAAAAGGTCGCCGAAGCGGTCTTGCTCGTCACTTGCGGACGTCGGCACTGGTGTCAGGCTCGCGGTCATCTCTTGCTCCTCATGGATCGTGCTTCTGAGACGTAGGGTCGCTCAGATGAGTTCAGCTGTGGGACGACGAGCCGAGCGGACTCGATCGTCGATGAATGTGCGCAGCTCCGCAACCACGCGTTGCTCATCGCTCGCCGTGAACACGGCGGCGACGTAGCGGTCCGGTCTTACGGCGATGAACACCGCTTCCTCCGGACTCGTCGCGGTCAGAGCGGGCACGGTTTCCGAGACCTGGAGGGCGCCCTCGTGGGCTTTCCGTAGCGCGGCACCAGGGGGAAGCAGCTGGATGCGTGCCGCCTCGATTCCGCTCCAATACGGGCCGGCCGTCGTGGGGTCGACTCCGATGCCGATCAGCGCCCAGCCTCGACCGAGGTAGGCGTCGAGACCCGCGGAGTTGCCGTCGGCATCTCTTACCGTCGGCTGGCTGAGAGCTCGCCCGATCTCAGCTCCCGGCAAGGGTGACCCGGCTGCGGGCAGCGAGACGGCGACGCCGAGAGAGTAGTCGGGCGGCGTGATGAACCTCATATTGGCCAGGTAGTGGCGAGCACGGGGTACGAGATTGACCAGCCGGACGACCGCATCGCGAGTCCGGGTGGCCACCGGGTTGGTAGCCATGACGACTGCACCGATTCGACGGGATATCTTCACCATCCTGGCGCCGTGGGTGCGCCGCTCAATCTCGTAGCTGTCAAGTAGCCGCTCGGTGGCGCCGCCCTTGACCGTTTCGATGAGTTTCCAGGCGAGGTTGGCTGCGTCGCGGACCCCGGCGTTGAGGCCCTGGCCGGCGAAGGGGGGCATGAGGTGTGCAGCGTCGCCGGCGAGGAACGTCCGTCCCGAGCGGTACGTGAGCGCCACTCGCTGGTGTGCGACGTACACCGCGGCACGACGCACATCTTCGGGGGCCAGCTCACTGCGAAACGCCGGCACGATGAGTTCGCGGATGGAATCCGGCGATGTCATCTTGTCGGCGTCTTCGTAGTCAAAGAGCATAAATTCGATCCGCAAGCGACCGTCCACTCCCGGAACCAGGACATAGGGGCGTTTGCCGTCACAGTGGAACTCGGCAAACGGCTCGTGTTTCTTCTGTTCGTTCAAGAGGTCCACGACGATCCACCGCTGAGTCTGCGTGGTGCCCGCAAGCCTGATGCCGAGCTCAGATCGGGTGAAACTCCGACCACCGTCTGCACCGACAAGCCAGTCAGCGGCGAGTCGCCGGGGCACCCCACGCTCGTTGATGTGCACGATGACGCCGTCGATGTCGTGCGTGAGTGCCGTCGCTTCTGCTCCGAGGAGAAGCTCGAGGCCGGGATGCTCGACCGCGCGGTCAAACAACAACTGCTCAAGAATCGGCTGGTCAAACTGCGTCTTCGCCGGGTGCCCGATCCGCGAGGGTGCGGGTTTCGCCTCCGCAAGAAGTCGCCCTTGGAGCCCGATGTACCGACTTCCTGTGTCAAGCAACGATTCGACCTTGAGCGCATCCGCGATTCCCAGCTGCTCGAACACCCGGAACGATTCGTCCTGCAGGCTGATCGCGCGGGGAAGGTCCCCGGGCGCCTCCGCCCGCTCGACGACAGTCGTCCGCACGCCGGCGTCAGCAAGGAGTAGTGCTGTGACCAATCCAATAGGGCCGGCGCCGATCACAATGACCTGTGCCTGCTCGGAATCTCGTTTCTCCACCATGCCTCCTTGCATGAACGCCAACCGATCGACCGATGTCATCGGTCAGTTGAAATCAGCCCTGAACCATCCGGTTCGTCAGCGTGCCGAGACCGGTGACTTCAACTTCCACAAGGTCGCCGTCGGCCAGAAAGGTTGGTGGGTCCATGAACATGCCTACGCCGCCCGGGGTGCCCGTGACGATGATGTCGCCTGGCTCGAGCTTGGTGAACGTCGTGACGTATTCAATCTGTGCCGGGATGTCGAAGATGAGATCGGCGAGTTTTGCCTGCTGGCGCACTTCGCCGTTGACGCGCGTCGTGATTTCGAGCGCTTCGATGTCTTCGATATCGGAAGCGGGCACGTAGTACGGTCCGAATGTGCCGGACTCGGGGAAGTTCTTTCCAGGAATCCACTGTCCTGTGTGCCGCTGCCAGTCACGGGCGGAGAAATCGTTGAAGGCCGCGTAGCCCGCGACGTAGTCGAAGGCGTCCTCGCGAGAGACCTTGAAGGCAGACTTTCCGATCACGAGGGCAACTTCTCCTTCGTAGTCATACCGCTCACTTTCGGCGGGAATCGTCACGTCTGCACCGTGTGGCCACAGTGTGTCCGAGAAGCGCGAGAAGACGGTCGGGAACTGCACGTCGGGGCGGCCCGTTTCTTCCTTGTGCGTCTTGTAGTTCACGCCGATGCAGATCACCTTCGGCGCTCCACCAACCACGGGAACGAACTCGGTGCCTTCCTCGGCCTGGGTCGGAGCATCGGCGTAGGAGGGCGTGGCTCCGAGGAGGCCGCCAATGATGGCGTCGCGCAGGGTGTCAGCTACCTGAAGACCGCTCGGCCCAAGATCGAAGAGGTTGCCGCCCTCTTCGATGCCCCAGGTCGCTTGACCACTGGTCGTTTTGTAGCTGACGTATCGCATAATGTCCTCTCTGACACCGACTGTTTGCTTGCGCCCGGAACACGGACATGCGCTCACTATACCCTCGATTGTGCATTCACAGAAGGTAATGCATTATTTTATCGAACAAATAAGATCTAATAGCCCTATATTGCATATATGGCACGACGCGGCGACTCCGATACTCTGAGCACCCAGGTGCGCGAACGACTCCGAAGAGACATCCTCGTGGGGCTGTGGCACCCGGGCGAAAAACTCCAGCTCGCTGCGCTCTCGGCGCACTACGAGACGAGTAGCACCGTCGTGCGTGAGGCGCTGACCCGACTGACCGGCGCAAGACTGATCGAGCTCAAGCCGAATCGGGGCTTCTTCGTGCCGACGCTCTCGCTCGATGAGCTGCGGGATTTCAATGAGCTCCGGTGCCGGGCCGAGGAGTTTGGAATCAAGCTTGCGATCGAACGCGGGAATCTCCAGTGGGAGTCGGAAGCCCACGCGGCGCACCACACCCTCGAGCGCACCCCGCGCCACGCCGAGGATGGCACAGGGCGCGTCACCGAGGAATGGCTCCTCGCCCACGACAACTTCCATGCGAAGCTCCTGTCCTCATGCGGCCTGCCCGTCCTCGTGGAACTCGCTGCCACCCTTGCCGACGGCAACTCGCTGTATCGCCGCTGGGCCGTACCCACCAAGGAGCTCCTGAGCCGCGACATCGAAGAGGAGCACCGGGAGATCCTGAAGGCCGCGACCGACCGCGATGCGGATCTTGCGGGAAAACTGCTCCGACAGCACTACAGCGCCACCATGGAGCTCATTATGAAAGCCGGCCTTCTCCCCGAAGCCACCAACGGTTCGTCGAAGTAGCGGGCTTCGGAGCTCAAACTCGACCGCTGGCCCTTTTAGTGCATTATTGCTAAACTTTGCACAATCTGAGGTCCAGTGATGCGCCTCACCGTCACCGGCGACAGGAGCACCATGGCATTCGGCGTAATCAGCGAGATCGGCTACATCTCCCTCCACACCAGCGATATCGAGGCGTCAACGGCGCACGCGAAAGACATCCTCGGCCTCGTCGAGACGGCTCGGAGCGGCAACGCGGTATATATGTCGTCCGCCGCCAGGAAGCACCATGAGCTGGTCTACATCGATGCCCCGCAGCACGGCGTCGGGCAAATCGGCCTCATCGCGGCGGGAAGATCGGGGCTCGACCTGGCCCGTCGAAGGATTCGAGATGCCGGTTATCCCGTCGTCTCCGATTCGCCGCTCCACGCTGGAGTTGAAGACGGTTTTGCCTTCATCGGGCCAGAGGGCTTCATCTTCGAAATTTACATCGGCCCGCACAGCGCGAACATCATGCCGAGCGGACACGCTCCCGATCGGTTCGGACACGTGAACCTGCACCCGCAGCACCTTCAGGCGATGCTCAATTTCTTCGTCGACACTCTCGACTTCCGCATCAGCGACGTCATCGGCGACGACTTCGCATACTTCCTCCGCTGCAACGCGGAGCACCATGGCATCGCGCTCATCAAGGGCAAAGGCTGGTTGCACCACCACGCGTGGCAGGTACAGTCGATCGCAGAGCTCGGCAAAGTCGGCGATCGGCTCCACGAGCGCGGCCTTCGGCTTCTCATGGGGCCGGTCCGGCACGGCGCCGGCCACAACATGGCCGCGTACTACGTCGAACCCACGGGTGCTGTCGTCGAGCTCTATGCCGATCTCGAGCACATCTATGACGATGAGCGTCCGCCGATCGTCTGGCCGCGCGACAACCTCGCGTGGGCGACGAAGTGGTCGATCTACGACTTCACCGAATTCCGCTCACACGGACTGTTCCCGGCGCCTGAGGCCGTGGCCGCGACATAAGCACCACAATCGACGGCAGGGGGCCTGGGTCCGGATTCACACCCGATCTCAGGTTCCTTCGCTGTTGAATGCGGCCACTGAGCACCCGGCAGCACAACCAGAACGAGGCCACCCGATCACGCCGGGTGGCCTCGTTCTGTCGTACGGGTCAGTGCTTGTCGCGAAGCCGCGTCAGGATGCGCCCACGGGCGTCCTGGAAGCGAGGGTCTGCCTTGGTCGCGACCTGGTCGCGCTGGGTTCCGAAGCCCGTCTCGATCACATCGACGACGGTGGCCGGCGACTCGGCGATCACGATGACTTTGTCGGCGAGGTAGATCGCTTCATCAACGTCGTGGGTGACGAGGATGATGGTCACACCCAGTTTTTCCCGCAGATCGATGACGAGATCCTCAAGGTCGAACCTGGTCTGCGCGTCAACCGAGGCGAACGGCTCATCCATGAGCAGCACTTTCGCGTTGTAGGCGAGCGCTCGTGCGATCGCCACGCGCTGCTGCATCCCGCCGGACATCTCCCAGGGGTATTTGTCCCCCTGGCCGCCGAGCCCGACAGCTTCGAGAGCTTCCTCCGCCGCCTTGTTGCGTTCGGCCTTTCCGGCTCCGCGACCTTGCAGGGGGAATGCGACGTTTTCTTTGGTGCTCATCCACGGCATCAGCGAACGCGAATAGTCCTGGAAGACCACGGCGATGTCGGGATGCGGTCCGTTGACGGCGTGCCCGTCGACCTCGACGTTGCCGGCCTTTGGCCTGAGAAGACCGGAAAGGCCGCGCAGCAGCGTCGTCTTTCCTACCCCGGATGGACCTACGATCGAGACGAACTCGCCGTAGCCGACGTCGAAACTCAGGGCATCGACGATGCGCTTTTCGGCTGTACCCTCGCCGTACCCCAGCGCGATGTTGTTGACCTTGAGGAGTACGTCACCGGAGATTTTGAGCGAACCGGTGTGGATGCTTGCTGGGATCGTCATGATTGACTCCTTACAGTTGGAATAGTCGGTGCGAATTCGCGATTATCGGGCGGCCGACTTGAAGTACCAAGACAGCAGGCGCCTCTCGAACAGCGCGAACACGAGCACCAGGAAGTACCCGATGACACCGACCAGGAGCGCCCCGCCCCAGGTCTCCGGGATCTTGAAGGTGCTTGAGGAGTTCAGGATGTAGAACCCGAGGCCCATGTTGGAGGCGAACAGCTCGCTGACCACCATGACCACGATGCCGATGGGAAGCGCCACACGTACTCCGGCGACGATCTGCGGCATTGCGCCCGGCAGCACGACTCGACGGAAGTACAGCATCCGTGGAATCCCGAAGACCCGCGAGACCTGTCGGACGCCCACTTCGACGCCCCGTGTGCCGTCGATCGTGTTCAGCATGATCGGCCAGACACACGCGAAAGCGACGGCGTAAATTTTGGGTTCCGCCCCGATTCCGAATGCTCCGATGATGAGTGGCACAAGTGCTGACTGCGGCACTGAGCGAAAGAAGTGGATGAAGGGATCGAGAATGAGCCGAAGTCGCGCTGTCTCACCGATAATGAGGCCGTGCACGACCCCGACAACGATCGCAATCAGCAGGCCGAGGGCCAGGTTCGCGAGGCTTGTCATCATCGCCGTCAGAAGGAGACCGTTGCCGAAGTCACGGATCATGCTCTGAACGATCTTCTGAAGCGGCGGCACGAACAGGTTGGTGCTGTTGGCCGAAGCGAACCACCAGACGATGATGAGCAGCACGGGCAGCCAGAGCCACCAGAGAGTATTGGTCACGGTCTTCATGTTGACGAGCCCTCCGTTCCGCTCGGCACCAGTGCGAGTCGCAGATTTCGCCGTGCGCCGCTCAGTCATCGCTCTGCCTGTTCCATGCGAGGAGCGATTTTTCGCCGCGGGCCAGGAGGGTGGCTATAGCCCACCCAAAAAGCCCAGCGAAGAAGAGATAGGTGAAGGCCATATCCCAGCGCTGGGCCTCTTGCGCGAGTGTGATGAGTCGCCCCAGTCCCGGAACCTGCGTCAGCACTTCAACGCCCACTGCAGCGAGGATCGAGATCGATGCGGAGATTCGAACACCGGTGGCGATGAACGGCAACGCCGAGGGAAGCAGTACTCGCCGGAACCACAGGCTCCGCGGGATGCGGAAGATCTGCACAGTGTCGACGATCGAGGGGTCCAGCCGACGCGAACCCAGAATGGATTGAACGAGCACGGGCCACACGGCCGCCAAGACCACCATGGTGATCTCCATCGTCATGGTGGCGCCCAGCATCAGCATGACGACGGGCATGAGGGCGATGGTCGGAAACGCCCGGCCGAACTCGACAACCACTGAGGTGGAGCGGTCGAGCGGCCGGAACGTGCCGATGAGGAGCCCCAACACGACACCGAGAACACACGAGATCAACCAGCCCGTCGTGGCTGCGGTGAGGGTCTGTCCGAGTGCCGCCCAGAACGCCGGCATCGTCAGCGCTGTTCCGATCGCGAGGAAGACGTCGAGGACTCCAGGTGTGATCGACGGCAGCACTCCGACGGCTACCGCGAGCTGCCACAGGGCGAGGATGATGATGAGAGCAAGGACTCGTTGGAGAGTGAGTCCCCAATTCGGATTGCTGTCACCGCGTCTCACCTTGACAGCGGCTGGGATGGCGCCCTGCATTTCAAGTGTCATGTTGACCGCCGCGCTTAGGTGCGCGGCGCCTCCGTCCACAGGATCTCGTCGACGCTCTTGGGGTTCTCCACGAATCCGAACTCCTTGAGTGCATCCGTTGTCTTTTGCGATACCTTGGGGTCGATCGCGAGCGAGTACTCCACGAGCGGGCCCTTGACGTCGTCCACAGGCTGACCGGTTACTTCGGCGCGCACCTCGTAGATGGCATTCAGGTTGGCAGGATCATTGTAGAAGTCGACGGCCTGGCTCATCGCGTCGTTGAACTTCTGCGCGGTCTCAGCGTTCTCCGCAAGCCACGGGTCTGTCACTGCCCAGAGTGTGATGCCGAGTCCGCCCCGGTATTCGCGTGAAGGGTTCGAGATCTCGGCGAATCCATCGACCGCTTTGACCTGCGAGTAGAAACTGTCGGAGGGGAAAACCGCGTCAACCTGGCTGTTTTCGAGCGCGGTCTGCATGCTGGCAAACGGAATCGCGACCTGGGTGACCTGTTCGGGACCAACGCCGGCTTTCCGCAAAGCCTGCAGCACCGGCACGTTACCGCCTGAGCCCACGGAGTTGAAAGCAATGGTTTTGCCCGCCAGGTCAGCCACCGAGGCGATGCCGCTGTCTTTGCGTACAAAAACGCCAGAGGTGTCTACTTCGGTGCTGATGATGCCGTTGCCGGAGATCACCTTGATCGGCAGGTTCTCGGCCGTTGCGGTCACCGCAGCGTCCCACGAGACGATGCTGATGTCTGCGGAGCCACCAGCCAGCTGTCCCAGGTTGTCCTGGGCGGTTCCACCGGGCACGATCGTGACGTCGAGACCCTCTGCGTCGAAGAAGCCCTCCTGCTCGGCGATGTAGACCGCTTCGAAGTTGATCGGTGCGTGCAGAACAGTGAGCTCAGCCGTTTCGTTACCGGCCGCGTCAGCCTGTGGGGCTTCCGGACTGGAGCAAGCTGCAAGGCTCATGGCCGCGATAGTTGCGATGCTCATCACGCCAGTGATGCGGAATGTGCGGGAGTTGTGCTTCATGGTCACTTTGTCTCCTCGTTGAGAACGGACGGGCAGTCTCAGAAACCCGAGAATGCATAAAATGAACAATAACGTGTAATCGACAGATTAAGCAACATTTATGGCGTGGAGTCTCAGACAGGCACAACCGCCTCAGCGGAGGCATGATTTTGCGGCTCAACCCGGAGGCTTGGGGTGCCTGCCTGAATTATGCGCCCTGAGAGACGCCACGCCAAACGCTGATGCCCGGTTACCACACCCGACTCCCCGGTGCCCACCGGCGAACGCTTGTGAGCGTGGATCGCTCAGCGCGGCTATGCAATGGGGCGCGGCAGTCCCAGGTGGTCGCGCAGGGTCGTGCCCTCATATTCGGTGCGCGCATAGCCCCTGTTCTGCAACTCAGGGACGAGCAGTTCGCACATCTGCTTCATGCCCCCGGGGTTGTATGGCGAGTTCAGGTTGAACCCGTCGCAGGCACCCGCTTCGAACCATTCCACCATGTTGTCCGCGATCATCTGCGGGGTCCCGATGATCCACTGGTGCCCCGCCGACCGTGCCATATCGATGATCAGGTCACGCAAGGTCATCTTCTGATCGACAACCTTGCGGCGGAAGACCTGATACCGGCTCCCCAGGCCCGGATCCTCACTCAGCCATTTCACCGGGATGATCTCGTCGTAATCCAGGGACGAGAGATCGACGCCAGCGAGGCCGGCCGAAACCTGGTGCCTCCCGTGCTCGAGGTTCACATACGATCCCAGTTCAGCAGCGATCTCTTCAGCCTCCTTCATCGTCTCACCGATGATCGGCAGAATTCCCGGCAGCACCTTCGTGTGCTCCGGATTCCGCCCCTTCGCGACGAGCATCTGCTTGAGTTGAGCATAGAACTCGACAGCCCGTTCCTTGACCGGCTGAGCAGTGTAGATGGCGTCGGCCACGGAACTTCCGAGCTCCAGTCCAGGGCCCGACGAGCCCGCCTGCACGATGACAGGGTGGCCCTGCGGCGAGCGCGGGCCGGGCATGGGGCCCTCGACCGAGAAGTACTCACCCCGATAGTTGATCTTCCGAACCTTCGATGGATCGATGAAGTTTCCGCTGTCGCGATCCGCGATGACGGCATCATCGCCCCACGAGTCCCAGAGTTGCATGACCACTTCGGCGAACTCAGTCGCTCGTCGGTATCGCTCCGCAGGCTCGGGAATGGACTCAAAGCCGTAATTCTGGAATCCGTCGAAGGACGTCACAAGGTTCCAGCCCGCACGTCCCCCGGACATGTGGTCGAGTCCCGCTATCTGCCGGGCAACGGTGTACGGGCTCTCGAACGACGTCGACATTGTGCCGATGAGCCCAATGGACGTCGTGCGGGCCGCGAGCGCCGCGAGCGTCGTTATCGGCTCGAAGTAGCCGTTGGTCTTGATATCGCCGCGCAACGTCGGGTTGGCGTTCGCGATGTCGCCGAAGAACACGGCGTCGATCTTGGCCGCCTCGGCCATCAGCGTCAGCTCAGCGACGTATTCGAGACCCGGCACCTCCTCGATTCGACTGTCTTCCCGGCGCCAGGAATCTTTGTGGTGACCAGCAGGAATAACAAACGTGGTCAATGCCATTCGGCGAGCGGGCTTCGTTGCCATGTCAGGTGCCTTTCAGTTGCGGCGGCGGCCGGGATCCGGGACGCGTGCGCGGTGCACTGTCCATTGTGTGCCACCGGGTTCCTTCATGCCACCCGAAAGAACTGTGGTGCTTCGTCAGGAAAATTGATGGCAGCGCGCAGCTAATAATATATTCTCCGCATAAAAGTGCAAAGTCGGAGTATCATTGCGGAACAGGCACCTACTGGTGGCAACGTCGCCCAATCAAGGAGGAACCATGACCAAGAGCCCTGCAGCAGCCCTGCCCACCATCGACCCGCGCGCCTTCCGTGACGTCATGGGCCACTACCCCACCGGAGTGGTCATGGTAGCCGCCATGATCGACGACCAACCTGTCGGCATGGTCGTCGGCACATTCAGTTCGGTGTCGCTCGAACCCCCGCTTGTGTCGTTCATGCCCATGACGTCCTCCGCTACCTATGCGAAGCTGCGCAACTCGGACGCAATCTGCATCAGCGTTTTTGCGCACGATCAGATCCAGGCCTGCCGCACACTCGCATCGAAAGATCCGGAAAAGTTCAACAAGGTCGCGTGGACCCTGTCACCGTACGGCGTTCCACAGATCGACGGAGCGGTCGCTCACATCCACGGACGAATCACTCAGGAAGTTGAAGCGGGCGACCACTTCATCACCCTGGTGGCCGTGGATGAACTCGCCGTCGCGAGACCCATCACGCCTCTCCTGTACTTCCAGGGCGGTTACGGCGGATTCTCCACAACGGGCATGAGTGCACACGTCGATGAGTCGCTCATCTCAGCCGTGCGCATAGCCGAGGCCGCTCGCCCACAACTCGACAAACTCGCAACACGCTTCGGAGGTTCCGCTGCGGCGCTCGTGCAGGTGAGCGGAATCGACCAGACGATCGGTGCGACGTCCTACGGACGGAACACCGAAGTGGATGAGCGCATCGGCGTGCGCATCCCGCTCATTCCCCCGCTCGGCGAAGCAGCCGTCGCCTGGAGCGCAGACCAAATCGAACAGTGGGTCGCCCGGGTCTTGCCTCGGAATGATGAGGAGGCCATCGCGGGCTACCGCGACGGTGCCGCCCGGGTCAGAGAACAGGGCTATGCGATCTCGCGTCTTGACACCGATCCGTCGGCCTACGCCGCGCTCAGCGAGGCCCTGGCGGAATACGCTTTCGGCGAGCTGACGCCTGCCCGCGACCGGGCCGTTCGAGAGACGATAGCCGCCAGCCGGGCGTGCTTCGGCGGCTCCATCGGTGTGGATGAGCGTTCCATCGACCTCGCGAGCGTCGTCGTTCCCGTCTTCGACCCCAATGCTCCAGAGCAGGCGAACTCCGGGCTGGTCCTGCGCCTCGGCAACATCCCCGGCGCCGTTGACGCCACAACGGTTCACGAGTGGATCAGCGCTCTGCAGGCGGCGGCGGAAGAAGTGACCGAAACCCTCCGGACCACTGCGCGCCGCGACTTCGCACGATACACCTCGGCGGATCTCCGGAACGCCTGATTCGGAGAACGCCACTAGCGGAAAGCGCTGTGTGGGAAGCCATCCTGGCTCCCCACACAGCGCACTTTTCGCTTGATGTTCTCCACGCGGGTGGCGGTTTCGGCTTCAGACGCCAGCGGCCTCAACAGCGCTGCCAGCGAGACGAGCGGGCAGTGCGCTGATGTCGTGAGCATCGTCGATGCCGAGCACCATCTCGCGAATCAGGTGCGCTTCGGCCTCATCGATCAAACCATTCCAGGCGATATTGCTGTAGAACTTCTGTGTGATGCGCTCGTCACTGAGCGGTGCAAAATGTATGTCGCCGAGGACCTGCTCGACCCGCACACGGTGGCGGGCTCCCGAACGAAGCCATACTTCGACCTCTGCAGTGCGTACCTCGTCGGGAGGAAGAGACGCCTCAAGTTCGACCCGTTGGAGCATCGCCGCGAGCTGCGGGTCGCTCATGTGAGGTTCTCCCATGTGCTGCAGCTCCACCGTGCCGTGAAGCAGGGCGGTTGCGACCGCGAAGCTGATACTGAAGGCCCCGGAAACCTCGGGGCTCTCACCAACCGTGAAAGGCTGGCCGACGAATCCCGCTTTGGTCTTGGGCGTCACGTGAACGACGCAACGGTCGACATCCTCTGGCCGCACTTCGTGTCGCTCGATGAGTTGCACTGTCGCGTCGAGGGATGCCTGACTCGCCCGGCACGTCGGCCATGGCTTGATCACGGCGTCGGCGAAGAATGCCGAGCCGAGACCTTCGGTGATGCCATCGCCCGAGCGCCCGTTACCCCATTGAGAGAGGAACCCGAACCTCCCACCGATCGGATCGCTCGGTCCGCCGAATCCGGTCGCCGCGAGCTCGGCGGAGAAGACAGCGTTTCTCGACGACAGGGCGATCGGCAGCTTGAACGCGAGGGTCTTGTCGTTGATGTTGTCGATGGTGCCACCGAGCTGATTGATGGCAAGGCCGAGCGCACGGCGCAGCCCATGCCCGTCGAGCCCCATGAGGATGCCGGCTGTTGCCGTGCCGCCGAGCACGTTGATGGTGCCCGTGTTGTCGCCACCGCCATAAACGTCGAAACCTGCGGCGTGACCCAGACGCGCGGCCAGGTCGTCTCCGTACACCATTGCCGTAAGCAACTCGCGGCCGCTCGTTCCGTACGCTTCTGCCACGGCGAGCGCAACCGCGGCGGTCGTCCCCGTGATGTGTGAGGGAATCTGCTTACCGTCGGCGCCATCAGCACCCACTGGCTCGAAGTCGTACGACCGCATGAGCACAGCATTCGCGAAGGCGGCGTTCATTGCCGGCACGCGATGGCTGGTGGTCAGCACCGTCGCGTCGGGCCGTCCACCCCACCCTTCCACGAGGCTCAGGACTTCCTGGCTTCCCTGAGCCCGGACGCCAGCCGCTATCAGACCGACCGCATCGAGGAGCCGCGTCTTCGCCCGGGAAACCGCCACCGGCGG